>NZ_POUC01000178.1 GCF_002891435.1 Streptomyces cahuitamycinicus
ACCCTCGCGCACGCACCCACCCCGGGCAAAAGGCGGCCGCCCCGTCCGGGAGAGGAGGACGAAGACGGCCGCCTGGGGGATACCGACCATGCCGGACTCCCGTGGGGGTACGGTTCGCGTGCCCCCGATCCGGGCGGGCATTCCTCCCCCTCGGAAATTCCTCACCCGGGCGGGCGGCACCCCCTTCGCACCTAGTCGGTGCACCCCTGGCCACCGGCCGCCAGGGTCGCGCAGGCCTTGGCGTCGGCGGCGCCCTTCACGGCGACCATCGGGGTGTAGGCGATCGCGTCCCCGGCGGCGGTGATGCTGCCGGTCTGCTTCGCCTTGCCCGAGCTGATCTCGACCTCGTCGCCCTGTGCGGCCTGGGTGATACGCCCCCAGGCCGCCTTGCAGGTCTCGCTGTAACGGACCTCGACGACGGTCGCGCCGACGGTCGCGGTCCGGGCCGTGGTCACCAGGTCACCGCTGCACCCCATGGCCTCCGCGTCCTTGCCGGTGCAGTCGGCGCCGCTGCACTTGACGCCGGGCGGCAGCTTCGGGTCGGTGCTGACGGTCGGCGAGGGCGACTTGGCGCCGCCCCCGGCTTCGTCGTCGCCACCGCCGCCGGTGAGGTAGAACGCGCCGGCGATCACCACCAGCACGCCCACGACACCCGCGACGAAGGTCGCGGTCCGCTTCTTGCCCGCGGGGGCCGAGGGGGCGCGGCGGGTCCCGCCGGCACCCCTGCCGCCCGCGCCACCGGCCCGCGCCGGGACGGCGTCCCGCGGTTCGCCGTACGAGCCGGGCCCTGCGCCGGCCGCGCGACCCCCGCCGGGCGACCCGGTGGGGGTTCCGGAGCCGGGCCGGGGCCCCCGGTCCGCACCGGGTCCGGCGGAACGGCCTGCCGTCGACGACGGGCCCTGGTACCCGGCCAGTCCCCATGAGTTGACCTCGGGCGCCGCGGCCCGGCCGCTCACCTCCCGCACACCCGCGCCGCTGGAGTCCTGGACCTCGGGGGCCGTCGGCTGCGGCGGCACGGTCGGAGCCACACCGGCCGGCCCCGCGACGCCCGGCGTGATCGTCGTGCCGCCGCTCCGGCGGGCGGGCTTGCCGCCGCCCGCGGAGGCCGCTCTGCCCTCGCCCGCCGAGGCCGCCTTGCCACCGGCCGAGGGGTCGGTGAAGTCCTGCCCGCCGAACTCCCCGAGCGCGGCGCGCGCCTGGGAGATCCTTATGGCCTCCATCGTCATGTCGTGCCGCATCTCCGAGCGGCTCCAGGCGCGCTCGGCGAGCTCCCACATGGTGGTCAGGTGCACCGGATTGGTGCCCGTGACCTCGGCCAGAGCCACGATCGCGCCCTTCGGCGCGAGCAGCCGGCCGTTCAGGTAACGCTCCCACGACGTCTTGCTGTAGCCCGTGCGGTCCGCCACCGAAGCGATGCTCAGACCGCTGCGGTCCACGAGCCTGCGCAGCTGACTGGTGAACTCCCTGATCTGTGGATCGAGCTCATCCGGCAAGGCCTTCCAACGAGGCATTGCTCCCCCTCTTCCCCCCGTACGTGCTGATATTTCTCGCGCTGTTCGCCCCGCGCGTGGCGGCCTTGGCCGAGTCCCCGTTCTGGATACCCACAGGGATGCGCCCAGTCAGGATCTCAGTTCCCTGACGGGGGGCGCACAGGAGCATGGTGACCGCGCGCGGTACACCCTGGACCGTCCTGATTGTCCCTGCCAACCCCCGCGTCGCACCACTTTGTGCAGTATCGGAAGCGAGACGTACCGGAACTGTCACTTCCGTGCCACAGCGCACTGACAGCCGTTGAACAGGCCGTTCGCCGTGCCGGAGGGTGGTGCGTGACGGCGGCCCGTCCTTCCTCGGGGGAGAGGACGGGCCGCCGTCCGTCACTCGTTGGTGACCGTGAAGTGCAGCGTGTCCTTCAGGAACGGGATCTGCAGCCACGGATTCGGCTGGACCATCAGCGCCAGCATGACGATCACCAGGCCCAGCAGGCCGTAGGTGACGATGTCCGTGAACCGGGAGCGGACGGCGAGCATGCCGACGTCCGGCAGCAGCCAGCGCATCGCGCCGCCGCCCAGCAGGGCGACACCGATCAGCAGCGTTCCGAGCCGGAACAGGCCGAAAGCGGTCACCAGTAGTCCGAGCCCGGCCAGTCCCAGCACGGCGAGCACGGGCCACTGCCGCGCAGGCGCGGGAGCGTCCTCGGACGCGGCCCGGCCGCCACCCTCGGGCCGTGCGGTGTCCTTGGTGAACAGCGGGAAACGCCGCGTGACCCGCCGCGGCCGCCCTTCGGCGTCGGGCGCGCTGATGGGGTCCCGGACGGTGATGTCCTCCGGCGCCTCGTGCCCGCCCCGCGCCTCGTGACTGGCGGGCGTCTCGTGCCCGCCCGGCGCCTCATGCCCGTCCCGCGTCTCATGCCCGTCCCGCGTCTCGTGCCCGCTCGGGGTCCGGGGCTCAGCCGACACTGCGCTCCGCCGCCTCGACCACGTTCATGAGCAGCTGGGCGCGGGTCATCGGGCCGATGCCGCCCGGGTTCGGGGAGATGAAGCCGGCGACCTCGGCCACGTCGGGGTGGACGTCGCCCACGATCTTGCCCTCGGCACTGCGGGAGACGCCGACGTCGAGGACGGCCGCGCCGGGCTTCACGTCCTCGGCGCGGATCAGATGGGCGGAGCCGGCGGCGGCCACGATGATGTCCGCGCGCTTGAGGTGCGCCGACAGGTCACGGGTGCCGGTGTGGCACTGGGTCACGGTCGCGTTCTCGCTGCGGCGGGTGAGCAGCAGCGGCATCGGCCGGCCGATGGTCACACCGCGTCCGACGACCACGACCTCCGCGCCCTTGATCTCCACGCCGTAGCGGCGGAGCAGCGTCAGCACGCCGTTCGGGGTGCAGGGCAGCGGGGCGGGCTCGTTGAGGACGAGGCGCCCCAGGTTCATCGGGTGCAGTCCGTCCGCGTCCTTGTCCGGGTCCATCAGCTCCAGGATGCGGTTCTCGTCGATGCCCTTGGGCAGCGGAAGTTGCACGATGTACCCGGTGCAGGCCGGGTCGTCGTTCAGCTCGCGGACGGCCCGCTCGATCTCCTCCTGGGTCGCCGTGGCGGGCAGTTCGCGCTGGAGGGAGGCGATGCCCACCTGCGCGCAGTCGCGGTGCTTGCCTGCGACGTACTTCTGGCTGCCGGGGTCGTCCCCGACCAGAATCGTGCCGAGGCCGGGCGTGACGCCCTTCTCCTTCAGCGCCGCCACGCGGGCGGTCAGATCGGACTTGATCGCGGCTGCGGTGGCCTTGCCATCGAGAATCTGGGCGGTCATGGCCCCATCCTCGCGGATGAACCCGCCACGGTTCCAATCCGGCCGCAATCCGGGCACCGCGGGGCCCGTCCTCCTCTATCCGCCCATGATCAGCGATGTTGCACTTGCACAACGCATCGGGAATGCGGCTGGACAAGCCGGTCAGTGGTGAAGAACGATGACCCGACAAGTGCCGCGGGCAGCTCAACGGGGGGACGGTCGCACTACTGAAGATTTTCCTCCGTGCGGATGTCACGCGTCGTCCCCGCACTCGGACCAACGGAGGAAAGTCCCCCATGAGCTACGGCGACCCGAACAACCCCTACGGCGCCCCCCAGGGGCAGCCGCAGCAGCAGCAGCCGGGCTACGGCTACCCGCAGAACCAGGGTCAGGCTCCCGGCTACGGCTACCCGCAGGCCCCTCCGGTCTCCCCCTACGGCGGCCCCGCCGCGCCGACCACGATGCCCGGCTCGGTGAGCGCGGCCCGCGTGATGATGTGGGTCATCGTCGGTCTGCAGGTCGTCGCCGTGGTGATCCTCGGGATCGGCGCCGCAGCGATCAACGCCGCGAAGAACGACGCGACCGTGCAGGAGAACGCCGCCCTTCAGGACCTGGTCGGCGACTCGACCGGCCTGATCTGGGGCTACGTCGTGTTCGGCCTGGCCTGGATGGTGTTCGCGGCCGTCCTGGCGACGAAGTTCAAGAGCGGCGGCAACGGCGCCCGGGTCACCATCATGGTGTTCGCCATCATCACGGCGGTGCTCGGCATCTACCCGTTCGTCATCGTCGGCCTGGTGCACACCGTCCTGGCCATCCTGGTCGCGGTGTTCGTCGGCAACGCCAACGGCAAGGCCTGGTTCAACCGCCCCAAGCACTGAACCGGACCCGGTCGACCGGACCGGTTCACGCCATTCACTTCCAAGGGCCGTGTCTCACCCGTACGAGGGGGGCACGGCCCTGGTGCATGACCCTGAGAGGTCTGCGGTGCCCCCGCCGCCCCGGCTTTTTCTCACAAAGGTTTCACAGACGCGCCGTATCAGGCGCGATGCTTCGTACTCGTTCGAAAACGTCCCATACCCTGCCCTCGTCGGACCGGGGCTGCGCCCCCGGCCTCACAGGAGGAGGGGGACTACTCCATGTACAGCGTCATCGTCGTACCACCGACGTGCGCCAGCGCGGAGGGGCAGGTCAGAATCGCCGCGGGCGAACGGCTGGCGTTCGGCAGGGCCGGGACGGGCGGCGGACTCACCATCGACCACGCGGGGGTGCCCCGGGCCGCCGGGGAGATCACCGCACACCGGTCCTTCTGGCTGCTGAGCAATTTCAGCGAGGACCAGACCTACGTGGTGGAGAATCCGGAGGGCGCGGGAGAGCACCTCAAGATCGCGCCTGGCCGTATGGAAGCCCCGGTACCGTTCGAGTTCTCGCGGGTGGTGCTGCCCGCCGCGGGAGACCTGCTCAGCTTCGATGTCTGGGCGCCACGCCACGCCTTCCGCAGCGCCGACCGCCGCTCGCTCCCCGGCGCCGCCACGGCACCGGCGTTCGCTCTGGACCGCACCAGCCGGTATTTCGCGGTGCTGGCCGCCCTGTGCGAGCCCCGGCTGCGCGGGGAACCGCACGCGCCGCTTCCGGCAGTGGAACAGCTGGTGGAACGGCTGCACCCGGTCTGGCCGACGGTCAGCCGTTCGTCCGTCTACTGGAACATCGACTACCTGGCCCTCAAACTCCGGCTGCGCCCCGGCCCCGACACCGCCGCGCCCGGCCTGCGCGTCAACGGCAAGAAGGAGTCGCTGGTCTCACTCGCGCTCCGCTTCGACCTGGTCCGCGAGGACGACCTGGTGGTGCTGGCCGCCCCGGCGGGCGAGATGGTCCGATGACCGGCCGGTCGTACGCCGTCCCCGTCCCGAAGGGCTACCGGGTCGGCGCGTGGGAGGTGCGCGAGGCTCTGGCCTCCGGCGCCTTCGCCACGGTGTACGCGGCGCGGCTCGTCGGGGAAGGGGGCCCTGAGATGCCCGGCCGGGCCGCCCTGAAGTTTCTGCCCACCGGCACCCGTACACCTCGGCAGCTGCGGCACATGTGCGAACTCGCCGAGCGGGAGGTGGAGTTGCTGGGCCGCCTGCGCGCGCCCCGGCTGATCCGCATGTACGACACCCTGACGGTCGACGATCCGGGGCACCCGGAGCTGGACGGTGCCACCGTGCTCGTGCTGGAGATGGCCGAGGGCTCCCTGGACGTCGTACTGAAACAAGAGCCGAAGCCGGAGTCGGCCCCAGCCCTGCTGGCCCAGATCTGCGAGGGCCTGCACCAGCTGCACCACGCGGGCTGGGTGCACGGCGACCTGAAACCCGCCAACGTGCTGCTGCTGAAGGACGGCTCGATACGACTGGCCGACTTCAACATGGCCGCCGAGCTGGAGGGCACCCACGCCTACGCACCCGCCTTCGCCACGCCCGACTACACCCCGCCGGAGCTGCTGTGGCCCGAGATCGACGAGCGAGGCACCCGCATCCGCCCCTCCGCCGACGTCTGGGCCTTCGGCGTCCTCGCCCATGTCGCCCTCACGGGCTCCTTCCCGTTGCCGGGCGGAAGCACGGAGGCACGAAGCGACGCCGCGACGCGCTACGCGCGCGGCACCGAGGAGTTGCGCCTGTCCCCCGGACTCCCCGAGGCCTGGCGGGAGATCGTCCGGGACTGCCTGGCCCCCACGCACACGGAACGCGCCGCCCGGGTCCCTGACGCCGGTGCGCTCCTGCGCCGGGTGGAGGACGCGGCCGGGGCCTCCCGATCGGCCCGTCTGCCGAGGTTGCGGCCCCGGCGGTGGCGGCGTCCGGTGCTGGCCGCGGCGCTCGTGGCGACGGCACTGCTGGGCGCGACGGCGGTGACGTACGCACTGCGCGACGAGCCCCCTGCCACCGCGGCGCCTCCCAGCTGCGAGAAGCCGGCGGTGTACGAGGACGAGACCCACGGCGGCGGCTACACCGCGGGCTGGAACAGCACGTGGGACTTCACCGTCAAGCAGGGTGACGGCGGCAGCCAGGTCCGTGAGGCCCAGTGCCTGCTCCGGCATCTGCACGGCATAAAGGAGGTCGGCGAAGTGGACGGCGACTTCGGCCCGATGACGCACGGGGCGGTCGTCACCTTCCAGAAGCGGGCCGGGCTCGGCGCGGACGGGGTCGTGGAGGCACGGACCTGGAGCGCGCTGCGCAAGGGCGGGGAGATGTGACGCACCGCCGGGTCCGGCGAACGAGAACCCGAGCGGCAACGACCAGCCCAGAAGATTGCACGCTTCAGGCAATGAACCCGTGCACGGTCGGAGCGAAGATGTCCGCACCGGCGGATGAGGCGCAGGACTCGGGGCTGTGCGTCATCCGCCGGTTCTGCGTGACCCCTGCTTTCGACTGTTCCCGACGTTCGCAAGGAAGGTCCTTCGTGAGACTCACCCGCGCCGCCCTGACCATAGCGGCCACCACCCTGACGCCGGCCCTCCTCCTCACCACCCCGGCCTTCGCCGCCGGCACGGCCGCCGGCTCGTCCGCCACCGTGACGGCGCCGTCCGACACGGCCGGCGCCACCACGCCGGTGGACGAGATGTCCGACGACGACGTCCGGGTCGCGATCGCACGCATCATCGCCGACCCCGCCACCGGCAAGGCCGTCCACGCCGCCGCACAGGCCGCCCTGGACGGCACCATCGAGGACCAGCGGTACTTTTTGGAGACGGGCCGCTGGACCGCACAGGCCGAGGACGACGGTGTCGCCGTCGCCCGTATCCTGTTCATCGCCACGAACAACGGCGACAAGGCGGTCATCAGGGAGGCCAACGAGGCCCTCGACGCCGGCACCCCGGAAGCCCTGCGCGCCTTCCTCGAAACCGGCTACCGCCTGGCCCAGGCCGAGGACGACAGCGTCGCCATCTTCCGCGTCCTCGCCGGCGCCGACGAGAGGACCGATGTGGCGGTCATCAGGGAAGCCCACGAGGCTCTGGAGACCGGTACCCCGGAGGCCCTGCGCGCCTACCGGGAAACCGGCTACGCCGCGGCCCGGTTCGAGGACGACCGCGTGCGCGTCTTCCGCATCCTGGGCGCCCCGGGTACCAGCGACGCGCTGCGTGCGGCGGCGGAGGCGGCCCTTGAGGTCGGCACGCCCGAGGCGCTGCGGCACTTCCTGGAGGTCGGCCGGTACGAGGTGGACGGCTGAGCCGTCGTCCCTTCCCGCAGCCGCCGGGTCTTGCCAAGGGGGAAGGAAGAGCAGGTGCCCAACGGGGGGATGCCGTGCGCTACTGGGCGCTGTTCTGCGCGATCGGCGCTGGCGTCTCGATGCTGGTCGCGTTCCCACGGGCGCGGCGCCAACGCCGGCTGAGAGGACATGGCCGCACGGCGATCGGGATCTGCCGGGGCCACTCTGGGGCCTTGGAGTCACGGACGCGACCGCGTGGTGCGAACCGTTCCGCGGACCCCGTCCAGCCGCTCTGGGAGAACGGGCGCTTCCCGCCGGGGGGAAGCGCCCGCGCCGCAGGCCCCGGACGGACGTTACGGCTCGAGAGTCACGACGTTGGCGGAGCTGCAGTTGCAGTCCTTGTGCTCCGACTCCTCAATCTTGTAGATCGGGCTGCGCTTCGTCGCGGTCGAATTGCTGTCGTCCCACTTGCCCCACTTCCCCTGCACCTTGATCCGCACCCACGCGTGGCCCGCGCAATCCCCGTCGGACTTCTTGGTGGTGGTGGCCACGTGATCGGTGACATTGGCCTTGTACGTGGTGTCGTCGGAGCAGTTCCGCTTCCAGCTGTCGCTGGCATCGGCGGTGGCGGGCGCCGCAGCGAGCATCGTCATGCTCATCGCCGCGACAGCCATGGCCGCCCCGTACTTGACTCGGCTCAGTGTCATGGGTCGTCCCCGTTTCCTCTCGACGAGCGGGGCATGGGCAACTACAAGCCCCGTCCGCAGCCTGAGGGACACCCGTCTCCCGCCGTACCTACAACTTTGCAGGTACCGCCGACCGCCGACCTTGCCCACCATTGGCCACGCCACCACGGCAAGGAAAGGAAAACGGGGGAAGACATGAGGCACTTCCGCGGATCCCGCACGACGGCGGGGAGCGTCGCCGGGCTGACGCTGCTGTCCGGTCTCGGTCTGGGCATGGTCACAGCGGCACCGGCCGCCGCCTACGCGGGCTACTGCAACGACGGCTACGCATCGGCGTACAGGAAGCTCGTCGGCGACAGCACCTACACGGCGTACCTGCCCGGCTACAAGGCCAACATGGACTGCACGATGGGCAGCGGAGCGCAAAGCGCCTCCGTCGCCATGCTCCAGCGCTCGCTGAACGTCTGCTACAGCGATGACCTGGGCTTCAACCTGAAGGTTGACGGGATCTTCGGCACCAACACCAAGAACGCCCTCGCAGCAGCCCAGCGCGACGAGGGCATCAAGGGCGACGGCATCTACGGCAAGGACAGCCGCACCCACCTGGAGTGGGAGTTCACCCGCAACAGCGCCACGCGCTGCGCCCGGATCTGACACCCGCCCGAGAATCGAACAGCCCCAGAAACGAGGAACCCATGAAGGAGTCCCGCGTGCTGCGCGCCAAGGCGGGCGTCGCAGTCGGCGCGATGCTGCTGGCCGGACTCGGGGTGGCCGGTACCGCCACCCAGGCCAACGCCGCCACCTCCTGGTGCAACAAGACGCTCGGCCGTTTCATCGGCGGCGGGAACGGCCATGAGCTGGCCAACATCCCCGCCCGCGGCAGCACCGACAACTGCATCACGGCGGAAGGGGCCTCCGGCTCCCACGTGACCGCGATCCAGAACGCCCTGCGCCATTGCCACAAGCGGACCAAGGTGGAGGTCGACGGCCACTTCGGAGCGATCACCGAGGAAGAGCTGGAGATCGTTCAGTCCCGTCTGGGCCTCAAGGACGACGGCGTCTATGGCCCGAAGACGCGAGACAAGCTCAAGTGGCGCAGCACCTCCGGCCACTGCGCCACCCTCCCGTAGCACACCATCGGTCTACACCGAGAGGTACCCATGATCTTCCGACGCACCGTATACGCGGCCGTAGGCGGCCTGATCGCCGCCGGAACGCTGACAGCGACGGCTCCGACCGCATCGGCAGCCACAGGTTGCGAGGCGACCACCAAGTCGTGGACATGCTCCGTGAGTTGGGGGTCCAGCAAGGGCGACTTCACCGGCTCCGGAAGCTCCACCCACGCCAAGGGCTGGGTGAAGGACGACGATGACGACGGCGACTGCGTCCAAATCGTCATCACCTGGTACGGCTCAGGCGGCAAGAAGGACACGGACTACTCGCCCCAGGCGTGCCCCCAGGGCAACAAGGACACCTTCGACAAGATGCCCGGCGACAGCCCCTACTGGAGCCCTTCCGCCGTCAAGATCGCGATTCAGAAGGTCTGACGCACTACCTCCACGGCACGGGGCAGCCGTGTTCTCGCGCGTCACCTGGGGAGAGGCGCGCGACCAACCGGCTGCGGCGTCCGTCACGGGCGCCGCAGCCACCCCCTTCCGGCGCATCCGGACCGCTCCCCCGCCCCGAACCGATAACCTCGGACCAACTGGCTTGACGCAGGAGCGCGTTGGCAGGACACCGCACTCGGGGGATCGATGACAGACCAGGGGCAGCCCCTGCCGTCGTACACTCCGGCGTCCAGCGACGCCGCCGCCCTGAAACAGGCCGGCGCGAGTCCGTTGCGGTCCAGGGACCCGGGACAGATCGGCCCCTACATACCCGTCGGCCTCCTCGGCACCGGTGGCATGGGCCGTGTCTACCTCGCCCGCCCCACCGACAACACTCCCGGCCTCGCCGCCGTCAAGGTGATCCGACCCGAGTACGCCGACGACCCCCGGTTCCGGCGGCGTTTCGAGCGGGAGGCATCGCTGCACGGCCGGGTGAGCAGCGCACGGGCGCCGCAGTTGCTCGGCACCGGATTCGACGACTCCTTACTGTGGATGGCGACGCAGTACCTGCCCGGCCTCAACCTCGCCGACGCCGTCCGCGAGTGCGGCCCGCTGGAAGTCGCCGGGGTGTGGCGGCTGGTCTCCGATCTCGGGCAAGCCCTGTCGGAAATGGCCGTCGCCGGTATCGTGCACCGCGACCTCAAGCCGTCCAACGTGGTCCTCACCCAGCAGGGCGCGCACGTCATCGACTTCGGCATCGCGCAGGCCACCGACAGCAGCGCGATCACCGCGACGGGGAGCCGGGTCGGCACGCCCGCCTTCATGGCGCCCGAGCATCTGCGCGAGGGCCGCTGCGACACCGCCTCCGATGTCTTCTCGCTCGCGGGGAGCCTGATCTACGCCGCCACCGGGCACGCTCCCTTCGGCGACGGGACGGGCGTCGACGTGATGCACCGTGTCGCGTTCGAGGAACCCAAACCAAGCATCATGGCCTGGCTCACGGCTCGGGACGCCGGACTGGCCGCGCTGCTGTCCGCCTGTCTCTCCAAGGATCCCGCCGGCCGCCCCACCCCCCGGCAACTGACCGAGGCCGCCGAGGCCGCCGGGGGCCACCGCTCCCCCTGCTGGCAGGAGCCGCTGGGCGGCCGGCTGCTCGCCCGGCGGCAGGCCTGCGACGTACTGGAAGGTTCAGTCGTGCAGGAGGTCGTTCAGGAGACCGGCCGGTTGCGTACGCCCGCGCAGGGCTCGGCCACCCCGGCCACCGGCCCCGTGCGGGGTCCCGCTCGCGGGAGCGGCGCCGGGCGCGGGAAGCGGAAGGTGTATCTCGCTGTTGCCGCCGGTCTCGCCGCGTGCGCCGTCGTTGCAGGAACCTTCTTTCTGACCCGTCCGTCTGTCGGCGGAACCGCCTCGGCCGCACCGACAGTGGCCGGCGGCACCGCCCGCGACGGCGCTCGGACCTCCCCTGTCCCCGGTTCCTCCGCCTCACCCTCCGGCGCGAGGGTCGACGAGAACACGAAAGCGGAGGGCGGGAAGAAGAAGGAAGCCACCTCGGGGACGCCGGCGGACGAGGCGTCACCTGATCCGAGGACAACCGGAGGCGAAGCCACTCCCACCGCCGCCCCGGAGAGCGGCGAGGGCGGCGGCAGTGCCGATGCCGGTGACACCCCTCCGACCGCCTCACCCAGCAAGACGGCCACCACGCCCGAAGCCCCTCCCTGGAACTCGCGGTGCACGTACTACTCCGGCACCGAGCTCACCGTCCGCGGCGACAAGGGGCAGCGCGTGGTCCAGGTGCAGTGCATGCTCACCCAGCGCGGCTTCGAGGTCGGCGACGGGGGCGTGGACGGACAGTTCGGCCGCGCCACGCGGGCCGCCGTCAAGAAGTTCCAGCGGGCCAAGGGCCTCTCCGCGGACGGCAAGGTGGGACCCGACACCTGGGCGGCGCTGCGCAGTTCGACGTGAGTGCCGATCCGACGCGGCGCCGCCCGGGCTCAGGTGCCCGTCAGTGGAAGAAGTGCCGCGTCCCCGTGAAGTACATCGTGACGCCCGCCTTCTGCGCGGCCTCGACGACCAGCTCGTCGCGGACCGAACCGCCGGGCTGGACCACCGCCTTCACCCCGGCCTCGGTGAGGATCTCCAGGCCGTCCGGGAAGGGGAAGAACGCGTCGGACGCGGCGTACGCACCCGCGGCGCGCTCGGCACCCGCCCGCTCGACGGCCAGCTTCGCGGAGTCCACCCGGTTGACCTGCCCCATGCCGACGCCGACCGAGGCACCGTCCTTGGCGAGCAGGATCGCGTTGGACTTCACCGCGCGGCAGGCCTTCCACGCGAAGGCCAGTTCGGCCAGCTCGTCGGCGCTCAGCGCATCGCCGGTCGCCAGCGTCCAGTCGGCCGGGTCGTCGCCGTCGGCCTGGAGGCGGTCGGTGACCTGGAGCAGCGCGCCGCCGTCGATCGGCTTGACCTCGACCGGGGCCGAGGGGCCGTCGGGGCAGCGCAGCACGCGGATGTTCTTCTTCTTGGTGAGGGCCTCCAGGGCCCCGTCCTCATAGCCGGGCGCGACGATGACCTCGGTGAAGATCTCCGCGACCTGCTCCGCCATCTCCTTGCTGACCGGGCGGTTGACCGCGATCACACCGCCGAACGCCGACAGCGGGTCACAGGCGTGCGCCTTGCGGTGCGCCTCGGCGACGTCCGCGCCGACGGCGATGCCGCAGGGGTTGGCGTGCTTGATGATCGCGACACACGGCTCGGCGTGGTCGTACGCGGCACGGCGGGCGGCGTCCGTGTCCGTGTAGTTGTTGTACGACATCTCCTTGCCGTGCAGCTGCTCGGCCTGGGCGAGGCCGCCGCCCTCCGGGGAGACGTAGAGCGCGGCGGGCTGGTGCGGGTTCTCGCCGTAGCGCAGGGTGTGCTCGCGCTCCCAGGTGGCGCCGAGGAAGTCGGGGAACTGCCCCGCGGCGGAGCCGCTATCGGCCGCGGCGTCGACGGGCGCGTAGGAGGAGGCGAACCAGGAGGCGACGGCGACGTCGTAGGCGGCCGTGTGCTGGAAGGCCTCGGCGGCGAGCCGCTTGCGGGTGGTGAGGTCGAAGCCGCCGCCCTGGACGGCCTTGAGCACGTCGGCGTAGCGGGTGGGGCTGGTGACGACCGCTACCGAGGGGTGGTTCTTGGCGGCGGCGCGGACCATCGAGGGACCGCCGATGTCGATCTGCTCCACGCACTCGTCGGGCGAGGCACCGGAGGCGACGGTCTCGCGGAACGGGTAGAGGTTGACGACGACCAGGTCGAACGGCTCGACACCCAGCTCGGCGAGCTGCCGCCGGTGGTCCTCCAGGCGCAGGTCGGCGAGGATGCCGGCGTGCACGCGCGGGTGCAGGGTCTTCACCCGGCCGTCCAGGCACTCGGGGAAGCCGGTGAGCTCCTCGACCTTGGTGACGGGGACGCCGGCAGCGGCGATCTTCGCGGCGGTGGAGCCGGTGGAGACGAGCTCGACCCCGGCCTCGTGGAGCCCGCGCGCGAGGTCCTCGAGCCCGGTCTTGTCGTAGACGCTGACGAGCGCCCGGCGAAGGGGCCGCTTGTTGCTGTCGGCGGTCACTGGATAACTACCTTTCGTCCCTCAATGCGGTGGCCGTTGCGGGCGAGGCGCCCCACGACCTCGACGAGCAGCCTTCGCTCGACTTCCTTGATGCGCTCGTGGAGAGCGCCTTCGTCGTCCTCGTCCCGGATCTCCACCACGCCCTGCGCGATGATCGGCCCGGTGTCGACGCCGTCGTCGACGAAGTGGACGGTGCAGCCGGTGACCTTGGCGCCGTACGCGAGCGCGTCCCGTACGCCGTGGGCTCCCGGGAAACTGGGCAGCAGGGCGGGATGCGTGTTGACGAACCGCCCCCCGAACCGCGCGAGGAACTCCTTGCCGACGATCTTCATGAACCCGGCGGAGACGACGAGGTCGGGCTCGTGGGCGGCGACGGCCTCGGCGAGGGCGGCGTCCCACTCCTCGCGGCTGCCGTGGTCCTTGACCCTGCACACGAAGGTCGGCAGGCCCGCGCGCTCGGCGCGCGCCAGCCCCTCCACGCCCTCGCGGTCCGCCCCGACGGCCACGACCTCGGCCCCGTACGCCTGCGCACCGACGGCGGCGATCTCGTCGAGGAGCGCCTGCAGGTTGGTGCCGGATCCGGAGACCAGCACGACGAGGCGCTTGGCGCGCGGGGCCACGGGCTTGGCGGCCACGGTGGGGGCCTTTCTCGGGGGAGCGTCTGTCCAAGGCGACCGGCACTCAGCGTTTTGTGCATTCATACGAATGCTTTGCGTCCCCGGATACGGGGAAGCCTACGAACCGGCCGACCGTCAGCAACGATACCGGCACACCGGGCGGCCCCCACGGGACGGGGGCGGGGCCGGGAGGTAGCGTCTGGACGGAGCCGGTTCGGGAACGACGTCCGGACGTGGTGCGTTCAGGAGATGACGGACCCGGGTCCGACGCCGCTCCGTTCTGTTCACTCATTCCTCCTCACCAACGGGAAGACGCTCACCTGATGCCGGACCGCAGCCTGCGACTCCTCACGTTCCCCCAGCTGTCGCCGCAGGGAGGGGAGCGCGGCGCCGTGCTGCTGCGGGAGCGCCCCAGCTCACCGCCCGACGCGCCTTCGGGCGGCGACGGCGGGGAGGAGCGGGGCCGTGGGTCCCAGGAGGACAACCCCTTCGCCCCGCCGCCCGAGGGCACACCGGACCGGCCCTGGCAGCCGCGGCGCCCGTCGGGCGACGACGCCCAGGACTCCCAGGATTCCCGGGGCGGCGGGCCCGACCGCTCCCCCTGGGGCAGCCGGTGGAGCGACCGGCAGCCCGGCCGCTCCTCCGGCGGCTTCGGTGATCGTCCCCGCAGCGGGCCCGACGGCCAGGGCGGCGGTCAGGGCGGCGGCCAGAACGGGCGCTGGGACCCGACGGACCCCGCGCAGCGCCGGGCGCGCTACGCCCTGTTGTCGGGCATGTGGGCCTTCTTCTTCGCCCTCTTCAGCTGGCCTTACGTGGCCCTGCTGCTCGGCGCGCTCGCCCTCTACTGGGCCATCAGCGCCCTGCGCGCCAAGCCCCGCAGGACTGCCGACCCGGACACCCCGGCACCGGAACAGCAGGGCAGCCGCCCCCAGACGACGGCGGCGGTGAGCGGCCTGGTCACGGCGTCGCTGGCCATCGCCCTGGTCGCCGCGTCCTTCACGGCACAGCTGGTCTACCGCGACTACTACACGTGCACCACCGACGCCCTCACCAACGAGGCGAAGCAGTCCTGCTCCGAGCTTCTCCCGGAGCAGCTCCGCGGGCTGCTGGAGACGGACGGCTGACACTTCAGGGGGTTTCCGGCGGGAAGAACCGGCCGGGAGGGGCCGGGGCGTCGTACGGCTCGGGGTCGGAGTCGGGCGGCAGGAAGTCGTAGAGGCCGAAGTCCGTCTCGTCGTCCCGGTCGCGCAGGCCTGGCGCCCAGGCGAGGCCGGGCGCGTCCGGCGCGGGGTTTGTGGGGTGCTGGGGCGAGGGCGTCCCGTCGACCGGTGAGGCGTCCCGCGCGGTGCGTCCGTCGCTCGCCGCCCCCCGGGCGTCGCCGGGATCTCCGAGGCCCCAGACGCCTCCGATGACCT
>NZ_POUC01000179.1 GCF_002891435.1 Streptomyces cahuitamycinicus
GCCAGGGGGGATGCCGGTGATCCTGGGTACCCGTGGCCACGCCCGTTGCGATCACCGGGCCGTACGACGTGTACAAGGAGGAAGACCCGTGACCGAACAGCAGCACCCTGGCGAGCAGCACCCGACCCCGGAGTTTCCCTCCCAGGACCAGCCGCACCCCGGCTGGACCGGGCCGATGGACCCGCCCCCGGACCACGGTGAGGAGTCCTACCGGGGCAGTGGCCGGCTGGCCGGCCGCAAGGCCGTGATCACCGGCGGGGACTCCGGGATCGGCCGCGCGGTCGCCCTCGCGTTCGCCCGCGAGGGAGCCGACGTGCTGTTCACCCATCTGGATGACGAGAAGGACGACGCCGCCGAGACGGCCCGGCTCGTCGAGGAGGCCGGCCGCCGCGCGGTGCCCGTCTCGTGCGACGTACGGGAGGAGGAGAACTGCCGGGCGCTCATCGACCGTGCGGTGGACGAGTTCGGCCGGATCGACGTCCTCGTGAACAACGCGGCGTACCAGATGTCCCAGCCCGACGGCATCGAGGCGATCACCACCGAGCAGTTCGACCGGGTGCTGCGCACCAACCTGTACGGCATGTTCTGGCTGTGCAAGCTGGCCCTGCCGCACATCCCGGAGGGCGGCAGCATCATCAACTCCACGTCGGTGCAGGCGTACAAGCCCAGTCCGCATCTGCTGGACTACGCGACGACGAAGGGCGCGATCGTCACGTTCACGCAGGGGCTGGCGCAGATGCTGATCGAGAAGGGCATCCGCGTGAACGCGGTGGCGCCGGGCCCGGTGTGGACGCCGCTGATCCCGGCGACCCTGCCGGACACCCAGACGTTCGGCAAGCAGGCCCCCATCGGACGGCCGGCCCAGCCCGCCGAAATGGCTCCGGCGTACGTCTTTCTCGCCTCGCAGGAGGCGTCGTACATCACCGCCGAGATCGTCAACGCGACGGGCGGGACGCCGCTGCCGTGACCGTCGCCTGAAAACCCGGAGCCCGGAGCACACCGCATGCGGCAGACTCGGCGTCATGGAGACCGCCGAGTTCCTTCAGGCGCTGCAGACTGAAGGCAGACTGCTGGCCGCGGCCGCCGAGGAGGCCGGGACCGACGCCAAGGTTCCGACGTGTCCCGGCTGGCAGGTGCGCGACCTGTTGCGGCACACGGGCGCCGTGCACCGCTGGGCCGCCGCGTTCGTCGCGGAGCAGCTCACCGAGGGCCGCCCGCCGGCCGAACCCGCCGACCTGGACGGCGCGGAACTCGTGGCCTGGTACCGCGACAGCCACCGGCACCTCGTCGGCACGCTGGCCGGCGCCTCGCCCGACGTGGAGTGCTTCGCCTTCCTGCCCGCGCCGTCACCGCTGGCCTTCTGGGCCCGTCGGCAGGCGCACGAGACGGCCGTGCACCGGGTCGACGCCGAGTCCGCGCGCGGCGGTGGCCCCACCGGCGTGACCCCCGAGTTCGCCACCGACGGCATCGACGAGCTGCTGCGCGGCTTCCACGCCCGCTCCAGGAGCCGGGTACGCACCCCCGAGCCGCGCGTTCTGCGGGTCCGCGCGGAGGACACCGGCGCCGTGTGGACCGTACGGCTGTCGCCCGAGCCGCCCGTGACGACGCGGGACGCCTCCGGCGCGGCCGAGTGCGAACTGTCCGGCCCTGCCGAGCAGTTGTATCTGGCGCTGTGGAACCGGGCGCCGCTGCCGAACGCCACGGGCGACCGGGCACTCGCGACGCTGTGGCGGGAGGCGTCGGCGATCTGAGCAGCCGTCGGCGGGTGATCAGCCGTCGGTGAGCATCCGCGCCAGCACCGCGCGCTGCATGGGGAGCACATCGCCGTGCAGCGCGCGCCCCTTCGCCGTGAGGCAGACCTTCACGCCGCGCCGGTCCTCCGCGCACATGCCGCGTTCGACGAGCCCCTCCTTCTCCAGCCGGGCGATCAGCCGCGACAGCGCGCTCTGGCTCAGGTGGACCCGCTCGGAGATCTCCTGGACGCGGTAGGAGGGCGTGCCCTTCGGGGTGCGGCACCCGGCGAGGACGTCCAGCACCTCGAAGTCGCTGGCGCACAGACCGTGGCCGTGCAGCGCGCGGTCGAGTTCGCACTGCGTACGCGCATGCAGCGCCAGTATGTCCCGCCACTGTTCCACGAGCGCCTGTTCGGCCTGCTGAGCCATGCGCCGCACCGTAACAGAGAACCGAGATCGCCTGAATTAAATGCACCTGCATCTCATGCAGGCGCACGATGCTCCTGCCCGCCCCCATCGCGCTGATCGCCCTGTGCGCATCGACCTCGACCCGGTCTACGCGGCGGTGATCCTGCCGACGATGCTGCTGGTCGGCTCCGGCTTCGCGCTGGCCTTCCCGTCCCTCGAGGTACCGCACCGTGCAGTGCGGCCTTCGCGGCGGCGGTGGTGTTCGGAGCCGTGGCCGGGCCCGCGGTGCTCTTCGACCTGCCGGACACGGCGGAGCACCTGCTGCCGCTCGCCGGTCCGGTGCTCGCGCCGGTGCTCTTCGCCGCCCGGGTCGTCGGTGTGCTGCTCCGGTTCCGGACGGCGGGTCAGCCCAGCCAGCCCGGCCGCACCAGTCCCGACTCGTAGGCGAGAACCACCAGTTGGGCCCGGTCGCGGGCGCCGAGCTTCACCATCGTGCGGCTGACGTGGGTCTTCGCGGTGAGCGGGCTGACGACCAGACGGCGGGCGATCTCCTCGTTGGACAGGCCGATCCCTACCAGCGCCATCACCTCGCGCTCCCGCTCGGTGAGCCGGTCCAGGGCGCCGGCGGCCTCCGGTTCCTTGGAGCGGGAGGCGAACTCGGAGATCAGCCGCCGCGTCACTCCCGGCGACAGCAGCGCGTCGCCCGCCACCACCGCCCTGACCGCGCGCAGGAGTTCGTCCGGCTCGGTGTCCTTGACCAGGAAGCCGGAGGCGCCGGAGCGGATCGCCTCGAAGACGTACTCGTCGAGCTCGAACGTGGTGAGCATGACGACCCTGACGTCCTTCAGGCCGGGGTCGCCGGTGACCTGCCGGGTGGCGGCGAGGCCGTCGACGGCGGGCATGCGGATGTCCATCAGGACGACATCGGGCCGCAGTTCGCGGACCCGGCGCACGGCCTCCGCACCGTCGGCGGCCTCCGCGGCCACCTCGATGTCGGGCTGTGCGTCGAGCAGCGCCCGGAACCCCGCCCGTACCAGTGCCTGGTCATCGGCGAGCAGTACGCGGATCACCGGTCCTCCTGTGTCGGTCCGGGAGACGTGCGGGCGGACGGCGTCAGCGGCAGTACGGCGAGCACCCGGAATCCGCCGTCCGGGCGGGGGCCCGCCTCGATGGTGCCACCCAGGGCGGCGGCCCGCTCCCGCATGCCCGCGAGCCCGTTGCCGCTGCCGCCCGCGTCGTCCCCGGTCGCGGGCCCGTCGTCGTCCACGCGCAGCCGCAGCACACCCTCGTCGTGCGCGAGGTGCACACGCGCGTCCCGCGAACCCGAGTGCCGTACGACGTTGGTCAGGGCCTCCTGGACGATCCGGAAGGCGGCGAGGTCCGTGCCGGGGGCGAGGCGCGGCGGCTTCCCCTCGACGTCCACCGTGAGGCCCGCGCCCGCGGCCTGCTCCACCAGTTCGGGCAGCCGGCCGAGCCCGGGCGCGGGGGCGCGCGGCGCGTCACCGGGGGCGCGCAGCGTGTCGAGCACCTGGCGTACCTCGCCGAGCGCCTCCTTGCTCTGGTCCTTGATCGTGGTAAGGGCCGTACGGGCCTGCTCGGGGTCGGTGTCGAGGAGCGCGAGGCCGACCCCCGCCTGCACGTTGATGACGGAGATGCTGTGGGCGAGGACGTCGTGCAGCTCCCGCGCGATCCGCAGCCGTTCCTCGCCGGCCCGCCGCCGCGCGGCCTCCGCCCTCTCCGCCCGCTCCCGGACCCACTGTTCGCGCCGCACCCGGAACAGCTCCGACACCGCCGCGATGGCCACCACCCAGGTGGCCACCACGATCTCCCCGCCCCAGGAGACGGCGGAGTCCCCCGGGGGCGGCAGCCATGCGAAGAGCCAGTGCGCGATCAGGACGTGCCCGGCCCAGAGCAGGCCCATGGCGGCCCACGCCGCCCGGCGGTGACCGGTGACGATGGCACTGAAGCAGGCCAGCGCGACGGTGAAGAGCACCGGCCCGTAGGGATACCCGGCCCCCAGGTAGACCATGACGGCAGCCGCCGTGCCGAACACGACCGCCACCGGGTGCCGCTTCCGCCACAGCAGCAGCCCTCCGGCCACCAGCAGCAGGACCCGGGCGAAGACGTCCGGTTCCGCCCGTTCGCCCTGCTGCCCGTGGGCGGCGAAGTTCGACCCGGCCAGGACGAACACGGTCACGAGCGCGGTGGACCGCCAGGGCCACCGGGGCGCCCGCCCCTCCCACCGGTCCCACCACGCGGGTCCGTGCCGCCACCATTGCGGCGGACCGCCCCGCGCACGCTGCTCGTCCATACCGGCCACGCTAGACGTCACGCCCCCGCAGCCGCGTCACCCCGGCGTGGCGGTCGCGCGTACTCCTCGGGAAGTACGCGCGATCACCGGCCCGGCGGTCTACCCGGGACCGGGCACCAGCCCCACCCCCAGGGCGAGTCGCCCCACAGCGTGCCGGAAGAACGTCTCCCGGTCCTCCACCACGCGGTTGAACTGGCCGAACAGCTCGAAGCCGACCAGCCCGTACAGCTGGGCCCAGGCCGCGACGAGGGCCGTCACGGCCCCCGGGGGGAGGTCGGGGGCGAGGTCGGCGGCCATGCGCTCGGCCTCCGGACGGAGGTCGTCCGCCAGCGCGGGCCGGTCGGGAGCCGGGCCCTGGTGGGCGTCGCGGGCGATGCCGATGAGCAGCAGGCCGACGCGGGCGGCGGCCGGAACGGTGGTGTCGGGGGCCGTGTAGCCGGGGACGGGCGATCCGTAGATCAGCGCGTACTCGTGCGGATGGTCCAGCGCCCAGCCGCGCACCGCTTCACAGACCGTGATCCAGCGCTCGAAGGGGGAGGCCGCCGCGTCGTGGGCCCCCTCGGCGCTCTCACCGAGGGAGTCGTAGGCGTCGATGATGAGAGCGGTCAGCAGGTCGTCACGGCTGGGGAAGTAGCGGTACAGCGCGGAGGAGACCATGCCGAGCTCACGAGCCACGGCCCGCAGGGAGAGCCGGGCGGCCCCCTCCGCCGCGAGCTGTCTGCGCGCCTCCTCCTTGATGGCCGCGGTGACTTCGATCCTGGCCCGGGCACGGGCGCCGTGTGCGGTGCTCATACCGGGCAGTCTCCCACGAGAACAGAGCAGTGCACACAGAACAGAGCAGTGAACAAAAACGAGAGCAGTGCTCTTGCATCGGCGTGACGACCTCGTGCACACTGACACCAGAGAGAGCGAGAGCAGTGCTCACAGAGGAGAGTGCCGCTTCGCCGCACCCGAGGGGGACCCATGTCCACGCACGTGCAGAAGCCCGGCTGGTTCACCGTCAACGTCTTCAACCGCATCGTGGCCTGGATGACCCGCCGCGGCATCAGCGTCTGGGGCTCCCGTGTCCTCGCCGTCCGCGGCCGCAAGAGCGGCCAGTGGCGCACCACCCCGGTCAACCTGCTGACCCTGGACGGCAGACAGTACCTGGTCGCCCCCCGCGGCCATGTGCAGTGGACGCACAACATGCGCGCCGCGGGCGGCGGCGAACTGCACCTCGGCAAGCGCGTGGACACCTTCACCGCGGCCGAGGTGGGCGACGACGACAAGGCTCCGATCCTGCGCGCCTACCTCAAACGCTGGAAGGCGGAGGTCGGGGTCTTCTTCAACGGAGTCGGTCCTGACTCCCCGGACGCCGAGCTGCGCCGCATCGCCCCCGACCACCCGGTCTTCGAGATCACTCCGACGCGCTGACCTCGCCGCCCGCGGCGGGACGGCGGTCCAGCGCGGTCAGGGCCCGCTGGGCCACCGGATACGTGCGGACGATCTCACCCAGCGACGTCGAACCCTGCGTGATCTCCTTGAACGCCCTCCACGCGGGGCGCAAGCTCGTCAGCGCCATGTGGAACACCCCGGGACGGCGCTCGAACGCCGTCAGCAGCCGCTTGCCGACGCTCATCTCCACCCCGAGCCCGGCCTTGACGGCGAACGCGTAGTTGAGAGCCTGCCGGCGCGTGTCCACGGCGTCGTGCGCCTCGGCGATCCGCACCGCCCACTCCCCCGCGAGCCGGCCGGAGCGCAACGCGAAGGAAATGCCCTCACGGGTCCACGGCTCCAGCAGTCCCGCGGCGTCGCCGCACACCAGTACCCGCCCGCGCGAGAGCGGCGAGTCGTCGGCGCGGCACCGCGTCAAATGCCCCGAGGAGATGGCGGGTTCGAAGCCGGCGAGGCCCAGGCGGCCGATGAACTCCTCCAAGTACCGCTTGGTCGCGGCGCCTTCGCCGCGAGCGGAGATCACCCCGACCGTCAGGGTGTCCCCCTTGGGGAAGACCCAGCCGTAACTGCCGGGCATGGGGCCCCAGTCGAGGAGCACCCGGCCCTTCCAGTCCTCGGCGACGGTCTCCGGCACCGGGATCTCCGCCTCCAGGCCGAGATCCACCTGACCCAGCTTGACCCCGACATGCGCCCCTATGCGGCTGGCGCTGCCGTCCGCCCCGACGACGGCCCGCGCGAGCACGACCTCGCCGCCCTGCAGGACCACGGCGACCGTGCGCCGGTCCGGCACCGCCGAGCCGTGCTGCTCGACCCGCTGGACCGTGACGCCCGTGCGCAGCTCGGCGCCCGCCTTCTGCGCGTGCTCGACCAGCTGCTGGTCGAACTCGGGCCGGTTGATCAGCCCGAACAGCATCTGCTTCGAGCGGCGTGTGCGCGTGAACCGGCCGTTGTTGGAGAACGTCACCGCGTACACCCGGTCCCTGAACGGCAGCTCGAAGCCGGGCGGAAGGGCGTCGCGCGAGGGGCCGATGATGCCGCCGCCGCACGTCTTGTACCGCGGCAGTTCGGCCTTCTCCAGCAGCAGCACGCGTCTGCCGGCCACCGCCGCCGCATAGGCGGCCGAAGCGCCCGCCGGTCCCGCGCCCACCACGACGACGTCCCACACCTGCCGCACGTCGTCCGCCGAAGAGTTCTCGCTGCTCACGATGGTCTACTGCTCCCGATCAAGCCGCCTGCCGCTGTCTCCCGCATCCTACGGCGGCGGTCACCGCAGGCCGCTGTGGGAGGATCGCCGACGTGGCTGGCCCTTACACGGGGCCCCGCCCACACCACACGATCACCGCGTACCGATACGTACGCATCCGTACAACGTCGCACCCACGAGGAGCGTGCCCATGTCGTCGAATCCGGTCGCCGAGACCGTCGCTTCGCTGATGCCCAGGGCGAAGGAGGAGCTCACCGAACTGGTGGCCTTCCGGTCGGTGGCGGATTTCGACCAGTTCCCGAGGAGCGAGAGCGAGGGTGCCGCCCGCTGGGTCGCGGACGCGCTCGCCGGCGAGGGCTTCCAGGACGTGGCCCTGCTCGACACCCCCGACGGCACGCAGTCGGTCTACGGCTACCTGCCCGGCCCGGCGGGCTCCAAGACCGTCCTGCTCTACGCCCACTACGACGTGCAGCCGCCGCTGGACGAGGCCGCCTGGACGACGCCGCCGTTCGAGCTGACCGAGCGGGACGGGCGCTGGTACGGGCGCGGGGCCGCCGACTGCAAGGGCGGTGTGATCATGCACCTGCTGGCGCTGCGCGCGCTGAAGGCGAACGGCGGGATCCCCGTCGGCGTCAAGGTGATCGCCGAGGGCTCCGAGGAGATGGGCACCGGCGGTCTGGAGCGGTACGCCGAGGAGCACCCGGAGCTGCTCGCGGCGGACACGATCGTCATCGGCGACGCGGGCAACTTCCGCGCCGGCCTGCCGACCGTGACCTCCACCCTGCGCGGTATGACCCTCGTCCGCGTGCGGATCGACACGCTCGCGGGCAACCTGCACTCGGGCCAGTTCGGCGGCGCGGCGCCCGACGCGCTGGCCGCGCTGATCCGGGTCCTGGACTCGCTGCGCGCCGAGGACGGTTCGACGACCGTCGAGGGGCTCTCCGGGGGCCCGGCCTGGGAGGGGCTGGAGTACACGGAGGAGCAGTTCCGGCGGGACGCCAAGGTGCTCGACGGTGTGGAGCTGACCGGGTCCGGGACGGTCGCCGACCGGATCTGGGCGCGTCCGGCCGTCACGGTCATCGGCATCGACTGCCCGCCGGTCGTCGGGGCCACCCCGTCCGTGCAGGCGTGTGCCCGGGCGCTGGTCAGTCTGCGGGTGCCGCCGGGGGTGGACGCGGGCGAGGCGACCAAGCTGCTCCAGGCGCACCTGGAGGCGCACACGCCGTGGGGCGCGCGGGTGAGCACCGAGCAGATCGGTGAGGGCCAGGCGTTCCGCGCCGACACCGGCAGTCCGGCGTACCAGGCCATGGCGGCGGCGATGGCGGTCGCCTACCCGGGCCAGGAGATGCAGTACGCGGGACAGGGCGGTTCCATTCCGCTGTGCAACACGCTGGCCGCCCTCTACCCGCGTGCGGAGATCCTGCTCATCGGGCTGAGCGAGCCGGAGGCGCAGATCCACGCGGTGAACGAGAGCGTGTCCCCCGACGAGCTGGAGCGGCTGTCGGTGGCGGAGGCGCTGTTCCTGCGCAACTACGCGGCCGGCTGACGGCTCCGCCCCCGGCCGAGCGGTCGGGGGGAAGTCCCGCGCCCCGGCCCGGCGTGGGGACGGAAGCGGCCGCTGCCCGAGCACATGCTGAAGCTCCTGGCCGGAGGTCTTCGCCCGGCACCGGGGCGTCGGGCGGGGACGTCACGGACATGGGCGGCGGGGCGCACGCCGCGCCCGTGCCAGGGCACAGCCACGGCGGCATCGCCCCCGTAACGCAGCACTACTAGCCGAGCGCCGGGTCCAGGACGATGTCCTCTTCGCGCGCGGTGACCGTGGGCTCCTCGGGATAGTGGCAGGCGGTGAGATGGCCCGTGGGGCTGCCCTCAGCCCTGGTCAGGGGCGGTTCCACGGTGGCGCACTTGTCCTGTGCCTTCCAGCAGCGGGTGCGGAAGCGGCAGCCGGAGGGCGGGTCGATCGGGGACGGCACGTCCCCGGCCAGCCGGATGCGTTCGCGCCGCTCGACGGCGTCCGGGTCCGCCTCGGGTACGGCGGACAGCAGCGCGTGCGTGTAGGGGTGTCGGGGCCGGGTGTAGAGCGACTCCCGCTCGGCGACCTCCACGATCTTGCCGAGGTACATCACGGCGACCCGCTCGGAGAAGTGCCGCACCACGGCCAGGTCGTGGGCGATGAAGACGAAGGCGATGCCGAACTCCCGCTGGAGGTCCTGGAGCAGGTTGACGACCTGTGCCTGGATGGAGACGTCCAGCGCCGACACCGGCTCGTCGGCCACGATCAGCTTCGGCCGCAGGGCAAGGGCGCGGGCGATGCCGATGCGCTGGCGCTGGCCGCCGGAGAACTCGTTCGGATAGCGGTTGTAGTGCTCGGGGTTGAGGCCCACCGTCTCCAGGAGTTCCTGGGCGCGCTTCTTGTGCCCCTGGGGCGGGTTGATGCCGTTGAGCCGCATCGGCGTCTCGACGATGGTACCGACGGTGTGCCGGGGGTTCAGCGACGAGTACGGGTCCTGGAAGATCATCTGGAGGTCGCGCCGGGCCTCCTGCATCCGCCCGGGCGACCGGTGCGTGATGTCCTCGCCGTCGAATACGACGGAACCACCGGTGGGTTCGAGCAGCCGGGTGATCAGCCGGCCCGTGGTCGACTTGCCGCAGCCGGACTCGCCCACCAGGCCCAGCGACTCGCCGGGCCCGACCGAGAAGTCGATGCCGTCGACGGCGCGGACGGCCCCGATCTGCCGCTGGAAGAGGATGCCCTGCCGGAGGGGAAAGTGCTTCTGCAGTCCGCGTACCTCCAGGAGGTTCTCGGCGGCGAGGCGGTCGGTGCTCTGCCCGGTGCCGGGCTCGGTGGTGCTCACGGCATGTTCCCTTTCGTCCGCCGCCGTCACTGCGCGGCCCGTGCGGCTGCGGCGCCCCGGCCGTCCGGACCGTCCCCGCCGCGGATCTCCTGCTTGGCGTCGTCGCTGAGATGGCACGCGGCGAGGTGCCGCTCGCCGCCGGAGACGAGACGCAGCTCGGGACGCTCCGCCGTGCAACGGCCCTGCGGTACCCAGCCCTTGTAGCCGCAGCGGGGGTGGAAGGCGCAGCCGTCCGGCAGGTTGATCAGGCTCGGCGGGCTGCCGGGGATCGGGTTGAGCCGTTCGCCGACGTCGCCACTGAGGTGCGGCATGGACTGCAACAGGCCCCAGGTGTAGGGGTGCTGGGGGTCCTTGAGGACGTCGCGGGTGGTGCCGTACTCGATGCGGCGGCCGCCGTACATCACCAGGATGTCGTCGGCGACGTCGGCGACCACGCCGAGGTCGTGCGTGATGATGACGACGGCGGAGCCGAACTCCTCCTGCAGGTCGCGGATCAGGTCCAGGATCTGTGCCTGGACGGTGACGTCCAGGGCGGTGGTGGGCTCGTCGGCGATGAGCAGCTCCGGGTCGCACACCAGCGACATCGCGATCATGGCGCGCTGGCGCATGCCACCGGAGAACTGGTGCGGGTAATCCCTGACGCGGCGCTCGGGCTGCGGGATGCCGACCCGCTTCAGCATGTCCACCGCCCGGCCCCTGGCCTCCTTCCTGGAGACCTTGTGGTGCACCCGGTAGGCCTCGGCGATCTGCGAGCCGACGGTGAAGAAGGGATGCAGCGCCGACAGCGGGTCCTGGAAGATCATGGAGACCGTGCGACCGCGCAGGGCGCGCATCCCGGCCTCGGGCAGGGCGACGAGTTCCCTGCCCTCCAGCCAGATCTCGCCGCTGACCTGGGCGCGGGTGCCCTTGTGCAGTCCGAGCAGGGCCAGTGAGGTCACCGACTTGCCGGAGCCGGACTCGCCGACGATGCCGAGGGTCCTGCCCTTCTCCAGGGTGAAGGAGACGCCGTCGACGGACTTGACGAGGCCGTCCTCGGTCGGGAAGTGCACCTTCAGGTCGCGTACGTCGAGGAAGGGTGCGGGCGCGGGTGTGACGTCCGCGGGCTGCGGTGAGGTCTGAACGGACACGGGTGTTCCTAAGGACGCTGAGGAAGAGGAAGGGCTCAGGCGAGGCGCACACGCGGGTCGACGAGGCCGTACACGAGGTCGACGACGACGTTGGCGAGGACGACGAACGTCGCGGCGAAGAGCGTGGTGCCGAGGATGACCGGCAGATCGGAGTTCTGGACGGAGTCGACGGCGAGCTTGCCGATGCCGTTGATGCCGAACACCGACTCGGTGATGACCGCGGAGCCGCCGATCAGGGAGCCGACGTCCATGCCGAAGATGGTGATGATGGGGGTGATGGCGGCCCGCAGCCCGTGCTTGAGGACGACGGTGGCGGCCGGCAGGCCCTTGGCGCGGGCGGTGCGCATGTAGTCCTCGGCGAAGACGTCCAGCATGGAGGAGCGGGTGAGCCGGGTGTACATCGCGAGGTAGACGATGACGAGGGTGGTCCACGGCAGGATCAGGCCCTTGAACCAGCCGGCCGGGTCCTCGGTGATCGAGGTGTAGCCGGAGGCCGGCAGGATCTGGAACTTGTCGACGAAGAGGTACAGCAGGAGGAGACCGATGAAGTAGATCTGCACCGAGACTCCGAACAGGGCGAGTCCCACCGCCGCCTTGTCGGCGGCCCTGCCGCGGCGCACCGCTGCGACGGTGCCGAGACCGACGCCCAGGACCAGGAAGGCCACCGCGGCGCCGAGACCGAGGGAGAGGTCCGCCGGGAAGTCCGACAGCAGGGTGGTCAGGACGGGGGTGTCGGTCTGGAAGGAGACGCCGAGACAGGGCGCGCCGCAGTGGATGCGCACGCTCTGGTCACCGAAGTCGCGGCCGGCGACCAGTCCCTTGAGGAACTCCCAGTACTGGGTCAGGTAGCTCTGGTCCAGGCCCAGCGAGTGCTTGATCTCCGCGAGGCGCGAGGGCGAGCAGGTCTTTCCGCAGGCCAGGAGTGCGGGGTCGGACGGCAGCGCGAAGAAGATGAAGAAGGTGATCGTGGTGATCACCAGCATGATCAGGGCCGCTGCCAGCAGGCGTCTGATGAGGTAACGAAACATGGGGTGCCGGGACCTGACGTGAGTGGGATGCCCGCCGGCGGCCGGGGCCGCCGGCGGGGTCGAGAAGAGGGGCGTCAGTGCTTGACGTAGACGTGGACCAGGCTCGGCTCGGCCACGATCGGGTCGAGGATGACCCCGCCGACCTTGGAGCCGGACATCTCGCTGAAGTTCATGTACATCAGCGGGACCACGGCGGCGTCCTTCAGGACCTGCTGGTCGACCTGGCCGTAGGTGACGTTGCGCTGCTTGACGTCGGCCGTCTTGGCGGCCTTGTCGATCAGCGCGTTGACCTTCGGGTCGTTCAGGTAGGACAGGTCCTGGTTGGCCTGCGGGTTCTTCTTGATCAGCCGGCCGTCGAAGAGGGTGGGGAGCACGGTGGAGGCGTTCGGCCAGTCGGCGATCCAGTCGCCCCAGGTCAGGTCGTACTGGTTCTTGGTGTTGTTGATGGTGCTGAAGTAGCTCGACGCGTCGATCGGGGTGATGTTCACCGTGATGCCGATGCGCTCCAGCGCGGTCTTCACGGCGTCGGCGAAGTGCTCCTCGGTGGGGGTGTTCTCCACCGCGATCGACATGGTCGGCTTCGGGCTGCCCGCCTGCTTCATCAGCTGCTTGGCCTTGGCCAGGTTGCCCGCCGGGTTGGCGCTGTACAGGTTGAACTTGTTGTAGCCGCCGATGCCGGGGCTCAGCATGGTGGTGGCGTAGTCACCGTAGGCGGAGCCGCCGAAGGCGCCACGGACCGTGGTCTTGTCGATGGCGTACTCGATCGCCTGACGGACCTTCAGGTTCTTCACGCGGGTGGTGTTGATGGCCAGGTAGTTGATGCCCGGGGCGGGGATCTTGTAGTAACGGCTCTTCAGTGAGGGGTCGTTGGCCAGCTGAGCCAGGTCCGAGCCCGCGATCGGCCACTGCTGGATCGACGTCTGGGCGGTGCCGGCGTCGGCCTTGATCTGCTGGTCGATGGCCGACTCGTCCTGGCCGAACCGGACGTTCATCCCGTCGACGTTCTGCTGCCGGATCGGGTCGGTCGGCTGCGCCCAGTGGCTGTTCCTGGTGAGGACCAGTTCCTTGTTCTTGGTGTACGACTTGATCATGTACGGTCCGTCGGCCCACACATGGGTGTCGTAGGTCGAGCCGGTGTCATGGGACTTGGGCACGGCCGACCAGCCGGTCATCGTGGTGGTCTCGTTGAAGTCGGCCACCGGCTGGTTCAGATGGAAGACGATGGTGTACTTGTCCGGCGTCTGGATGGAGCCCAGGTCCTTGCCCTTGTAGGGGCCCTTGTAGCCGGAGCCGCCGACGAGCCACTGGGCCGCGTAGGGCGGGCCGCCGTTGATGTCGGAGGAGAAGAACCGCTCGACGCCGTACTTGACGTCGGGTGCGGTGACCTCGGTGCCGTCCTGGTACTTGACGCCGTGCCGGAGGTGGAAGGTCCAGACGGTGGCGCCCTTGGACGGTGTTCCGGTGTCGGTGGCGAGGTCGCCGACCAGCTTGGGGGCCGATCCCGTCTCGTCCCAGCCGGTCAGGGTGCGGACGATCTCCTGGTCCATGCTCTGGCCCTCGGTCGTGTAGACGCGCTGGGGGTCCAGGTGGTCGAAGTCCGCCTTGTCGAGGATGGTCAGTGTGCCGCCCTTGCCGGGGGCGCCGCTGCCGCTGCTGCCGGAGGACCCTCCGCATGCGGTGGCCCCCAGGGCGATCATCACGGCTGAGGCCGTGAGAGCGACCGTGCGCGATCTGCGCGTGCTGCGCGTGCTGCGCGTCATTGATGAAACTCCGTTTCTTGCTACGGGCTCGCCGGCCGCTCGTGGGGCCGTCGGGCCGATACTCGGGGGGTGGCTGGTGTCAGCCGCGCCGGGCGCGGGGGTCCAGGGCGTCCCGGACGCCGTCCCCCAGGAGATTGAGCGCCAGGACCAGGACGAGGAGCAGGACGCCGGGCACGACGAGGTACATCGGGTCCTGCAGGAAGAACTGGGAGGCGTCCGACAGCAGGGCGCCCCAGTCGGGGTTGGGCGGGATCACGCCGACGCCCAGGTAGGACAGGGCCGCCTCGGTGGTGATGTTCTGCGGGACGGCGAGCGCGAAGGAGATGAGGATCGGCGCCCACAGGTTGGGCAGCAGCTGCCGGAAGAGGATGTGCCGGCGGCCGGCGCTCATCAGCCGTGCGGCGTCGACGAACTCCCGCTCGCGCAGGGACAGCACCTGCCCGCGCACCAGGCGTGCGGTGTACGCCCAGGCGAAGACCGAGATGTTGAGGACCAGGACGAACAGACGGAGGTTCTCGTCGGTGCCGCCGTGGCTGTCGGTCTGCAGCGCGTTCTGGATCACCGGGGTGAGCGCGATGATGAACAGCAGCTGCGGGAACGCCAGCATCACGTCCATGATCCGCGAGAGTAGGGAATCCACCCAGCCGCCGAAGTAGCCGGCGGCGAGCCCGGCCACGACACCGACCGCGGTCGACAGCACGGCCGAGGCGAATCCCACGTAGAGGGAGGTGCGCAGGCCGTAGACGATGCGGGCGAACAGGTCGTAACCGGTGCCCGGTTCGACGCCGAGCAGGTGCTGGGCGCTGAAGCCGCCCAGCGATCCGTAGGGGAAATTGCCCGTGTCCGGATTGATCGCCTTGTTGTCGGGGGTGATCGGCCCCCAACCGGTCAGTGCGGTGAGCACCGGCGCGAGGAGCGCGATCGAGATGAACACGAGGGTGGCCGCCAGAGCGGCCGTGGTGACCTTGTCCCGCCTGATGCGCCGCCAGGCCATCCGGGCCGGTGAGCGGCCGGCGACAACCGTGCCGCCGGGTCTGGAGTCCTGCGCCGACGGCTCGGTCAGCAGTGTGGTGCCGCCGCCGGTGTCGACCGGCTGGTGTTGCGTGGTCATCGTACGGACATCCCGGATCTGCCCCTGAGGCAAGGAATTGGGTGGCGGTCGTTGGTTCCGCCGTGAGACTCTGCGGACTTTCGCAACGGCGTGCGAGTCCGGTCAAGCCGCGCAGGGGCGAGAAAAGGGAATGTTTGCGGTCATGGAAAAGTGTTGACGAGAGCAGGGAATGTGATTACCCGCCGCGTGAATGTATGCGGGAGATTCCTTGGGCAGTGATTGGCCGTGGCTCCTGCGTCGTTTCCTTTTGCTTTTCCCTCGGAATCCCCCGCGCCGGGCAAAGGGCGCGGGCGGGCGGGCCCCACGTC
>NZ_POUC01000017.1 GCF_002891435.1 Streptomyces cahuitamycinicus
CGTCTCCCCCCGCTCCCCCCGCGTCCTGGCCGCGCGGCGGCTGGCCAAGCGGAACTTCCGGGGGAAGGACCGGCTGTTCCTGGCGGAGGGGCCACAGGCCGTCCGGGAGGCCGCCGGGCACCGGACGGGGGACGCGGCCACGCTCGTGGAGCTGTTCACGACGCTGGAGGCCGCCGAGCGCTACGCCGACATCGTCGGGGCCGCCCGGGACGCCGGAGCCAGGGTGCACCTCGCCGCCGAGCAGGTCATCGCCGACATCTCCACCACCGTCACCCCGCAGGGCCTCGTCGGCGTCTGCCGGTTCCTGGACACGCCCTTCCAGGAGGTCCTCGCGGCCCGCCCCCGGCTCGTCGCGCTCCTCGCCAACGTCCGTGACCCGGGCAACGCCGGGACCGTGCTGCGCTGCGCCGACGCCGCCGGTGCCGAGGCCGTCGTCCTGACCGACGCCTCCGTCGACGTGTACAACCCCAAGGCCGTCCGCGCCTCCGTCGGCTCCCTGTTCCACCTGCCCGTCGCCGTCGGCGTCCCCGTGGAGCAGGCCGTGGACGGACTGCGGGACGCCGGTGTCCGGATTCTCGCCGCCGACGGGGCCGGCGACCGCGACCTCGACGACGAGCTCGACAAGGGCACCATGGGCGGGCCGACCGCCTGGGTCTTCGGCAACGAGGCCTGGGGCCTGCCTGAGGAGACCCGTGCCCTCACCGACGCCGTCGTCCGTGTCCCGATCCACGGGAAGGCCGAGAGTCTGAACCTCGCCACCGCGGCCGCCGTATGTCTCTACGCGTCGGCGCGTGCACAGCGCGCCTCCGGAGGGTGCCGCTCCGTCACCGGGAACTAGTAGGGTGACCAGCTCAGGACCCCTCTGCGGAGCCTTGGAGGTGGGGTACGGGGATGAGTGTCGGCACGAGCAGCGCACCAGGGGCCCAGGACGCCGGGAGCCCTCCCGCCGCGTCCCGGCCACCCGGTGATCCAGCCGGCCTCGGCATCGACCCCGACCACCTGCCCGACGGGCTCGTCGTCGCCGACGAGCAGGGCCACGTCATCTGCTTCAACGCCGCCGCCGAGCGCATCACCGCCGTCCGCGCCCGGGACGCCCTCGGGCAGCGGCTGGAGAAGGTCCTGCCGTTAGAGGACCTGGAGGGCCGGCGCTGGTGGCAGCTGACCGATCCGTACGGCGGCCTCGCCATCCGCGTCGGACAGCCCGAGCGCAACCTTCTCCTGCCCGGCGGCCGTGAGGTGCTGGTCTCCGCGCGCTACGTCCGCACCCGGCCCACCGGCCCCGTCCGGCGCCTCGTCGTCACCCTGCGCGACACCGAGGCCCGCCGTCGCACCGAACGCAGCCACGCCGAGCTGATCGCCACCGTCGCCCACGAACTGCGCTCCCCGCTCACCTCCGTCAAGGGCTTCACCGCCACGCTGCTCGCCAAGTGGGAACGCTTCACCGACGACCAGAAGCGGCTGATGCTGGAAACCGTCGACGCCGACGCCGACCGGGTCACCCGGCTCATCGCCGAGCTGCTCGACATCTCCCGGATCGACTCCGGCCGGTTGGAGTTGCGCCGCCAGCCCGTCGACATCGGCGCCGCCGTCGGACGGCACATCCAGGCCTACGTCGCCGCCGGGCAGCCCGCCGACCGGTTCCTGCTGCGCGTCCAGCAGCCGCTGCCCGACCTGTGGGCCGACCCCGACAAGATCGACCAGGTGCTCAGCAACCTGCTGGAAAACGCCGTGCGCCACGGCGAGGGAACTGTCACGATCGACGTCACGGCCACGGCGTCCCTCCGAGAGGGCGAATACGCCGAGAACGCAGCCACGTCGGTCACCGTGAGCGACGAGGGCCCCGGCATCCCGGAGGAGTCCATGAACCGCGTCTTCACCCGCTTCTGGCGGGGCAGCAAGCGCGGCGGCACGGGCCTCGGGCTCTACATCGTCAAGGGCATCGTCGAGGCCCACGGCGGCACCATCACGGTCGGCCGCGCCCCCGGCGCAGGCGCCGAGTTCCGATTTACGTTGCCCGTGAGCGCTCCGGCCTATCTCGCCTGAGCCCCCACGGGCGCATTCCCATACCTCCACCCCGTTAGACTCGGCCATTGGCACCTTTGTGTCCCTTCAGGCAGCCGTCCGAGTCGGTGACGGGGACCTTCAGCCAGCCAATCGGAAGCACGGGAAGAGATGTCGGCACCGAATAAGTCGTACGACCCGGTCGAGGTCGAGACGTTGAAACCGGAAGAGATCGAGCGCATGCGGGACGAGGCGCTCGCCGCCTTCGCCGCCGCGGACTCCCTCGACGCGCTCCACGAGGCCAAGGTCGCCCAGACCGGCCCCGCCTCGCCGCTGGCCCTCGCCAACCGCGAGATCGGCGCCCTGCCCCCGCACGCCAAGGCCGAGGCCGGCAAGCGCGTCGGCCAGGCCCGCGGCGCCGTGAACAAGGCCCTCGCCGCCCGCCAGGTGGAACTCGAGGCCGAGCGGGACGCGCGCGTGCTCGTCGAGGAGGCGGTGGACGTCACGCTGCCGTACGACCGCGTACCGTCCGGCGCCCGGCACCCGCTCACCACCATGATGGAGCGGGTCGCGGACGTCTTCGTGGCCATGGGCTACGAGGTCGCCGAAGGTCCGGAGGCCGAGGCAGAGTGGTTCAACTTCGACGCCCTCAACTTCCTGCCCGACCACCCGGCCCGGCAGATGCAGGACACCTTCTTCGTGCAGGGCCCCAAGGGCACCGAGGAGTCCGGGTCCGGCGTCGTCCTGCGCACGCACACCTCCCCGGTTCAGGCCCGCGCACTGCTCGACCGTGAGTTGCCGGTCTACATCGTCTGCCCCGGCCGCGTGTTCCGCACCGACGAGCTGGACGCCACGCACACGCCCGTCTTCCACCAGATCGAGCTGCTCGCGATCGACGAGGGCCTGACCATGGCGGACCTCAAGGGCACGCTCGACCACATGGTCCAGGCTCTGTTCGGCGCGGACATGAAGACCCGGCTGCGGCCGAACTACTTCCCGTTCACCGAGCCGAGCGCCGAGATGGACATGCTCTGCTACGTCTGCAAGGGCGAGTCCATCGGCAACCCCGACCGCCCCTGCCGCACCTGCTCCTCCGAGGGCTGGATCGAGCTGGGCGGCTGCGGCATGGTCAACCCGCGGGTGCTCACGGCCTGCGGCGTCGATCCCGAGAAGTACAGCGGCTTCGCCTTCGGGTTCGGCATCGAGCGGATGCTGATGTTCCGCCACAACGTCGAAGACATGCGAGACATGGTCGAGGGTGACGTCCGGTTCACCCGGCCGTTCGGGATGGAGATCTGATGCGGGTCCCGCTTTCTTGGCTGCGGGAGTACGTCGACCTGCCGGAGACGGAGACCGGTCGGGACGTGCAGGCCAAGCTCATTTCGGCCGGTCTGGAGGTCGAGACCGTCGAGCAGCTCGGCGCCGACCTCAAGGGGCCGCTGGTCGTCGGCCAGGTGCTGACCATCGAGGAGCTGGAGGGCTTCAAGAAGCCGATCCGCTTCTGCACCGTCGACGTCGGCCAGGCCAACGGGACGGGTGAGCCCCAGGAGATCGTCTGCGGCGCCCGTAACTTCGCGGTCGGCGACAAGGTCGTCGTGGTCCTGCCCGGCGCCTCGCTGCCCGGCGGTTTCACGATCTCCGCGCGCAAGACGTACGGCAGGAACTCGCACGGCATGATCTGCTCCAGCGACGAGCTGAACATGGGCGACGACGGCACCAAGGGCATCATCGTGCTGCCCCCGGAGACCGAGGTCGGCAAGGACGCGATCGAGCTGCTGGAACTGGTCGACGAGGTCCTCGACATCGCCGTCACGCCCGACCGCGGCTACTGCCTGTCCATCCGCGGCGTCGCCCGCGAGACCGCCATCGCCTACGGCCTGCCGCTGCGCGACCCGGCCCTGCTCGACGTGCCCGGCCCGAACGCCTACGGCTACCCGGTGCAGGTCTCGGACCCGACCGGCTGCGACCGCTTCACGGCCCGCACGGTGACCGGCCTGAGCGCCGAGGCACGCTCCCCGATCTGGCTCCAGCGCCGGCTCCAGAAGGTCGGCATGCGCCCGATCTCCCTCGCCGTCGACGTCACGAACTACGTGATGACGGAGCTCGGCCAGCCGCTGCACGCCTACGACCGCGGCCTGGTCGAGGGCACCATCGGCGTGCGCCGGGCCGAGGCGGGCGAGAAGCTCACCACCCTCGACGGTGTCGAGCGCACGCTGGACACCGAGGACCTGGTGATCACCGACGACCGGGGCCCCATCGGGCTCGCCGGCGTCATGGGCGGCGCCAACACGGAGATCGCCGACCACGACGACGTGGAGAACGCCACGGCGGACGTCGTCATCGAGGCCGCGCACTTCGACGCGGTGTCGATCGCGCGCACCGCCCGCCGCCACAAGCTGTCCTCCGAGGCGTCCCGGCGCTTCGAGCGAGGTGTCGACCCGCAGGCCGCCGCTGCCGCCGCGCAGCGCACCGTCGACCTGCTGGTGCTGCTCGCGGGCGGCACCGCCGAGGCCGGCGTCACCGAGGTCCTCGCCCCCTCCGCGCCGCGCACCATCGCCGTCCCGGCCGACCACCCGGACAAGGTCGCGGGCGTCGCCTACGGCCGCGAGACCGTCGTGCGCCGCCTCCAGGAGGTCGGCTGCGACGTGTACGGGCAGGACGACCTGATCGTCACCGTGCCGTCCTGGCGGCCCGACCTCACCGACCCGAACGACCTGGCCGAAGAGGTCATCCGGCTGGAGGGCTACGAGAACCTGCCTTCCACGCTGCCCAGGCCGCCGGCCGGCCTCGGCCTGACCGAACGGCAGCGGCTGCACCGCCGCGTGGGCCGTGCCCTGGCCGGTGCCGGGTACGTCGAGGCGCTGAACTACCCGTTCATCGGTGAGCAGGTCTTCGACCAGCTCGGCCTGGAAGCGGACGACCCGGCCCGCCGCGTCGTGAAGCTCAGCAACCCGCTGAACGACGAGGAGCCCGCACTGCGCACGTCGCTGCTGCCGGGCCTGCTCGCCGCCCTGCGCCGCAACGACGGCCGCGGCTCGCACGACCTCGCGCTGTTCGAGTCCGGTCTGGTCTTCCTGCCGCGCGCGGAGCAGCGGATCGCGGCCGTGCTGCCCGTCGACCGCCGTCCGACCGACGAGGAGCTCGCCGAGCTGAACGCGGCGCTGCCCGAACAGCCGCGGCACGTGGCCGTCGTCCTCGCCGGTGCGCGCGAACAGGCCGGCTGGTGGGGCAAGGGCCGTCCGGCCGACTGGGCCGACGCGGTCGAGGCCGCCCGGTCCGTCGCCCGTGAGGCCGGTGCCGAACTCGTCATCCGCAAGGGACAGTACGGACCGTGGCACCCCGGGCGGTGCGCCGAGCTGGTGGTCACCGTGGACGGCGCCGAGCGGGTCGTGGGGCACGCGGGCGAGTTGCACCCGCGGGTAGTGAAGGCCCTCGGACTGCCGGCGCGCAGCTGCGCGATGGAGATCGACCTGGACGCGGTGGAGGCCGCCGGTGACGCCACGGCCGCGGCGCCGCGGATCTCCACGTTCCCCGTCGCCACGCAGGATGTCGCCCTGGTCGTCGACGCCGTCGTCCCGGCCGCGGAGGTCGAGGAGGCCTTGCGCGACGGTGCCGGGGAACTGCTGGAGTCCATCCGGCTGTTCGATGTGTACGAGAACGCCGAGCAGTTGGGCGAGGGGCGGAAGTCGCTCGCGTATGCCTTGCGGTTCCGGGCGGCTGACCGGACGCTGACGGTGGATGAGGCGTCGGCGGCCCGGGACGCGGCGGTTGCCCTTGCGGGTGAACGCGTAGGGGCTGAGTTGCGGAGTTAGCGTCGTGGGGGACTGCGCTGTCTTGCCCGCTGCGGGTTGGTGGTGGCTGGTCGCGCAGTTCCCCGCGCCCCCTACGGGGCGTGGCCGGCGGAGCCGTCCGCCCCGCCACGGAGTGTCGGGCAGGCGGCCGGGCGGACGGCGGTAGCGGGCCGCCGCACTGTACGAGGGGGAGCCGGCGGCCCGGCCGGCCTCTTTCGAGGCATCTCAGTCAACCCGTCGGCGACTCTCAGCGACAGTGCGCGCACCGTGCGGATTCGAGTACTCCGTTCACACCCCGTGTGAAGGCGGAACCACTAACCTGGCCGCACCGAGCCACCCGGGGGGCCCACATGCAGCCCAACACTCTGCTCGACGCGATCCTGGACGAGGCGGGGATCTCGCACGCGGGGCTGGCCGCACACGTCAATCAGGCGGGACGGGCGCGTGGCCTGTCCCTGAGGTACGAACACACCGCCGTCGCCCGGTGGTTGAAGGGGCAGCGCCCCCGCGGCCAGGTGCCCGACCTGATCTGCGAGGTGCTCGCGGCCCGGCTGCAGCGGCCGGTGACCCTCGACGACATCGGCCTCGGCGTGCCCGGCGAGCCGTCCGCCCCGCACACCGGCTCGCTGTCCGGGTTCGTAGAACGGGCCACCGCGCTGTGGCGATCCGACCAGCAGCAGCGCCCGCACCTCCTGGGCGCACCCGCGCTCACCGGCACGCCGGCCGTGATGCCGGTGTGGGAGTGGGAGAACCCGCCCGAGGACGTGGACGTCTCCCGCGGCGGCCGACACCGTGTCACCCCGGGCGACCTGGAGACGCTGCGGGCCGCCCGGACACACTACGAGCAGATGTACCGCAAGGCCGGGGGCATCGCCACGCGCGCCCGCATCGTCGGCTTCCTCAACGCCGAGGCCGCGCCGCTGCTGCGCGGCAGCTACACCGACGAGACCGGCCGCCAGCTGCACCGGGCCACGGGAGGGTTGGTGGCGGTCGCCGGTATCTGCGCCTACGACTCCGACGCGCACGGCCTCGCCCAGCGCTACTTCCACCAGGCACTGCGGCTGGCCAAGGCCAGCGGGGACCGGGGTCTCGGGGCGTATGTGATCGCCCTGCTGGTCAACCAGTCGCTTTTCATGCGGGAGTACCGGCAGTCCGTCGCCTTCGCGGAGGCGGCGCTGCGGGCCGCCGGCAAGCACATCACCCCGGCGCTCGCCTCCGACCTCTACGCCATGCAGGCCAAGGCGTACGCGCACCTCGGCGACGGCGGGAGCGCCCTGTCCTGCATCCGGCGGGCGGAGCAGGCCGCCGAGCGCATCCGGCGCGGCTACGAGCCCGACGAGACCGGTTATGTCCAGCCAGGGCTCGTCAACGTCCAGGTGGCGGAGGCGCTGCTGAGCCTCGGGGAGATCGCGGCCGCCGGGGAGCATGCCGCGGCCGCTGTCGACAACCCGGCGCACGACCGCGGCCGGGTGCACCGGCTGGCGATGCTCAGCACCATCGAGCTGCGGCAGGGCAACGCCGACAAGGCGGTGGTCATCGCCGTGCAGATGGCCGAGCAGGCCCGGGGCATGGAGTCCCAGCGGCTGCGCGACCGGCTGCGCGCGGTGCGGGAGCACCTGGTGCGCAGTGGCTGTGCGGGCACGGCCGAGGCCGCCGAACTCATCGACGGGGCCCTGCGCGTACCGTTGTAGACCCGGGCGGTGGTGCCCGGTCTCGCTCCGAGGCGCTTCCCGTGCGCCTGCTGTCCCTCCGTCCCTGCTGCGATATTGCCACTTACTCGACGGAAGGTGGCAGAACCGTGCAGTGGACGAAACACAACGAGCAAACTGTGTACTCAAATCGCTGGTTCAGCGTCAATCTCGCGGATGTCGAACTGCCGGACGGCAGGCACCTGGACCACTTCCTCATACGGCTGCGGCCCGTCGCGGTGGCCACGGTCGTGAACGAGGCCAACGAGGTGCTGCTGCTCTGGCGGCACCGTTTCATCACCGACAGCTGGGGGTGGGAACTCGCGGCGGGCGTCGTCGAGGACGGCGAGGACGTCGCCCACGCGGCCGCCAGGGAACTGGAGGAGGAGACCGGTTGGCGGCCGGGACCCCTGCGCCACCTCATGAGCGTGGAGCCGTCCAACGGGCTCACCGACGCCCGGCACCACGTGTACTGGGCCGACCAGGGCGAGTACGTCGGGCACCCCGTGGACGACTTCGAGTCGGACCGCCGGGAATGGGTTCCCCTCAAGCTCGTCCCCGACATGGTCGCCCGCGGGGAGGTCCCGGCCGCCAACATGGCGGCCGCGTTACTTCTGCTGCACCATCTCAGGCTCGGTCAGGACACGCTGCCCTGAGTCAACGGCCCAGGGCCTGCCAGATCGCCATGACGAGGGCACCCACGGCGGTGAGGGCGGCGACCGCGGGCAGCGGCCAGCGCGCGTGTTCGAGCGTGTGGATCCGGGTGTTGAGCTCCTCGATCTCCTTGGCGGTCTCCTCGGTGCGGTGGCTGAGCAGAGCCAGTCCGCCCTCGACGCGGGCGTAGGCCACATCGAGGCGGCGTCGTAACTCTGCGAGTTCCCCGTGGACGACGGGATGCTCGGGATCGGCGGTCACGAGTCCGCTCCTTTCCGTAGTCGTTTCACATCCCTTGCCTGCGGTGTGGAGTCAACTCGCCTGGTGGGCGCATGGGGAGAGTGTGCGAGGGGCATATGCGAGCCCGGCGCGCACACGGTGTGTGAATGCCGCGAGCCCGGCACCACATCCGGTGCCGGACCCGCGGCTTGGCCGAAATCTGACCGTCCGTAATCGGCCTCGGGGGGGGGTACCTGGGGCTCCATGACGAAGTGGCAGAGGTACGCGGCGTACGCGCTGGCGATCTACGCGCTGTCGGTCGTGGTGCTCCGGTTCTCCTCCGGCGGGCAGGGGTGGGGCACGGCGCTGCTGCTCGCTCTCGTGACCACTCCGCTCGCCCTCTGGATGGGCCGGCTGCGCAGCCGCCTCGACGAGCGGGCGGCGGAATGGGGACGCCGCCGGTTCCGGCCGTGGCCGGAGGAGCGGCGACGTTGAGGTGGCTGCTTCAGCCGGGCGGTCAGCCGTAGGTGTAGAAGCCCGAGCCCGACTTGCGGCCCAGCCGGCCCGCGTCGACCATGCGCTGCAGGAGCGGGGGAGCGGCGTAAAGGGGCTCCTTGTACTCCTCGTACATGGACTGCGCGACCGAGACGACCGTGTCCAGGCCGATCAGGTCGGACAGCTTCAGCGGGCCCATCGGGTGGGCGCAGCCCATCTCCATGCCGTTGTCGATGTCCTCGCGGCTGGCGATGCCCGTCTCGAACATCCGGATCGCGGAGAGCAGGTACGGGATCAGCAGCGCGTTGACCACGAAGCCGGAGCGGTCCTGGGCACGGATGGCGTGCTTGCCCAGCAGCTTCTCCGCGAACAGCTGGGCGCGCCCTATGGTGCCCTCGGACGTGGTCAGCGCCGGGATCAGCTCGACGAGCTTCTGCACCGGAGCCGGGTTGAAGAAGTGGATGCCGATGACCTGGTCGGGCCGCGAGGTCGCCACCGCCAGCTTCACCAGCGGGATGGACGAGGTGTTGGAGGCCAGGATCGCGTCCGGCCGGGTCACGACCTGGTCCAGGACCTGGAAGATCTCGGTCTTGACCTGCTCGTTCTCGACGACGGCCTCGATCACGAGGTCACGGTCGGCGAACTCGCCGAGATCCGTGGTGAAGCTCAGACGGGCCAGCGTGGCCTCCTGCTCCTCCTCGGTGATCTTGCCGCGCTCGGCCGCCTTGGCCAGGGAGGTGAACAGCCGGGTGCGGCCGATCTCCAGGGCTTCGCCGGTGGTCTCGGCGACCATGACGTCCAGGCCGGCCCGGGCGCACACCTCGGCGATCCCCGCGCCCATCTGACCGCAGCCCACGACTCCGACGCGTGCAATGTCTCCCGCTGGGATGTCCGTCACATCGTCCCTTTCGCTGCTGATCCACATCCGGGCAGGTTCGCCGGGTCCCGGGGCCTGCTCCGTTCGTGCACGTTACTCCGAAGTATCGATGATCGATCGCGGGGGTCGGGTCCGCGTCGGGCATGCTGGGCCCGAACGATCCGCGACCGGCGGATCCGCGGCTTTTGGGGCATGCGGATGGGACGAGTGTCACGCAGGGCGTTCGCGGTGGCGGCGCTGTCGGCCTTCACGATGATGCCTCAGGCGTCGGCCGCGACCGGACGCCGGGGCGGAGCACCGGACTCCGAGATGCGGGGCGTCTGGATCGCCACCGTGGCCAACCGCGACTGGCCCTCGAAGGCCGGGCTCACCGCGTCGCAGCAGCGCGCCGAACTGCTCACCCATCTCGACACCGCCGTCCGCAACCGGCTCAACACCGTGTTCTTCCAGGTCCGCCCCACGGCGGACGCCCTGTGGCCCTCGCCGTACGAGCCCTGGTCGCAGTACCTCACCGGCACCCAGGGCAAGGACCCCGGCTGGGACCCGCTGGGCACGGCGGTCGAGGAGGCGCATGCGCGGGGCCTCCGGCTGCACGCCTGGTTCAACCCGTACCGGGTCGCCACGCACGCCGACCCGACCCGGCTCGCCGCGTCCCATCCCGCCCGCGAGAACCCCGACTGGGTGGTGACGTACGGCGGGAAGCTCTTCTACGACCCGGGGCTGCCCGAGGTCCGCGCCTTCGTCGAGGACGCGATGCTGGACGCGGTGGCGAAGTATCCCGTGGACGGCGTCCACTTCGACGACTACTTCTACCCGTACCCCGTGGCGGGGCAGAGCTTCGACGACGACGCGGCCTACGACGAGCACGGCGGCGGCTTCCCGGACCGTGCGGCCTGGCGGCGGGACAACATCGACCGGCTGGTGCGGGAGACGGCGGACCGCATCAAGGAGGTCCGGCCGGATGCCCGCTTCGGCATCAGCCCCTTCGGCGTGTGGCGCAACGCCGCGACCGACCCGCTCGGCTCGGACACGCGGGCGGGCGTGGAGACGTACGACGATCTGCACGCCGACACGCGGAAGTGGGTGCGCGAGGGCTGGATCGACTACATCGTCCCGCAGCTGTACTGGAACATCGGTTTCGCCGCCGCCGACTACGCGAAGCTGGTGCCCTGGTGGGCGGAGGTCGCGAACGGCAGCCCGACACAGCTCTACGTGGGGGAGGCGCTGTACAAGGCGGGTGACCCGGCGCAGACCGCGGCGTGGCAGGAGGCGGGCGAACTCTCCCGGCACCTGACGCTGGCCGGGCAGTACCCGCAGGTCCGCGGACACGTCTACTTCGCCGCCAAGGACGTGGCGGCCGACCGGATCGGGGCGATGGCGCGGGTCGTCGCCGACCACTACGGGCAGCCGGCTCCGCCCCCGCGCTAAGGGGTCCTTTCACTGAGCCCGTCCGGGTCGCGCGCTCCGGCACCGCACCTCGCCGCGGTGCCGAAACGCCCACGTGGCTCCCCCAAGCTCTCGGCTTCGCTCGAACAGGGGCACCCCCGTCGAAGGCGCTCCGGCGCCTTGCGACGCACGGCACCAGACCACGCGACCTGACCGGACGCTCAAGGTGAAAGGACCCCCGAGTCACGGCCCGGTGGTGGTCTCCCTGTGCCGGATCTCCGTGTCCGGCCCGGGCGAGCACACGCCCTCGTGCCCGTCCTCGAACCGGACACGGTACGGGGGGCCGCCCTCCTGGCCGAGCACTTCGACGATCTCGCCGATCTTGTCGTGCTGACCGACCACCCTGCCGTGCTGGACAAGCTGGTCGCCCACGGTTGCGCGCATCTGGGGCCTCCTCACGAGGTGCGGAGCAGCGGTCCGTGGCCTGGCGGGTCCACGGCGCAGGGCGCCTGCCGGCAGGGGCCCCGCGCCGTCCCGCTCAGCCGCGTGATCGCTGTGTGACGGCGATGCAGAACAGCACCGCCGCGGCCGTCAGCGGGGCGGCGACCGTGAGGTGCTCGCCCAGCAGCAGCACCGACCACACCAGTGTGAGCAGCGGCTGGGCGAGCTGCAACTGGCTGGCCTTGGGGATGCCGATGGCCGCCATACCGCGGTACCAGACGACCAGCCCGACGAACTGGGAGCCCGCCGCGACCCACAGCAGTCCGGTGACGCTGTGCGCGGTCAGCCGCACGGGCTCCTGCGTCAGGGCGAGCGCGGCGACGGGCACCGTCAGCGGCAGGCACAGCACCAGAGCCCAGCCGATCACCTGCCAGCCCGGCATGACCCGGGCCAGCCGGCCGCCCTCGGTGTAGCCGGCCGCGCAGACCAGCAGCGCGGCGAAGAGGTACAGGTCGGCGGTGGTCAGGGCGCCGCCGCTCTGCTGCGCGGTGAAGGCCAGCACCGCCGCCGCGCCCGCGCAGGCCGCGATCCAGAAGGTGCGCGAGGGCCGGGTGCCCACGCGCAGCGCGGAGAGGAGAGCCGTCGTCAGCGGCAGCAGCCCGACCACGACGGCGGCGTGCGCGGTGGTGGAGGTCTCCAGCGCGAGCGTGGTGAGCAGGGGGAAACCGAGGACGACACCGGCCCCGACGACCGCGAGCCCCGGCCAGTGGCGGCGGGCCGGCGGCGGGCACACGCAGCAGCAAGAGCGCGGTGCCCGCGATCACCGCGGCCAGGACGCTCCGCACGGCGACCAGCGACCAGGGCCCGAAGCCCTCCAGCCCCCAGGCGGTGGCCGGGAACGTCAGGGAGAAGGCGACGACGCCGAGGGCGGCCTGAAGGGTGCCGAACCCGGGGCGCTCCGGGCCCGGGGTGGCGACTGCTATCGGGGATGCCGTAGTAGCGCTACTCTGTGCTCTCATGCAAGAGCGTAGCAGCGTAGGTGAACTGGCCGAACAGCTGAGGCGAGAACTCGACCGCTACTCACCCGGTGGAAAGCTGCCGTCGAGCCGAGCGCTTGTCGAGCGGTTCCGGGTGAGCCCGGTGACGGTGTCGCGCGCCCTGGCGCAGCTCGCCGCCGAGGGACTGGTGGTCACCCGGCCCGGCGCGGGCGCCTTCCGCGCTCAGGCCCGTTCGGCGCCGGCCCCCGCCGGGGACACCTCCTGGCAGGAGGTCGCGCTCAGCGCCGACGGTGCCGCCGACCTCGTGCCGCGCTCGGTCGACGCCTCCGGGGTACTGGTGTCGCTGGCCGCACCGCCGCCCGGCGTGATCGAGTTCAACGGCGGCTACCTGCACCCGTCGCTGCAGCCGGAGCGGGCGATGGCCGCCGCCCTCTCGCGGGCCGGGCGCCGTCCCGGTGCCTGGGGACGGCCGCCCATGGAAGGGCTGCCGGAGCTGCGCGAGTGGTTCGCGCGGAGCATCGGCGGCGCGGTCACGGCCGCCGAGGTGCTGATCACCGCAGGCGGGCAGTCCGCGCTCACCACCGCCCTGCGCGCCCTCGCCCCGCCAGGCGCCCCCGTCCTGGTCGAATCGCCGACCTACCCCGGCATGCTCGCCATCGCCCGTGCCGCCGGCCTGCGCCCGGTGCCCGTCCCGGTGGACGCCGACGGCGTGCGACCGGAGCTGCTCGCCGACGCGTTCCGGGCCACCGGCGCCCCGGCCTTCGTCTGTCAGCCGCTCTTCCAGAACCCCACCGGCGCGGTCCTCGCGCCAGGGCGGCGCGCCGAGGTGCTGCGCATCGCCCGGGAGGCGGGCGCGTTCGTCGTCGAGGACGACTTCGTACGGCGGCTGGTGCACGAGGACGCGGGGCCGTTGCCGCGCCCGCTGGCCGCCGACGACCCCGACGGTGTCGTCGTCCACGTCTCCTCGCTCACCAAGGCGACCTCGCCCAGCTTCCGGGTGAGTGCCCTGGCCGCGCGCGGGCCGGTCCTGGAGCGGCTGCGGGCCATCCAGGTCGTCGACACGTTCTTCGTGCCGCGCCCGCTCCAGGAGGCGGCACTCGAACTCGTCGGCTCGCCCGCATGGCCGCGTCATCTGCGGGCCGTCTCCGCGGAGTTGAGGGCACGTCGGGACGCGATGACCGGCGCCCTGGCCCTGCACCTGCCGGAGCTCGCCCTGGCGCACATCCCGTCCGGCGGCTACCACCTGTGGCCCCGTCTGCCCGACGGAACCGGCGAGGCGGCCCTGGTGTCCGCCGCCCTTCGCGCCGGCGTCGCGATCACCCCCGGCCGCCCCTACTTCAGCGCCGAGCCGCCCGCCGGGCACATCCGCCTCAGCTTCGCGGCGGTCGCCGGGACAGGGGAGATCGCCGAGGGCGTACGACGGCTGCGCACGGCCTGCGACGAGGCGCTGGGTTAACCGCTCGACGCCCCCGAGGGCCGTCTGCGAGCATCGCGGCATGACCGACACGCCGAGCCTGCCCGAGGGCTGCGAGATCTCCACCGACCCCGGCCGCGTCGACCGCGAGCGTGTGCACCACTGGCTGTCCACCGACGCGTACTGGGCGCTGGGGCGTACCCGGGAGAAGCAGGACCGGGCGATCGAGGGGTCGCTCAACTTCGGCGTGTACGAGACGGTTTCCGGGGAGCAGGTCGCCTACGCGCGGGTGATCACCGACCGGGCGACCTTCGGGTGGCTGTGTGACGTGTACGTCGATCCGTCGGTGCGCGGCAAGGGCGTCGGCGGCGCGCTCGTGGCCGCCGTACGGGACGAGCTGCGGTCGTACGGGGTGAGGCGGGTGCTGCTCGCCACGCACGACGCGCACGGGGTCTACGAGAAGTTGGGGTTCGCCCCGCTGGAGCGGCCCGAGCACTGGATGGCGCTCGTCTTCGGCCAGTGAAGGCCGGCACACCCTCGGTAACTCGTAGGTAACACCTCTTGACCTGCGCACTTGCTGCGCCCACGATCTCCGCATGCCACTTCGGGTCACCTTCGTCGCCGCCGCGCGCAGTTCCCCGGTGCTCGCCGAGCGCTTCGACGACGAGCGCCCGCTGGACCAGGCCGGCTGGGCCGAGGTGGAGCGTGTCGCGCAGGAGCTGCTGCCGCTCGCCGCGGCCGAACTGCGCTACTGCTCGCCGACTCCGCGCAGCCGGGCGACGGGGGAGGGCCTCGGGTACGCGCCCCTGGTGCAGCTGGGCCTGCGCGACTGTGACATGGGCAGGTGGCGCGGGCTGACCCTGGGCGAGGCGATGGCCAGGGAGCCGGATGCCGTGGACGCCTGGCTGGCCGACCCGCGCGCCACACCGCACGGCGGGGAGTCGCTGGTCGACTTCATCACCCGGGTCGGCGGCTGGCTGGACACCCGGCCCGTCGAGGACGGCTGCCGGGTCGTGGCGGTGGCCGAGCCGTCCGTGATCCGGGCGGCGCTGGTGTACGCCCTGAAGGCGCCGCCGTCGACGTACTGGAACATCGACGTCCGCCCGCTGTCGACGACCTCCGTGACGGGCCGGGCGGGGCGCTGGAACCTGCGCTTCGACGGGGCGTCCGCTCAGGCCTCGCGCGCGTAGCCGGTGCGCAGGAACAGGTCCTTGGCGGGGCCGCGGATGTGCCACACCGTCCGCCAGTGGTCCGCGTCCAGAACGGTGAACTCCCCGCGGTAGAGGTCCGCCGAGCAGGGATGGCCGGCGGCGTGGCGGCCGGACGTCAGGTCGAGGTCGTGGAACGGCCTCCCGTCGGCGAACCGCACGTCCGCCGTGCCGCCCGGACCCGGCAGGAACCGCAGGGTCCGCTCCGCGGGCCGGGCGACGCCCTGCCAGACGAAGGTGCCGGACTCGTGGTGCAGCAGCCCGCCGGTCTTCTCCGCGCGGAACTCGGTGGTGCCGGTGAACTCCCCTTCCGCGCCGCTCGCCAGGTCCCGCACCGACCGTGTCACGCGCCAGCGCCCGGCCAGATACGCCAGCACGTCCGGCACTGGCCAGAACTCGCCCATCCGGTACCGCTCTCCGTCCCACGCGTGCTGCGCGACCCATTGACGCGCATCCGTCCCCTCCCTATCTTGCCGTTCGAAGTGCTGATCAATGTCTGATATTTCGAACACTCCTCTATCAGAGAGCCGCGGAGTATCCATGCCAAGCACCACCGCCAGCACCCGATGGAGAGTGGGTCTCACGACCACCGCCCTCCTGACGGCAGCAGCCCTCGTACCGGCCCCCGCACACGCCGAGGACGTCGCCGACTACGCGATCACCGTCGACCCGTCCGCCAAGGGCGCCGCGATCGACGACGCGATGTACGGCGTCTTCTTCGAGGACATCAACCGGGCCGCCGACGGCGGTCTGTACGCCGAGCTCGTGCAGAACCGATCCTTCGAGTACTCCACCGCCGACAACGGCTCCTACACGCCCCTGACCTCGTGGACGGCCGGCGGCACGGCCGAGGTCGTGAACGACGCGGGCCGCCTCAACGAGCGCAACCGCAACTACCTCTCCCTGGGCGCCGGCTCGTCCGTCACGAACGCCGGCTACAACACCGGCATCCGGGTCGACAAGGGCAAGCGGTACGACTTCTCCGTCTGGGCCCGCGCCGCGAGCGGCACCACGCTCACGGTCTCGCTGAAGGACACCGCCGGCGCGCTCGCCACCGCCCGCCAGGTCGCCGCGAAGGGCGGCTGGGCCAAGTACAAGGCCACCTTCACGGCGACCCGCACGAGCAACCGCGGACGGCTCGCCGTCGCCTCGTCGAGCGCCGCCGCGCTCGACGAGATATCGCTCTTCCCGCGCGAGACGTACAAGAACCAGCCGAACGGCCTGCGCAAGGACCTCGCCGAGAAGATCGCCGCCCTGAAGCCCGGCTTCGTGCGCTTCCCCGGCGGCTGCCTGGTCAACACCGGCTCCATGGAGGACTACAGCGAGGCCTCGAACTGGCAGCGCAAGCGCAGCTACCAGTGGAAGGACACCATCGGACCCGTAGAGCAGCGCGCCACCAACGCCAACTTCTGGGGCTACAACCAGAGCTACGGCCTCGGCTACTACGAGTACTTCCGCTTCTCCGAGGACATCGGCGCCATGCCGCTGCCCGTCGTCCCCGCCCTGGTGACCGGCTGCGGCCAGAACAAGGCCACCGACGACGACGCCCTGCTCAAGCGGCACATTCAGGACACCCTCGACCTCATCGAGTTCGCAAACGGCCCGGCGACCTCCAAGTGGGGCAAGGTCCGCGCGCGGATGGGCCACCCCAAGCCGTTCCACCTGACCCACGTCGGGGTGGGCAACGAGGAGAACCTCCCGAAGGAGTTCTTCGCCCGCTTCGAGCAGTTCCGGACGGCCATCAAGGCGAAGTACCCGGACATCACCGTCGTCTCCAACTCGGGCCCGGACGACGCCGGCACGACCTTCGACACCGCCTGGCAGCTCAACCGCGAGGGCAAGGTCGACATGGTCGACGAGCACTACTACAACAGCCCGACCTGGTTCCTGCAGAACAACGACCGCTACGACTCCTACGACCGGAACGGCCCGAAGGTCTTCCTCGGCGAGTACGCCTCCCAGGGCAACGCCTGGAAGAACGGCCTCTCCGAAGCCGCCTTCATGACCGGCCTGGAGCGCAACGCCGACATCGTCAAGCTCGCCTCGTACGCCCCGCTGCTCGCCAACGAGGACTACGTGCAGTGGCGGCCGGACATGATCTGGTTCAACAACCGGGCCTCCTGGAACTCGGCCAACTACGAGGTCCAGAAGCTGTTCATGACCAACGTCGGCGACCGCGTCGTCCCGTCGAAGGCCACCACGACCCCGAACGTCAGCGGCCCCATCACCGGCGCAGTCGGCCTGTCGACGTGGGCGACCAGCGCCGCGTACGACGATGTGAAGGTCACCTCGGCGGACGGCTCCACGCTGCTCAGCGACGACTTCTCCGGTGACGCCTCGAAGTGGACCACCAGCGGCCGTGGCAGCTGGAGCGTCCAGGACGGGAGCTTCGTCCAGACCGACACCGCCGCCGAGAACACCCTGGTCACGGCGGGCGACCCGGCCTGGAAGGACTACGACCTGCATGTGAAGGCCACCAAGAAGTCCGGCAAGGAGGGCTTCCTCGTCGCCTTCGGCGTCAAGGACACCGGCAACTACTACTGGTGGAACCTGGGCGGCTGGAACAACACCCAGTCCGCGATCGAGCAGGCCGTGGATGGCGGCAAGGGCACGCTGATGACGAAGGCGGGGTCGATCGAGACCGGCCGCGCCTACGACATCGACATCAAGGTCCGCGGCCGCCAGGTCACCCTCTTCCTCGACGGCAAGGAGTGGGGGAGCTTCAAGGACGACAAGCCGGCCGAGCCGTTCCGTCAGGTCGTCACCAAGGACGCGAAGACCGGTGACCTGATCGTCAAGGTCGTCAACGCCCAGTCCGCCGAGGCCCGTACGGCGGTCGACCTCGGTGGCGCCAAGACCGCCTCCACGGCCCGTGTGACCACGCTGGCCGCCGACGAGGACGCCGTGAACACCGAGACGGACACCCCGGTGACGCCGGTGACGTCCACGTTCCGGGGCGTGGCGGCGAAGTTCACGTACACCTTCCCGGCGAACTCCGTCACGTTCCTGAGGATCAAGCAGAAGTAGTACCCGCCGGTGTGGGTCGCTGCCCCGGGGCAGCGACCCACACCGGCGCAGCGGCCGGGCGCGGGCTCAGCCGCGCGCCTTCCAGCCCGGAACCGCGGGCAGGACCGTCTCCGCGACGCGCAGCAGCACCGCGTCGTCCGGCGCCACTCCGTCCGCGCGCCACAGGGTGACGTCGAGGGAGCCGCCGCGGTCCTTCGCGTCCTGGGCCACGGTGAGGGCCCGGGCCGGGACGCCGGGACCGCTGTCGGCGTCGCCGCCCTCTAGCCGGAAGCTGATGCTGATGGTGCGGTTCGAGTACAGCACCCCCGGGCGGCCCAGTACCTCCTGTCGGCGGGCGTCGCTTCCGAGCAGTGCTTCCGACCCGGCCACCGGAAGGCCGTCGTAGGTCGCCGAGAGCGTGACCGTGTACGTCTCGAACTCGACCTGCGCCTGCGGTGTGGCGACGTCCTTGCCGCCGGGGGAGCCGATGGAGCTGTCGCTGCCGTAGGCGCTCTTCGCGATCTCGGTCGGGGTGCCCAGCAGCGCGGCCAGGTCGGACCGGTTCAGCGCCTCGCACAACTGGGCGCCGGAGAGGTGCTTGCCCTTCGGCGCCGGGGTCTCCCCGTCGGAGCAGGTGGCAGGCTTGGGCTCGCTCTGTGCGGCCGGCGTCTTCGCCAGCCCCCAGAAGCCCGCGCCGAGCGCCCCCACCAACGCCACCGCCGCGAGCGCCTGCCCCCACGCGTTCGCGCTCTTCATGGGCGCGTCGTCTTCCTCGGCCATGTCCCCCACCCGCCGTGACCCCCTGAAATGTGCCCGGGGACCTTAACCTGTGGTCATGGTCCGGACAAAACCGGTTCCCGGGGCCGTCGCCGCGACAGCCGCGCCGCTCCCGTATAGGATTGCATAAACGTGCAGCGAAACGTATAGTCATGCCCTCTAAGGAGGAGGAACCATGGCGGTACGTGCGGCAGTGGCCGGAGCGAGCGGGTACGCGGGCGGGGAACTGCTGCGTCTGCTCCTGGCGCACCCCGAGGTCGAGATCGGTGCCCTGACCGGCAACTCGAACGCGGGGCAGAGGCTCGGTTCACTCCAGCCGCACCTGCTGCCCCTGGCCGGCCGAGTGCTCCAGGAGACCACCCCTGAGGTCCTCGACGGCCACGACGTCGTCTTCCTCGCGCTGCCGCACGGGCAGTCCGCCGCCGTCGCCGAGCGACTCGGCCCCGACGTGCTGGTGATCGACATGGGTGCCGACTTCCGCCTGACGGACGCCGCCGCCTGGGAGCGGTTCTACGGCTCGCCGCACGCCGGAACCTGGCCCTACGGCCTTCCCGAACTGCCGGGCGCCCGCGCCGCGCTGGAGGGGTCCAAGCGCATCGCGGTGCCCGGCTGCTACCCGACCGCCGTCTCCCTGGCCCTCTTCCCGGCGTACGCCGCCGGCCTGGCCGGGGCCGAGGCCGTGATCGTCGCAGCGTCCGGCACGTCCGGCGCGGGCAAGGCACCCAAGCCGCACCTGCTGGGCAGCGAGGTCATGGGCTCGATGTCCCCGTACGGCGTAGGCGGCACGCACCGGCACACCCCCGAGATCACCCAGAACCTCAGCGCCGCCGCGGGAGAGCCGGTCACGGTGTCCTTCACGCCGACCCTCGGCCCGATGCCCCGCGGCATCCTCGCCACGTGCAGCGCCAGGGCCGCCGACGGCGTCACGGCCGAGTCCCTGCGCGCCGCCTACGAGAAGGCCTTCGCCGACGAGCCGTTCGTGCACCTGCTTCCCGAGGGCCAGTGGCCCGCCACGGCGTCCGTCTACGGTTCGAACGCCGTTCAGGTACAGGTCGCCTACGACGCCGCCGCCGGCCGGATCATCGTGATCAGCGCCATCGACAACCTCACCAAGGGCACCGCGGGCGGTGCCGTCCAGAGCATGAACATCGCCCTGGGTCTCGACGAGACCACCGGACTGACGACGATCGGAGTTGCGCCGTGAGTGTGACGGCAGCAAAGGGGTTCACGGCGGCGGGCATCGCCGCCGGGATCAAGGAGAACGGCAACCCGGACCTGGCCCTCGTGGTCAACACCGGCCCCCGCCGCGCCGCCGCCGGCGTCTTCACCTCCAACCGTGTGAAGGCCGCGCCGGTCCTGTGGTCCGAGCAGGTACTGAAGAGCGGGCAGGTGTCCGCCGTCGTCCTCAACTCCGGTGGTGCCAACGCCTGTACCGGCCCCAAGGGCTTCCAGGACACCCACGCGACCGCCGAGAAGGCCGCCGAGGTCCTCGGGCGGGGCGCCGTCGAGATCGCCGTCTGCTCCACCGGCCTCATCGGTGTCCTGCTCCCCATGGACAAACTGCTCCCGGGCATCGAGACGGCCGCCGCCCAGCTCTCCGAGCACGGCGGCGAGAAGGCCGCCATCGCCATCAAGACCACCGACAGCGTCCACAAGACGTCCGTCGTCACCAAGGACGGCTGGACCGTCGGCGGTATGGCCAAGGGCGCGGGCATGCTCGCCCCCGGCCTCGCCACCATGCTCGTCGTCCTCACCACCGACGCCGCCCTCGACGACGAGGTGCTCGACAAGGCCCTGCGCGACGCCACCCGCACCACCTTCGACCGGGTCGACTCCGACGGCTGCATGTCCACCAACGACACCGTGCTGCTCCTCGCCTCCGGCTCAGCCGAAGTCACCCCGGAATACGCGGAGTTCGCCGAGACCGTACGGCAGGTCTGCGACGACCTCGGCCAGCAGCTCATCCGGGACGCCGAGGGAGCCAGCAAGGACATCAAGGTCGAGGTGATCAACGCCGCGACCGAGGACGACGCCGTCGAGGTGGGCCGCTCCATCGCCCGCAACAACCTCCTCAAGTGCGCCCTCCACGGCGAGGACCCCAACTGGGGCCGCGTCCTCTCCGCGATCGGCACCACCCGGGCGGCCTTCGAGCCCGACCGGCTCAACGTCGCCATCAACGGCGTCTGGGTCTGCAAGAACGGCGGTGTCGGCGAGGACCGGGACACGGTCGACATGCGCTTCCGGGAGATCCACATCGTCGCCGACCTTGCCGCCGGCTCGGAGACCGCCACCATCTGGACCAACGACCTCACCGCCGACTACGTCCACGAGAACAGCGCGTACTCGTCATGAGCAGTGGAGCGACGCGCAAGCACACCGCGCTGCCCAAGGCCCAGATCCTCATCGAGGCCCTGCCCTGGCTGGTCCGGCACAACGGCAAGACAGTCGTCATCAAGTTCGGCGGCAACGCCATGATCGACGAGGACCTCAAGGCCGCCTTCGCCCAGGACGTGGTGTTCCTGCACCACGCCGGTCTCAAGCCCGTCGTCGTGCACGGCGGCGGTCCGCAGATCAGCGCCGCCCTCGACCGGCACGGCATCGTCAGCGAGTTCAAGGCGGGCCTCAGGGTGACCACCGAGGACGCCATGGACGTCGTACGGATGGTGCTGGCGGGGCAGGTCCAGCGCGAACTGGTCGGGCTGCTCAACCAGCACGGGCCGCTCGCCGTCGGCCTGACCGGCGAGGACGCGCACACCATCACCGCCACCAAGCACCAGCCCGAGATCGACGGCGAACTCGTCGACATCGGGCGGGTCGGCGAGATCACCGCGATCGACACGGGCGCGATCGAGGCCCTGCTCGCCGACGGCCGCATCCCGGTCGTCTCCTCGATCGCCCGCTCCCAGGACGACGGTGATATGGGGCATGTCTACAACGTCAATGCTGATACGGCGGCTGCGGCACTCGCTGCTGCACTGGGCGCCGAAACCCTCATGGTCCTCACGGACGTCGAGGGCCTCTACGAGGACTGGCCGAACAGCGACGAGGTGATCAGCCGCCTCACCGCCTCCGAGCTGGAGCGGCTGCTGCCGGACCTGTCGTCCGGCATGGTGCCGAAGATGGAGGGCTGCCTGCACGCCGTGCGGGGCGGCGTCACCACGGCCCGCGTCATCGACGGCCGGGTCCAGCACTCGATCCTGCTGGAGATCTTCACCGACGAGGGCATCGGCACGATGGTCGTGGCCGACGAACAAGAGGGGGAAGCCGTATGACCGCCCATCAGGAGTACGCCGAGCGGTGGCAGGGCGCACTCATGAACAACTACGGCACCCCGCTGCTGCCCCTGGCGCGCGGCGAGGGCACCCGTGTATGGGACGCCGACGGCACCTCCTACCTCGACTTCGTCGGCGGCATCGCCACCAACGCCCTCGGCCAAGCCCACCCGGCGATCGTCGAGGCGGTGAGCCGCCAGATCGGCTCCCTCGGCCACATCTCCAACTTCTTCATGGCCGAGCCGACCGTCGCCCTCGCCGAGCGGCTGCTCAACCTCTTCGGCCGGGACGGCAAGGTCTTCTTCTGCAACTCCGGCGCCGAGGCCAACGAGGCCGCGTTCAAGATCGGCCGGCTGACCGGGCGAACCCACGTCGTCGCCACCGAGGGTGCCTTCCACGGCCGGACCATGGGCGCCCTGGCCATGACCGGCCAGGCCGGCAAGCGCGAGCCGTTCCTGCCGCTGCCCGGCGACGTCACCCACGTGCCCTTCGGCGACGCGCAGGCCCTGGCCGCGGCGGTCACCGAGGAGACCGCGCTCGTCATCCTCGAACCGGTCCAGGGCGAGCTCGGCGTGGTCGTCCCGCCGGCCGGCTACCTCAAGGCGGCCCGGGCCATCACTGCCGTGACCGGGGCGCTCCTCGTCCTCGACGAGGTGCAGACCGGCATCGGCCGCACCGGGCACTGGTTCGAGTACCAGGCCCACGAGGGCGTCCTGCCCGACGTCGTCACCCTCGCCAAGCAGCTCGGCGGCGGACTGCCGCTGGGCGCCACCGTCGCCTTCGGTCGCGCGGCCGACCTGCTCCAGCCCGGCCAGCACGGCACCACCTTCGGCGGCAACCCGGTCGCCTGTGCCGCCGGGCTCGCCGTCCTCGACACCATCGAGGACGAAGGGCTGCTGGACAACGTCAAACGGCAGAGCGAGAGGTTGCGGGACGGAATCGAGGGCCTCGGGCATGAGTTGATCGATTTCGTCCGGGGAACGGGACTCCTCCTGGGTATCGTGCTGACCGAGCCGCTCGCGCCGCAGGTGCGCCAGGCGGCTCAGGAGGCCGGATTCCTGGTGAACGTGCCCGCCCCCGACGTCGTCCGGCTGATGCCGCCCCTGAACCTCCGCGACGACGAGGTGGACGCGTTCCTCGGGGCGCTGCCCGGCATCCTCCAGGCAGTGAGCGGGGACGGACGATCCGGGAAATGAGACGACGATGAGCCAGGCGCAGGACCACGAGCAGCCGGGGGCGAACGGGCCCGCCGTGCCGCAGACCCGCACCGCCCGCCACCGCCGGATCGTGGACATCCTCAACCGGCAGCCGGTCCGCTCGCAGAGCCAGCTGGCGAAGCTCCTCGCCGACGACGGGCTGAACGTCACGCAGGCGACGCTCAGCCGGGACCTGGACGAACTGAACGCGGTGAAGATCCGCAACACCGACGGCGACCTGATCTACGCGGTGCCCAGCGAGGGCGGTTTCCGTACGCCCCGGGCGCCGCTGGGCGGGTCGGCGAAGGAGGAGCGGATGCGGCGGCTCTCGCAGGAGTTGCTGATCTCAGCGGAGGCTTCGGCGAATCTCGTGGTCCTGCGCACCCCTCCGGGGGCGGCGCAGTTCCTGGCCTCGGCGATCGACCAGGCCGAGCTCCACGACATCCTGGGGACGATCGCCGGGGACGACACGTTGCTGCTGATCAGCAGGGAGCCGACGGGTGGGCAGGCGCTGGCGGATCATCTGCTGATGCTGGCGCAGAACGGGCACGCGCCGTAGGGGTACGGGCGGGTGGCGCAGTGCGGGTGGTGCGTGGCTGATCGCGCAGTTCCCCGCGCCCCTGAGGGCGTACGCCCCCGCCGCGGGCACGCGTGCCGCCCGGGGCGGCACCCGTCCCACAGAAGCGGCACCCTGTTTCGCCGGGCTGCGGACCCGCCCGGCGTCGGCGAAGACTCAGCCCAGCCGCGTAGCCAACCCGCCCGGCGTCGGCGAGGACTCACCCCAGCCGCGTAGCCAACCCGCCCGTGCACCGCACCTCGTCGCCGGCCGTGATCAGCAGCGCCTCCACATCCGGCAGTGACTCCAGCCACGCCAGCCCCTCCCGCGAGCCCATCGCGAACGCCGCCGTCGCCCAGCAGTCCACCCACGTCAGCCGGGGGCCCACCACCGTCACGGCGACCAGGTCGGTCACCGCGGAACGCCCCGTACGGGGATCGACGATGTGGTCTCCCCGCTCCGCCGTGCCGGACGTGGCCACGGACAGTTCCGCCGTCCCGGCCGCGGAGACGACCGCCGCGAGACCCCCCGGACGCAACGGGTCGGCCACGCCCACGCGCCACGGCCGCTGCCCACCCGGTGTCCCGAGCAACTGCACATCGCCGCCGCCGTTCAGGTTCACTCCGCACACCCCGGGCACGTCCGCCAGCCGCCGCGCCGCCCGCTCGACCGCCCAGCCCTTGACGATGCCGGTCGGATCGAGGCGGCCCCGGTACGACGTGCTGAACCAGCCGTCGCTTCTCCGCTCCGCCTCGGTGGCCAGTTCCAGCACCTCTGCGACCTCGGGGTCGCACTCCGCGACGGTCAGCTCCCCGCGCCGCAGGCGGGAGATCTGGCTGTCCTCGCGGTACGTGCTGAACACCTCGTCGACCCGGTGCAGCCCGGCGACGGCCTCGTCCAGGGCCGCGCGCACGGCGGCCGGTTCCCCGCCGCGGACGTCGAAGGAGAAGACGGTCCCCATCGTCTCCTCGGCATGACGTACCGCGGCGGGAGCCTCAGCGGAGTCGGCCACCGTGTCAGCCACCGGCCTGGTCCAGCGCGGACTGGAGGGACTTCTTGTAGCCGGCGCTGGTGTACGTGGCCCCGGACACGGCGTCGATCTGCGCGTTTCCGGCCGCCACGGCCGCCTGGTTGAGGCGGGGGACGGAGGAGGAGGTGACCTGGTCGCTGCGGCCGCCCTTGGGAGCCTGCACGGCCTCGGCCTTGGTGATCTTCCCGCCCGCCACGGTCACCCGCACCTGCACCGGACCGTACTGCGTCTGCGCCACGCTGCCGGTCAGGGTCCGCGGCGCCGCCTGACCGCCGCCGGAACCCGCCGCCTGACCACCCCCCGAGCCCGCGGCCTGCGAGGAGCCGCCGCCGGCCGGAGCCTTGTCCAGGGCCGACTGGAGGGACTTCTTGTAGCCGGCGCTGGTGTAGGTGGCGCCCGAGACCGCGTCGATGTCCGCGTTTCCGGCCGCAACGGCCGCCTGGTTGAGGCGGGGGACGGAGGAGGAGGTGACCTGGTCGCTGCGGCCGCCCTTGGGAGCCTGCACGGCCTCGGCCTTGGTGATCTTCCCGCCCGCGACCGTCACCCGCACCTGCACCGGCCCGTACTGCGTCTGCGCGACATCGCCGGTCAGCGTCTGCGCGTTGCCCGACCCCTGCTGCGCTCCGGCCGACGCCTTCGCCTTGTCCAGGGCCGACTGGAGGGACTTCTTGTAGCCGGCGCTGGTGTAGGTGGCGCCCGAGACCGCGTCGATCTCCGCGCTCTGCGCCGCGACCGCCGCCTGGTTCAGGCGCGGCACCGAGCTGGTCGTGATCTGGTCGCTGCGGCCGCCCTTGGGGGCCTGGACCGCCTCGGCCTGGGTGATCTTGCCGTTGTTCATGGTCAGGCGGACCTGCACCGCGCCGTACTGCGTCTGCGCCGCGTCACCGGTGACCGCGCCGTTCACGCCGCCCTGCGGGGCCTGCCCGGCCGCCGCGGGCGGCGCCTGACCCGCCGCCTGGGCGGAGCCCGGGTCGGAGGCCGGCTTCAGCGACAGCAGCAGCACGATCCCGGAGACGGTGGCTGCGCCGGCGAGCACGGCACGCCGGACGGGGTGAGACTTCCTCATCGTTTCCCAAACTCCTGAAAGACCGTTGGTGTCCCGTCGCTCACATCTCGAACGACTCGTGATGGATACGGCGTGCGGGTACTCCCGCGCCGCGCAGTGCCTCGTAGACCGACTGGGCGAACCCGGGCGGACCGCACATGAAGACGTCGTGGTCGTCGATGTCCGGGATCTTGCGCTGGAGGGACTCCGCCGAGATGTCGGGGCGTTCTCCCTCCGGGCTGTTGACCGCGTACATCAGCCGGGCACCGCGCTCGTCGGCGATCTTGGCGAGTTCGCCCCACAGCGCCAGGTCCTGGGTGGTGTTGGCCCGGTAGAGAAGGGTGATGTCGCCGGACGCGCCCGGCAGCGTCTCGAACAGCGCCCGCATCGGGGTGATGCCCACGCCGCCCGCGACCAGCAGCACCTTGCCGCGGCTTCGGCGCTGCGCGGTCATCGCTCCGTACGGGCCCTCCGCCCACACCTTGGTGCCGGGCTCCAGATCACGCAGCCGGGAGGTGTGGTCACCGATCGCCTTGACCGTGATCCGCAGCATGTCCGGGCGGGGCGCCGCCGACAGCGAGTACGGGTGCGAACTGAAGCGCATCCCCGGTGCCTTGAACCGCCAGCGGAAGAAGTGCCCGGCCTCCGCGCCCATCCGGTGCAGCTTGCGCCCGCTGATCAGCACGGACACGATCCCGGGCGTCTCCTCGATGACCGCCTCCACCCGCATGCGGTGCCGCATGTTCAGCCGGATCGGGGTGAGGATCCGGTACCAGACCACCAGCGCGGTCACCACGCCGTACAGCCCGTACCAGAAGGTCTTCGCGGCGGGCTCGACGGCGAACTCGTTACCGGTGGTGATCTGGTGCCAGAACGTCAGGTACACCGCCGCGTACGTCAGCAGGTGCACGTGGTACCAGGTGTCGTACCCGATCAGCCGGCGCACCCCGCCGATCGACAGGATCCCGATGACGAACAGCAGGCCCGTGCCGATGGCGGCCTTGCCCATGTCCGGAAGCTGGTTGATGGAGTCCGTCGTCTGCTGGACGATGTCGCCGAGCCCCTTGCCCGCCTGGAGGGCGTAGCCCCACATGATGAGGAAGACATGGGCGAGGACCAGGCAGAGCGTGTAGCGGCCGGTCATGGCGTGCCAGCGCGCGACCCGGTCGGTGCCCACCCGGCGCTCCAGCGCGGGCACCCGGGCCATCTGGAGCACCACCAGCGCCATGAGGTAGCCGGCGAGCAGGCCGGTGATCCGGCCGGCGGCCAGGATCTTGCTCGTGTTGTCCGCGAGGGACGGTGTGTTGTCCCACCACAGCCACAGCACGGCCGCCGCACCGGCCCACAGGGCGATCAGCAGCGGGACGGCCGGGGAGCGGCGCGGGCGGATGCGGCGCATCGTCTGGCGGCGGGCGGCACGTCCGCCTGCGAGCGTGGTGGTCACGGTTCCTCCGTGGGGACTTGACCCTTGGCCCACAGATACGTGCCGGGACACAGGAGTGTTCAGCTGCGTCCCGAGTCGGGTGCGAACAGGGGTGACCGCTGGTAACACGCGTTCGGCCGGCGCCCCGTCACAGACGCGTGACGGCCGTCTTCCCGCTCTTCGTGCCGACGGCGATGTGCGGCCGCCGCGAGGGGTCGGCCCAGGTCAGGATCCGCCGCATCGCGTCCTCGGGCACGGAGACACAACCGGCCGTCGCGCCCCGCCCGTCGGCGTGGAGGAAGATGCCCGCGCCGCGCCCTCGCACGGGACGCTCGTAGTTGAAACCGATGACGAGCGCGTGCGCGTACTGGGCGCGGTAGGTGATCAGCTGCTCTGCCTCGGCGGCCCGGCAGTCGGCCGCGCGCGGCTCGCTCCATCGGTTGTAGGAGCGGGAGTCGTTGTCCTGGCACCACCAGGAGTCCCGGTGCACCCTGCGGTAGCTGTACGCCGTCCCCCGCGGCGCCGCCTTGATGCCGAAGGCGTACGGCAGACCGTAGAGGCCGGTGGGTGTGGTGCTGGTGCCCTGCTCGCGGGAGGCGCCCGCGACGAGCCCGTTCGCTCCGAAACGGGCGGGCGCGGAGCCCTTTCGCACCCAGCGTCCGTCCCCACCGCGGTCCCACCAGACCACCGTGCCCGTCGTCGAGGCCCGCTCCGGGGCCACCGCGGTGATCAGCTGGGTGCCGCCGCCGGTGTCCGCCATCCGAGCCGGCAGCGGCGGCGGGGCGGGCTGCCCGGCGCCGAGCGCGATCAGACAGGAGGCGGCGAGGGCGACGGCACCGGGGCGCATGCCTCAGACCGTAGAGGGAGGCAGCGGCAACGGCAGCCCGGGTAGTCCGTCCAGGCTGCTGGCGATGTGCTCCTTCTTGCTGAAGTACGCGCTGAGTGAGGCGTCGTCCTCCCGGGCGAACCGCTTGCCGTGCAGGTCCCGGTCCTCCTCGTACGCCATGAAGGGCACCCCGTAGCCGCAGGTGTCGCGGACGAGTTCGGCGGTGACGACGATGATCGCGCGCAGGCCGTGCCGCGTCGGGTCGATGTCCGGGAAGTGCGCGAGCAGCTCCCCGAAACGGGGGTCGTCGCGGAAGACCGGTTCACCTCTGCCGTGCACGCGGACGATGTTCGGCGGGCCCTGGAAGGCGCACCACATCAGGGTGATCCGCCCGTTCTCCCGCAGATGGGCGATGGTCTCGGCGTTGGAACCGGCGAAGTCGAGGTAGGCCACCGTGAGCTCGTCGAGGACCGCGAAGGAGCCCGTGAGTCCCTTGGGCGAGAGGTTGACCGTGCCGTCGGCGGCCAGGGGAGCGGTGGCGGTGAAGAAGACCGGCTGCGCCTCGATGAACGTGCGGAGCCGGCCGTCTATGCACTCATGAGTCTTTCCCATGTCGAACGATTATGGGCGCAGATCTTTCGACTGTCTAAGGAATTGCGGGATCCGGTCACCTCTGCCGGATCCCGCGAGCAGGCGTCGTACGTGGCCGCCCCGGCCGGCGCTCCCGCGGGGCGGCCACAGCGCCTGTCACCTCACTTGGTGAGCGTGCAGGCGGCCAGGGAGTCCAGTCCGGCCGGCTTCTCGGCCGTGCGGCCGATGGCCGTGGCGATGCGGTTGACGGTGGAGATCCGCTTGTCCTCCAGGGGGCCGAGGATGGCGTTCTGGACGAAGTTGGGGCCGCCCTGGCCGACCGTGTCGACCAGGCGCTTGTTGGCCTCGGCGACCTGCGTGTCCAGCAGCGTCAGGTTGCGGTCGACCTCGGCCTGGGCCGAGGCGGGGATCGCCGGCAGCTGGGAGGCGACGTCCGGGCAGCTGATGGTGCCGGCCCCGGCGCCCGCCGCGTCGCCCGCACCGGCGCCGCCCTCCTGGGCGCCCCCGCCGGCCTCCGCGCCGGCACCCGCCTCGGTACCCGCGCCGCCTTCTTCGGCGCCCGCACCGGCTCCGGCTCCGGCGCCCGCGCCCGCCTCCGCGCCGGCGCCCGCCTCACCGCCCGCCGCCTCGCCCGCACCGGCGCCACCGTCGGCGTTGAGCTGGCAGGCGGCGAAGGCCTCGAGGCCCTCGGGCTTCGCGGCGGCCCGCCCGATCGCGGTCTCGATGCGGTTCAGAGCGGCGACGCGCTTGTCCTCCAGGGGGCCGAGGATGGCGTTCTGGACGAAGTTGGGGCCGCCCTGGCCGACGGTGTCGACGAGGCGCTTGTTGGCCTCCTCGATCTGGGTCTGCAGATCGCCGAGGTTGCGGTCGACCTCCGCCTTCGCAGAGGCGGGGACGGCGGGCAGCTGGCCCGTGACGTCCGGGCACGTGATGGTGCCGGGGCCCGCCAGCGTCCGGGCGCTCGCGCCACCGCTGTCGGGGGTCTCCCCGGCGAGGGCGAAGCCGGCGATCACCGTGCCGGACAGCGCCACCGCGGCGGCGCCGCCGATGAACGTGACGCGACGCTTGTTGTACTTCGGAAGAGCCCTGGACATGCGGATGCCTCACTAGGGGGTCGGGGGTGTCGTCGGTGTCGTAACGCGGCGCCTGCGTTCGGCGAGAGGTACGGGTAAGCGGTTTCGCGTGTTCAAAGGATCTTCAAATTCCTCTCGCCTGGCCGGAATCCGACCCCCGGTCCGCCTGGATTGACGAATCATGCACTGAACTGCATACTCATGCATATCGAGGATCCGCCCCGAGCAGTAGCGTGACGACCGTCTCCCCGCCTCTGGGCGGGAAGCCGCCGGCACATCCACATCCATCGAGGAGCGCAGCAGGTGAGCAGCAACAGCGGTGACGTCCGGCTCTGGGGCGGTCGTTTCGCCGACGGTCCCGCAGAGGCCCTGGCGAAGCTGTCCGCGTCCGTCCACTTCGACTGGCGCCTCGCGCCGTACGACATCGCCGGTTCGCGCGCCCACGCGCGCGTGCTGCACAAGGCGGGCCTGCTCACCGAAGACGAACTGACCCGCATGATCGCCGGTCTCGACCAGCTGGAGGCCGACGTCGCCGACGGCTCCTTCGTGGGCACGATCGCCGACGAGGACGTCCACACCGCCCTGGAGCGCGGCCTCCTGGAGCGCCTCGGCCCCGACCTGGGCGGCAAACTGCGCGCGGGCCGGTCCCGCAACGACCAGGTCGCGACCCTCTTCCGCATGTACCTGCGGGATCACGCCCGGAGCGTCGGCGGCCTCATCGCCGAGCTCCAGGACGCGCTGATCGGCCTCGCCGAGGCGCACCCCGACGTGGCGATGCCCGGCCGCACACACCTCCAGCACGCCCAGCCCGTCCTCTTCGCCCACCACGTCCTGGCCCACGTCCAGTCCCTCTCCCGGGATGCGGAGCGGCTGCGCCAGTGGGACGCGCGCACGGCGGTCTCGCCCTATGGCTCGGGTGCCCTGGCGGGCTCCTCCCTCGGGCTGGACCCGGAGGCGGTGGCCGAGGACCTCGGCTTCGAGCACGGATCGGCCGGCAACTCCATCGACGGCACGGCCTCCCGCGACTTCGTCGCCGAGTTCGCGTTCATCACGGCGATGATCGGGGTCAATCTCTCCAGGATCGCCGAGGAGATCATCATCTGGAACACGAAGGAGTTCTCCTTCGTGACCCTGCACGACGCGTTCTCCACGGGCTCGTCGATCATGCCGCAGAAGAAGAACCCGGACATCGCGGAGCTGGCGCGCGGCAAGTCCGGCCGCCTGATCGGCAACCTGACCGGCCTGATGGCGACGCTGAAGGCGCTGCCCCTCGCCTACAACCGCGACCTCCAGGAGGACAAGGAGCCGGTCTTCGACTCCATCGACCAGCTGGAGGTCCTGCTCCCGGCCTTCACCGGAATGATGGCCACCCTCACCGTCCACCGCGAGCGCATGGCCGAACTGGCCCCCGCCGGCTTCTCCCTCGCCACGGACATCGCCGAGTGGCTGGTCAAGCAGGGCGTCCCGTTCCGGGTGGCCCATGACGTCGCGGGTGAGTGTGTGAAGACCGCCGAGGCCGAGGGCAAGGAGCTGGACGAGCTGACGGACGACCAGTTCGCGAAGATCTCCAGCCACCTGACCCCCGAGGTCCGCACGGTCCTCAACGTCACCGGCGCCCTGGCCTCCCGCAACGGCAGGGGCGGCACGGCCCCGAGCGCGGTCGCCGTCCAGCTGGCAGAGGTGAAGGCGGACGTGGCGGCCCAGCACGAGTGGGCGGTGGCCAGGAAGCAGGCCTGAGGGCAATCGCCCTCAGGGGCGCGGGGAACCGCGCGAACAGGCGAAGCGACCCGCACTCGCCGAAACACCGCAACGTTCGAGCTCTGAGGCGAAGGTCATCGCGGGTACGTTGGTCGGAAGCCGTACCGGACCCGACCAACGGAGCCCGCGATGCCCTTCGCTCGACTGGCAACCGCAACGACCCCCACCTGCCACATCGGACTGGGCCTCGCCGCCGTAGGGCGCCCCGGCTATATCAACCTCGGACGGGACCAGGATCTCGGAGAGGACCGCAGCGTCGAGGCGCTCCGCCACCGCACCCACGAACTCCTCGACGCCGCCTACGCCCAGGGCGTCCGCTACTTCGACGTCGCCCGCTCCTACGGCCGCTCCGAGGAGTTCCTCGCCGACTGGCTCAAGGCGAGGCCGAGCTTCCGCGACATCGTCGTAGGCAGCAAGTGGGGTTACACCTACACCGCCGACTGGTCGACGGACGCCGAGAAGCACGAGGTCAAGGACCACACCCTCGCCACCTACGAGCGCCAGCGCGCGGAGAGCGAGACCCTGCTCGGCGACCTGCTCGACCTCTACCAGATCCACTCGGTGACCCCGGACAGCCCGGCCCTCACCGACAAGGAGTTGCACGCCAGGCTCGCGGAAGCCGCCGAGCGGGGCCTCACCGTCGGCTTCTCCACCAGCGGCCCCGCGCAGGCGGACGCGATCCGCGCAGCCCTCGCCGTGACGGTCGACGGCGAACCGCTCTTCCGTACGGTGCAGTCCACGTACAACGCGCTGGAGACCTCCGCCGCCCCCGCCCTCGCCGAGGCGCACGACGCCGGACTCACCGTGATCGTCAAGGAGGGCATGGCCAACGGCCGGCTCGCCGGGCCGCACGCTCCTGACGCCGTGCGGGAGATCGCCGAACAGACCGGGATGGGCTGCGACGCCGTCGCCCTGGCCGTGGTCCTCCGGCAGCCCTGGGCCGGTGTCGTCCTCTCCGGTGCCGCGACCACCAACCAGCTCGCCTCTAACCTGCACGCGGCGGTCGTGGACCTCGACGACGACCAGCTGACCCGCCTCGCCGCTCTGGTGGAGGAGCCGCAGGCGTACTGGGAGCGGCGCGCGCAGCTGCCCTGGCACTGATCACCCCCTTCCCTTTCCCTCTGTCCGCTGCCGTGAGTCACGCATGCCCCGAGTGAGACATCCGTGTCTCATCTGCGGTATGTTTGTCTCATGGCTGTCGATCCCGAGCACGTGCTGCGCGCCGCCGCGGCCCTGCTGACCCGCAAATCCACCGCGACCATGGACGAGGTCGCCAGGGCCGCGGGAATCAGCCGGGCCACGCTGCACCGCCACTTCGCCGGACGTGACGCCCTCGTCCGGGCCCTGGAGGCGCTCGGCATCGCGGAGTGCGAGGCCGCGCTGGACGCGGCCCGGCTCGACGAGGGCACCGCGAGCGAGGCCGTACGCCGGCTGGTCGGAGCCGTCGAGCCGGCCGCCGGACTGCTCGCGTTCCTCTACACCGAGAACCAGCTGTTCGAGGGCGAGGAGCAGCACGCGGGCTGGGCCCAGATCGACGACCGGATCTCCGCCCTGTTCCGGCGCGGCCAGCTCAGCGGCGAGTTCCGCATCGATCTCACGCCCGCCTGGCTCACCGAGGCGCTGTACGGCCTGCTGGCCTCCGGCGCCTGGCTGGTGCAGAGCGGCAAGGGCGCCCCCAAGGACTTCCAGCACATGATCGTCGAGCTGTTGCTCGGCGGCGCACTCAGGAGAGAGGAACCATGACCAGCACCCTGCAGCCGGTGTCGACGACCGAGGTGGTGAAGCGCCCGGGCCGTTGGCTCGCGCTCGGCGTTCTCGTGCTCGCCGTGCTGCTGGTGGCCGTCGACGCGACCGTTCTCGGTCTCGCGACCCCCTACATCAGCGAGGATCTCAAGCCCTCCGGCACCCAACTGCTGTGGATCGGCGACGTCTACTCGTTCGTCATCGCCGGTCTGCTCGTCTCCATGGGCAGCCTCGGTGACCGGATCGGCCGCAAGCGGATCCTGCTGGTCGGTGCCACGGCGTTCGGCGCGATATCCGTGTTCAACGCCTACGCCACGACCCCGGAGATGATGATCGTCGCGCGGGCGCTGCTCGGCGTCGCCGGCGCGACCCTGATGCCGGCCACGCTCGCGCTGATCCGCAACCTCTTCCACGACCCGCGCGAGCGCAGTCTGGCCGTCGGCGTCTGGGGCGCCACCGCCTCCGCCGGTACGGCCGTCGGCCCGATCGTCGGCGGTTTCCTGCTGGAGCACTTCTGGTGGGGGTCGGTCTTCCTGATCAACCTGCCCGTGATGGCCGTGCTGGTCGTGGTCGGGATCAAGCTGCTGCCCGAGTCGCGCACCGCGAACCCCGGCCCCTGGGATCTGGTCAGCGTCGTGCTGTCGCTGGTCGGCATGATCGGTGTCGTGTACGCGATCAAGGAAGCGGCGACGCACGGCTTCGCGTGGACCACCCTGGCCGCGGGCCTGCTGGGCGCGGCCGCCCTGTACGGGTTCGTCCGCCGCCAGTTCAGGCTCCCGACGCCACTGCTGGACATGCGGCTGTTCAGCAACCGCGGCTTCAGCGGCGCGGTGCTGGCCGATCTGCTGACCATCCTCGGCTTGTCCGGCCTGGTGTTCTTCCTGTCGCAGTACCTGCAACTCGTCCAGGGCAGGCGTCCGTTCGAGGCCGGACTGGCCGAACTGCCCGCGGCGATCGGCGCGGTGGTGGCCGGACTCCTCGCGGGGCGAGCGGCACGGCGCTTCTCGGTGCGTACCGTCGTCTCCGGAGGTCTCGCGGCCATCGGCCTAGCGCTGGCCGCGCTCACGGTGCTCGACCAGTCCACCGGCTATCCGCTGCTCGGTACGGCGCTGCTGGTGGTCGGTGTGGGTGCCGGCCTCTCGTTCACGGTCACCGCCGACGTGATCCTCTCGAGCGTGCCCAAGGAACAGGCGGGCTCCGCGTCCGCGGTGTCCGAGACGGCGTACGAACTCGGTGCCGCGCTCGGCATCGCCGCGCTCGGGTCGATCGTCACCGGCGTCTACCGCGACTTCACCGGTCCCGTGGGCACACCGGCCGCGGCCCACGAGTCGCTGGGCGGCGCGGTCGATGCGGCCGCGGGTCTTCCGGCCCACAGGGCAGCCGCGATGCTGGACGCGGCCCGCACGTCCTTCGTCGACGGCCTGGCCCTCGCGGCGGGCGTGGGCGCGACGGTCCTGCTGGCCGCGGCGGTGGCGGCGTGGTTCCTGCTGAGGGGACAGCACCTGGAGAACGCCGAACCGGACCACGCGTAGCCGAGGACCCGGACCTGACACCGAAGCACGACGCCCTCAGGGGCGCGGGGAACTGCGCGACAAACCCCAACGCACCCGCACCGGAAAACCTACGCCGCTTCCTTCGCCTTGCTCGCGTACATGTCCACGTACTCCTGCCCGGACAGCCGCATGACCTCGGCCATCACCGAGTCGGTCACGGCCCGCAGAACATACCGGTCCCGGTCCATCCCCTCGTACCGGGAGAACTCCATCGCCTCACCGAACCGCACGGTGACCTTGCCCGGCCGGGGCAGCCCCGCCCCGCCCGGCTGGAGCTTGTCCGTCCCGATCATGGCGAAGGGCACCACTGGCGCACCCGTCATCAGGGTCAGCCGGGCGATCCCCGTCCGCCCCCGGTACAGCCGCCCGTCGGGGGACCGCGTCCCCTCCGGGTAGATGCCGAACATGCGGCCTTCCTCCAGCATCCGTCGCCCGGTCATCAGCGCGGCGACACCGCCCCGGCCACCGTCGCGATCCACCGGGATCATGCCGACGCCGGTGAAGAACCAGGCCATCAGCCGGCCCTTGAGGCCCTTGCCGGTCACGTACTCGTCCTTGCCGATGAAGACGACCTGACGGTCGCAGACCAGCGGCAGGATCATCGAGTCGATGAACGTCAGGTGGTTGCCGGCCAGGATGACCGGGCCGTTGCCGGGAATGTGCTCCGCACCCTCCACCCGTGGGCGGAACATCAGGCGCATGGCCGGGCCGAGCACTGCCTTGATGAGCGCGAAGCGGGACAACGGACCCTCCGGTGTCAAGGGGTTCTGTATGAGTCTGTGCAGGTGAGGACGATACTCGTGGCCCCGGGCATCGCGCACATCGGGCCGGGCGACTTCACCGAGACCTTACGCATTGTTGACGCGTGTTTACCTGCGGTGGCGCGCCGCCAGAAGGGCGTAACGCGGCCGACTTGATGTGACGCACATCGCCCCGGAGTACACCGCTCGCGTTCCCAAAACCGCCGGACCGAATCGAACAGACTCGACGAACCGTCAATTCATCCTTCTCACCAGCCACTACGACATCCGACGTCACCCGCGTGTTCCGTCCGAGGTCTCCCACCGGTCATGTACGCGCCCCTACGATCGGGCCGCACTGACGAGCCGAACGGCAGGAAGGGCGCTCATGGGAACGCACGAGTCGAACGAAGAAACGAGCGGTGCCGGACCGAGCGGTGCCGGACCGAGCGGAGCCGGACCGAGCGGAGCCGGACCGAGCGGAGCCGGACCGAGCGGGACCGGGCCGAGCGGTACCGGGCGGCGGGCCCTGCTCGGCGCGGCGGTACTCGGCGCCGGGGGAGCGGTCCTGGGCATGGCCGGCACCGCGCGAGCGGACGGCGCCCGGCACGGCGGCGGACCGGGGAACCTGCCCAGGCCGACGATCATCGGCCACCGCGGCGCCAGCGGCTACCGCCCGGAGCACACGTTCGGTGCGTACCAGCTGGCCCTCGACATGGGTGCCGACATCGTCGAGGCGGGCGACCTGGTCCCGACCAGGGACGGGCACCTGGTCTGCCGTCACGAGCCGGAGATCGGCGGCACCACGGACGTCGCCGACCATCCCGAGTTCGCCGGCCGCAAGAAGACCAAGCTGCTCGACGGCGTCTCCACCACCGGCTGGTTCACCGAGGACTTCACGCTCGCCGAGCTGAAGACGCTGCGCGCCGTCGAGCGCATCCCGGCCAACCGTCCGCACAACACCCTCTACAACGGCCGCTGGGAGATCCCCACCTTCGAAGAGGTCCTCAGATGGCAGGACGAGCAGACCCGCAGGCGCGGCAAGCGGGTGTGGATCTACCCCGAGCTCAAGCACCCGACCTACTTCCGCAAGCAGGGCCTCCCGCTGGAGGAGCGCGTCGCCAAGCTGCTGCGCAAGTACCGCAAGGACCGGCGGACCTCCCCGGTCATCCTCCAGTCCTTCGAGCCGACCAGCATCCAGCGTCTGCACAGGCTCGTCGACAACCCGCTGGTCGTCCTGCTGTCCTCGGCGGACTCCCGCCCCTGGGACTTCGTCGAGACCGGTGACCCGCGCACGGTCGCCGACCTGGTCAAGCCGGCCGGCCTCAGGGAGATCGCCTCCTACGCGCGCGGCATCGGCCCGACCCTGGACCTGGTCATCCCGCGCGACGCCCAGGGCAAGCTGACCCGGCCGACGTCGCTCGTCTCCGACGCCCACAAGGTGGGCCTGATCCTGCACCCGTACACGATGCGCAACGAGAACCCCTTCCTGCCCGCCGACTTCCGCAAGGGCATGGACGCGGACGCCTACGGTGACGTCTTCGGCGCGTACCGGGCGTACTTCGCGACCGGCATCGACGGCGTCTTCACCGACCAGCCCGACACGGGTCTGCTGGCCCGCGAGGACTTCAACGGCTGAGCCCGTCAACACCCGAGGTCACACCCCCCGGTCGAGTGAGCTTCGGCCGCCCGGGCAACCCGCAGCCCGGGTGGCCGCGTCGCTCCGCATATGACGCACGACCTGGTCACCGCCCTGCGCCCGCTGCTCACCGCCGAGGCCTCCGCGGAGGCATATTCCACCGGAACCGAGCCGGGCGACCTGGAGCAGGCGGTCTGGCTCCGCCTGCTGGAGCGCCTCGACACCGAGGGCCCGCCGCTCGACCCGCAGCAGTGGCTCCGCCGCGCCGTCCGCTCCGAAGTGCGCCGCACCCGCCGTACGAACCGTCTCGAACGGCCGTACGCAGGTGAACCGGCCGACGACCCGGACCGCGATCCCGAACAGCTCGCCCTCGCCGCGGCCCGCGGCCGGGCCCTGCGCGAGGCCGTGCGCCGCCTCCCGGGCCGCTGCCCCCGGCTGATGGAGGCCCTGCTCTCGCCGGAGGACCCGACATACCGGGAAATCGCAGGGGAGTTGGGTATCTCACAGGGGAGTCTTGGCCCGGAACGTTCCAGATGCCTGGGATGTCTCCGAAGATTGCTCACACCGGAGGTTGCGGCCCGCTGAGGACGGGGATAGGAGTGGGGGACGACTGGTGATCAGATGAGCGGGAGGCGTGCGCACATGGGCATGAGCGTGACCATCTCTGCGGCGACCGAGCAGGACGCGGAGCAGATCTTCAGACTGCAGTACCTGTGCTTCCAGACGGAGGCGGCGCTGTACGGGAACTACCGCATCGACCCGCTCGTCCAAACCCTCGACTCGGTCCGCGAGGAAGTCACCCGTGACTGCGTCTTCGTGGCCCGGCTCGGCGAGGAGGTCGTGGGCTCGGTCCGCGGCTCGGTCACCGAGGACGGCGCCGCCGGGATCGGCAAGCTCTGCGTCCACCCCCGGCTCCAGGGGCACGGCATCGGCGCCCGCCTGCTCCGGGCGGCCGAGACGGCCCTCGCCGACCAGCACGGCGCCACCCGCTTCCGCCTCCACACCGGCCACCGCAGCGAGGGCAACCTCCGCCTCTACCGCAAGGTCGGCTACGAGACGGTGGGCACGTCCCAGGGCTCCGACGGCGTACCGATGATCGTCCTGGAGAAGCCGGCCGGGGCCTACGCGGCGACGGCTTGACGCCCAGGGGCGCGGGGAGCTGCGCGATCAATCCCGCACCACCCGCACTCGCCGACGCCCCTCAGCCGCTGTCCCCCTGCCGCGCACGCGACGTCCGCAGCCAGTAGATCGCCGACACCGGCAACAGAATGGGGATGAACACGTAGCCCATCCCGAAGTCCGACCACACGGTCGCGTCCGGGAAGGCCGACGGCTCGATCAACGTCCAGGTCCCCACCGTCAGCACACCCGCCAACTCGGCGACACAGCACGCCAGTGCGGCCTTCCTCGCCTTCTCCCCGCCCCGCACCAGCGAGTACGTGATGAACCCGTACACCAGCCCCGCCACCGCCGACAGCGAGTACGCCAGCGGTGCCCGGTCGAACTCCGTCGCGATCTGATACGCGGACCGCGACACCGCGCCCACGACCATCACGCCGTACAGCCACACCAGCAGCGTGCCCGGCCCGCTGATCAGCCGCCGCCGGCTCACCTCAGCCTCCCCAGATGTCATGGAGACGCACCTCCAGCACCGCCAGCACCACACCGCCGGCGGCCACCGTCACCGAACCCCACCGCGTCCGCTCGGCCAGCGACATGAACCCGGCCGCCGGGACACAGGCGAACGCCCCCAGCAGGTACGCCACGAAGATCGTCGTCCCCTGCTCCGGTTCCTCGCCCCGCGCCAGCAGCACGATCCCGACCACCAGCTGGACCAGCGACAGCAGCGTGACCACGGCCATCCCGATGAAGTGCCAGTCCTTCGTCGGCTGGTCACGGTAGGCGGCCCAGCCGCACCAGGCGGCGAGCAGCAGCGCGGCGACGCCGGTCACCAGCGTCAGGGCATCAAGCATGCTGCGACCTTATTACGGCCGAAAAGGCCCGATGCCTGCGGCCCTGGCCTGCACCGTAGGGTCGAGGCCATGACCATCCACGCCCAGGCCCTGCTGTTCGACAACGACGGAACCCTCGTCTCCTCCCTCGCCTCCGTGGACCGCTGCTGGACACGATGGGCCACGGAGTACGGCATCACGGCCGAGGAGTTCGCCCGGATCGAACTGCACGGACGGCCGGCCGCCGAGATAGCCGCCGACCTGCTGCCCGCCGAGATCGTCCCGCAGGCCGTCGCCCGCATCGAGGACCTGGAGGTCGACGACGTACCGAACGGCGGTGTGCACCTGTTGCCAGGCACCCGCGGCTTCCTCGACTCCCTGCCCGGCGACCGCTGGGCCGTCGTCACCTCCGCCACCCGGCGACTCGCCGAGGCCCGGCTCGACGCCGTCGGCATCCTGCCCAAGACGCTCGTCGCCGCCGACGACATCACGCGCGGCAAGCCCGACCCCGAGCCCTACCTCCTCGCCGCCCGCGCCCTCGGCGTCGACCCGGCGCACTGCGTCGTGTTCGAGGACGCCCCCGCGGGCCTGGCGTCCGGCCGCGCCGCCGGCATGACCACCGTGGCGTTGACCACAACCCACCAGGCGCACCAACTCCGGGCCGACCTGGTCGTCGAGAACCTGTCGGCCCTGTCCGCACTGGTCACCGAGCAGGGCGTGGAGATTTCCCCGCGCGCCTGAACGCTCACGATTCTGTCCACCGCTGTCCAGCATCCGGACAGCGGAGGGTCGGTAAGGACCGTACGCGTGTTTTACTGACGGCATGACCACGACGAGCGACCGCATCCCTGCGACCGAGGCGACCATGACGCCCGGTGCTCGTTGTATGTGTCGAATGTGCGCCTTCTAGAGGGCCCCCGCACCACCCCCTGAGCTCGCGCCCCGAAGCGAGACCGCGGCCTGTCCGCACGCTCTGAGCGCTGCGTGACCTCATGCCGCCCCGCGCACCTGTTCTCCCCGGTTCCACTTCCCAGCGAGAACCGTGTCGCGTCTCTGACCGAACGCACCTGTGCCCGGGCACACCCACGCCCGCGCACTCGACAGTGACGGAATCCCAGTGATCACCACCTCGGGCCTGACCAAGGTCTACCGCGCACGCGGCCGCGAGGTCACCGCCCTGGACGGCGTCGACCTCCACGTCCGCGAAGGCGAGGTGTACGGCGTCATCGGCCAGTCCGGCGCCGGCAAGTCCTCGCTCATCCGCTGCGTCAACCTGCTGGAACGCCCCACGGCCGGCACCGTGACCGTCGCCGGGCAGGACCTCACCGCCCTGGCCGGCCGAGGCCCGCGCGCCGGGAGGGAACTGCGGCAGGCGCGCAGCCGCATCGGCATGGTCTTCCAGCACTTCAACCTGCTGTCCTCTCGGACCGTCCAGGACAACGTCGAACTGCCGCTGGAGATCCTCGGCACGTCAGGGCAGGAACGCTCCCGCAAGGCACTGGAGCTGCTCGACCTGGTCGGCCTGGCCGACAAGGCGAAGTCCTACCCGGCCCAGCTCTCCGGTGGCCAGAAGCAGCGGGTCGGCATCGCCCGCGCGCTCGCCGGCGACCCGAAGGTGCTGCTGTCCGACGAGGCCACCAGCGCCCTCGACCCGGAGACCACCCGCTCGATCCTGGCGCTGCTGCGCGACCTCAACCGGCAGCTCGGTCTGACCGTTCTGCTCATCACCCACGAGATGGACGTCGTGAAGTCCGTCTGCGACTCGGCCGCCCTCATGGAGAACGGGCGCATCGTCGAGTCCGGCACGGTCAGCGAGCTTCTCGCGACCCCCGGCTCGGAACTCGCCTCGGCGCTCTTCCCGCTCGGCGGCGAGGCCTCCGGCGAGGACCGCACCGTCGTCGACGTCACCTTCCAGGGCGAAAGCGCCACCCAGCCCGTCATCTCGCAGCTGGCCCGCACCTACAACATCGACATATCGATCCTCGGCGCCGCCATCGACACCGTCGGCGGCCTCCAGGTCGGCCGGATGCGCATCGAACTGCCCGGCCGTTACGAGGACAACGTCGTGCCGATCGGCTTCCTGCGTGAACGGGGGCTCCGGATCGACGTCCTGGGCCACGAGACCGAACCGGTGAAGGAAGGTGCCAAGTGACCTGGTCCGAGATGCAGCCCCTGCTGGAGCAGGCCTGTTGGGACACGCTCTACATGGTCGGCTGGTCCACGCTCATCGCCGTCGTCGGCGGACTGCCGCTCGGCATCCTGCTGGTCCTCACCGACCGGGGCGGCCTCCTGCAGAACCTCACGGCCAACAAGGTCATCGGGCAGGTCGTGAACATCGCCCGTTCCCTGCCGTTCATCATCCTGATGGTCGCCCTGATGGGCTTCACCCGCTCGATCACCGGGACGACCATCGGCGTCGAGGCAGCCATCGTGCCGCTCGCCGTCGGCGCCATCCCGTTCTTCGCGCGCCTGGTCGAGACGGCCGTCCGCGAAGTGGACCACGGGCTCGTCGAGGCCGTGCAGTCCATGGGCGGCAACACCTGGACCATCGTCCGCAGGGTCCTCGTCCCCGAGTCCCTGCCGTCGCTGATCTCCAGCACCACCACCACGATCGTCGCTCTCATCGGCTACTCGGCCATGGCGGGCACCGTCGGCGCCGGCGGCCTCGGCGACATCGCCATCCGCTACGGCTACCAGCGCTTCGAGACCCAGCTGATGTGGGTCACCGTCGCGATCCTCGCCGTCGTCATCTCGGTCATCCAGTTCGCCGGCGACTACGCGGCCCGCTCCCTGCACCGCCGCGGCTCCCATGCGGGCCCCGCCCCCAAACTGCGGCTCCTCAAAGCCGCCTCCTGAACCCCCCGTCACCCTCAACGGGGTCGCACCACCCGCAAGGCCATAAGGAAAGGCACTTTTCGTGCGTAACACCGCCAAGACCACCACCGCCGTCCTCGCAGCCGGAGCCCTCACCCTCGGGCTCAGCGCATGCGGCGCCGGCAGCTCCGGCACAGACGGCCCCCTGATCGTCGCCGCCAGCCCCGTCCCGCACGCCGAGATCCTGAACTACGTCAAGGACAACCTCGCCGAGAAGGAAGGGCTCGACCTCCAGGTCAAGGAATTCACCGACTACGTCACTCCGAACACGGCGACGCAGGACGGCTCGGTCGGCGCCAACTACTTCCAGAACAAGCCGTACCTCGACGACTTCAACAAGAAGAACGGCACCGACATCGTGCCCGTCGTCACGGTCCACCTGGAACCGCTCGGCCTCTACTCCCACAAGGCCAAGAAGGCCGGCGACCTGAAGAGCGGTGCCACCGTCGCCATCCCCAACGACACGGTCAACGAGGCCCGCGCCCTCAAGCTCCTCGCCGCCGACGGACTCATCACCCTCAAGGCGGGCGTCGGCAACGAGGCGACCCCCTCCGACATCACCAAGAACCCCAAGAACCTCGAGTTCAAGGAGCTGGAGGCGGCCCAGACGCCGCGCTCCCTCGACGACGTGGACGCCGCCGTCGTCAACGGCAACTACGCCATCGAGTCCGACCTCAAGCCCTCCGAGGACGCCCTCATCCTCGAGTCGCCGAAGAGCAACCCCTACGGCAACTTCCTCGCCGTGAAGAAGGGCGACGAGGACGACCCGCGCGTGAAGAAGCTCGCGAAGCTCCTCACCTCGCCCGAGGTGGAGAAGTTCATCCAGGACAAGTACGCCGGCTCCGTGCTCGCCTCGTTCTGAGCCCACACCCGGCACCCCCGCACGGGCCCTTCCTCCATCCACGGGGGGAGGGCCCCGTGATGCGGACCGATGCTTTCATGCTGCATGCTGGGCAGTTCAGCATGCCCAGAAGGTTCACCGAAGGTTACGGAGCGGCGCATGACGAGCACCTTCCCCAACATCTCCATCAGCACGGAGCGGTTGGTGCTGCGTCCCCTCGACGAAGACGACGTCGCCTCCCTGGCCGCGATGATGAACGACGAACAGGTGGCCGCCTGGACCCGTGCCCCCCAGCCCTTCACGGAGGACGGCGCTCGCACCTGGATCACCGACCACGCCCCCGCCGAGCGCACCGGAGGGCGCGGAATCGACTTCGCGGTCACCGAGTTCCTCACCCAGCGCCTGGTCGGCGTCATCCAGCTCACCAAGACGAACTGGCGCGTGCGGTCCACCGAGATGTCGTACATCATCGCCCCCTGGGCCCGCGGTGAGGGCTACGCCTCCGAGGCCGCCCTGGCCACCGCCCAGTGGCTCCTGGGGGACCAGAAGTTCGAGCGCATCGAACTGCGCACGGCGGCCGACAACACCGCCTCCCAGCAGGTCGCGCAGAAGATCGGCTGTATCAGCGAGGGCGTGCTGCGCAACGCCTGTATAGCCCGGGCCCGCGCCGAGGACGGCACGTGGACCGACGTGCGCACCGACTTCATCGTCTGGAGCCTGCTCCCCGAGGACCTGGAAGGCGTCGGCGAGCAGCTGCGGGACGGCTTCACGTCCTTCGGCGACTGGAACTGACCGGAACCACCCGCAGGACGACGGCGACGACGACGCCGCGGCTCCCTCCGACGCCTCCACCGGGTACCCTCACGGAGCCCACCCGCGGGCTGCCCCCCCACAACGCCACGCAGACGACCTGCGAAAACCCCAGGAGACTGACGACGATGGCCGACCGGGTCACGGTGATCGGCTGGGACGGTTCGCCGCTGACCGCCGCGGCGAGCGCCGCCCTGGGTGCCGCCACGCTCGTGGCCGGTGCCGCCCACCACCTGGCGCTCCCCGAGGTCCCCGCCGGCGCCGAGCGCATCCGCCTCGGCAGTGTCGCCCTCGCCGCCCGCCGCATCGCCGGCCACCGCGGCACGGCCGTCGTGCTCGCCGACGGCGACCCCGGCTTCTTCGGAGTCGTACGCACGCTGCGCGCCCCCGAGTTCGGCCTTGAGGTGGAGGTCGTCCCCGCCGTCTCCGCCGTCGCCGCCGCCTTCGCCCGCGCCGGCATGCCCTGGGACGACGCACAGGTGGTCGCCGCACACCCCCGTACGCTGCGACGCGCCGTCAACGTCTGCCGCGCCCACACCAAGGTCGCGGTCCTCACCTCACCCGGCGCCGGCCCTGCCGAACTCGGTCTGCTCCTCGAAGGAGTCCACCGCTCCTTCGTCGTCTGCGAGGAACTCGGCACCACCCGCGAGCGCGTCTCCGTCGTCACCTCCGACAAGGCCGCCGACCACACCTGGCGCGACCCCAATGTCGTCATCGTCCTCGGCGGCCCGTCCCGGCCGGACGCGGCGGTGGAGGCAGGCGGCTGGATCTCCGGCCGCGACCCGTCCGCCGGACCGCGCGGCTGGACCCTGCCCGCCGACGCGTACGGCGCGGATCTCGGCGAGGGGGAGACCCACCTGCTGCGCGCCTCCCAACTCGCCCGCCTCGGGCCCCGCGTCGGCGACCTCGTCTGGGACATCGGCTGCCGCAGCGGCGCCTTCGCCGTCGAGGCCGCACGGGCCGGTGCCGCCGTCCTCGCCGTCGACAGCGACCGGTCCGCCTGCGCCCGCACCGACGCCGCCGCCCGCCGCCTCGGCGTCCAGCTCCAGATCGTGCACGGCACCGCCCCGCACATCCTGGAGAACCTCCCCGAGCCCGATGTCGTCCGGGTCGGCGGCGGGGGAGCGGCCGTCGTCTCGGCGGTCGCCGACCGACGCCCGCAGCGCATCGTCACGCACGCCGCCACCCGCGACGCCGCCGAACTCATCGGCCGCGACCTCACCGAGCACGGCTACGGCGTCGAGTGCGCCCTGCTGCAGTCCGTCGAACTCGACAGCAAGGCCTGGACGGAGAAGGAGCGGAGCGTCGCGTTCCTGCTCAGCGGCGTGCTGCCGCGGCGCAGCGCCTGACCCAGCCGCCGTCCCCGTGATCGGCTTGTCGTACTGCGCGCGGTAGGCTGGCCGATCGCTGCACCGCCAAGGACGCCCGGCGCTTCGTCGGCCAATGTCCGGAAAGCGCGCCCGTTTTGGGTTGTGTGTGGTACGGCAGAACCGAAGGGCGCGCAACGTGGCGCAGTCCACAGCGGACCGTCGCGGATCAAGCTGCCGTGAGGGTGGTACGGCCGCGACAATGCCAGTGAATGGCTTTGTCGCCTTTTCGGGGCGGACCGTTCGTGCCGCTGGGGACGCACGCTCGTTCTTCACTGCGGGGCGGTCGGTGCGCCGTTCCGGGCGAGCAGGTCGTAGGAGCACTAACCGATGGGCGAGGGGTACGCATGACCGACACCGGCCAGGTCCCGGGCGAGGGGCTGCCGGAGAGTGCAGGCATGGTGGAGCAGCCGGGCGTCGCCGCGCCCGGTGCGTACACCTACCTCTCCGAGACCACCGCAGAGGCAGAGGACGAAGACCTGCTGCTGTTGCCTGGTGCCCAGGGCGCCTGGGGCAACGAGGTCCCTCCGCCCGCGCCGGAGCCGGTCCTCGAGGCCGTGCACCAGCCGGGCCCGCACGAGATCTCCGGCCGCGACAGCGGCTCGGTCGACCTCGGCGGCGTCCGTCTGCCCGACCCGCCGCCGATCCCGCCCGTCACCCCGCGCCGGCCACTGCACCTCGGTCCGCCGCTGCCCGACAGCTCCGCCAGCCCGGTCCGCTCCCTCGCCGACCGCGGCCCCGCGGACGCGCCCGTGCGCCAGCCGGTGCCGTCCGCCGCGGGCCCCGAGTACCTCGACGGCCCCCGCG
>NZ_POUC01000180.1 GCF_002891435.1 Streptomyces cahuitamycinicus
GTTGTCGGGGATGCTCGTCGGGGTACTCGCGCATGCCGGCCGGATCGGGGCCGGTGCCCTGTGGTGGGTGGTGGGAGGGGCGCTCGTGATGGTGTTCGCCCTCTCCCGTGTCTCTGTACACGGACCTCGACGCACCGTATCTTCGCAGGTCGTCGCCCCATTGCGTGTAAGGAACGGATAAGAGTTGAGCCTGCTCGACTCAGCTCTGTTGACCGGTCGGGGGCCGTCGTGCACACTTGAGTCCGTTCCACTCAAGTCAGCTGGAGGAATCAACCATGGCACGTGCGGTCGGCATCGACCTGGGCACGACTAATTCCGTCGTCAGCGTTCTGGAGGGCGGCGAGCCCACCGTCATCGCCAACGCCGAGGGCGCCAGGACCACGCCGTCCGTCGTCGCCTTCGCCAAGAACGGTGAGGTGCTCGTCGGAGAGGTGGCCAAGCGCCAGGCGGTCACGAACGTGGACCGGACCATCCGCTCCGTGAAGCGCCACATGGGCACGGACTGGAAGATCGAGCTCGACGGGAAGCCCTTCAACCCGCAGCAGATCAGCGCCTTCGTGCTCCAGAAGCTCAAGCGGGACGCCGAGTCCTACCTGGGCGAGAAGGTGACCGACGCGGTCATCACCGTCCCGGCGTACTTCAACGACTCCGAGCGCCAGGCCACGAAGGAGGCCGGTGAGATCGCCGGTCTGAACGTGCTGCGCATCGTCAACGAGCCCACCGCGGCCGCCCTGGCGTACGGCCTCGACAAGGACGACCAGACCATCCTGGTCTTCGACCTCGGTGGCGGCACCTTCGACGTCTCGCTGCTGGAGATCGGCGACGGCGTCGTCGAGGTGAAGGCCACCAACGGTGACAACCACCTCGGTGGTGACGACTGGGACCAGCGCGTCGTCGACTACCTGGTCCAGCAGTTCCAGTCCGGCCACGGCGTGGACCTGGGCAAGGACAAGATGGCCCTGCAGCGTCTGCGCGAGGCCGCCGAGAAGGCGAAGATCGAGCTGTCCTCGTCCACCGAGACGTCGATCAACCTGCCCTACATCACCGCCTCCGCCGAGGGCCCCCTGCACCTCGACGAGAAGCTCACCCGCGCCCAGTTCCAGCAGCTGACCGCGGACCTCCTGGAGCGCTGCAAGACGCCGTTCCACAACGTCATCAAGGACGCCGGCATCTCCATCAGCGAGATCGACCACGTCGTCCTGGTCGGCGGCTCGACCCGGATGCCCGCCGTCGCCGAGCTCGTCAAGGAGCTGACCGGCGGCAAGGACGCCAACAAGGGCGTCAACCCGGACGAGGTCGTCGCCATCGGCGCCGCCCTGCAGGCCGGTGTCCTCAAGGGCGAGGTCAAGGACGTCCTGCTCCTCGACGTCACCCCGCTGTCCCTCGGTATCGAGACCAAGGGCGGCATCATGACCAAGCTCATCGAGCGGAACACGACGATCCCGACCAAGCGGTCCGAGATCTTCACCACCGCCGAGGACAACCAGCCGTCCGTGCAGATCCAGGTCTACCAGGGCGAGCGCGAGATCGCGGCGTACAACAAGAAGCTCGGGATGTTCGAGCTGACCGGTCTGCCGCCGGCGCCCCGCGGCGTCCCGCAGATCGAGGTGTCCTTCGACATCGACGCCAACGGCATCATGCACGTCACGGCGAAGGACCTCGGCACCGGCAAGGAGCAGAAGATGACCGTCACCGGCGGCTCCTCGCTGCCGAAGGACGAGGTCGACCGCATGCGCCAGGAGGCCGAGCAGTACGCGGAGGAGGACCACAAGCGCCGCGAGGCCGCCGAGTCCCGCAACCAGGGTGAGCAGCTCGTCTACCAGACCGAGAAGTTCCTCAAGGACAACGAGGACAAGGTCCCGGGCGACATCAAGACCGAGGTCGAGGAGGCCGTCGCCGAGCTGAAGGAGAAGCTCAAGGGCGAGGACAGCGCCGAGATCCGCACCGCCACGGAGAAGGTCGCGGCCGTCTCCCAGAAGCTCGGCCAGGCCATGTACGCGGACGCGGGCGCGGCCCAGGCCGGTGGCCCCGCCGGTGACGCGAGCGACGCCGGTGGTGCCAAGGCCGCCGACGACGACGTCGTCGACGCCGAGATCGTGGACGACGAGCGGAAGGATGGTGCCGCGTGACGGAGGAGACCCCGGGCTTCGACGAGCAGCAGCCCGACGTCCCTTCCGGCGCCACCTCCGACGACGCCGAGCCGAAGGCCGCCTCCCCCTCCGCGGAGGAGGAGGCGGCCCCGGCCGGGGACACGGGCCAGGACGCGGCCCTGGTGGCCCAGCTGGACCAGGCCCGCACGGCGCTCAGCGAGCGCACGGCGGACCTCCAGCGCCTCCAGGCCGAGTTCCAGAACTACCGCCGCCGCGTCGAGCGCGACCGGATCGCGGTCAAGGAGATCGCCATCGCGAACCTCCTGACCGAGCTCCTGCCCGTGCTCGACGACATCGGCCGCGCGCGTGAACACGGCGAACTGGTCGGCGGCTTCAAGTCCGTCGCCGAGTCGCTGGAGGGCACCGCGGCGAAGATGGGCCTGCAGCAGTTCGGCAAGGAGGGAGAGCCCTTCGACCCGACGATCCACGAAGCCCTGATGCACAGCTACGCACCGGACGTCACCGAGACGACGTGCGTCGCGATCCTGCAGCCCGGGTACCGGATCGGCGAGCGCACCATCCGCCCCGCGCGGGTGGCCGTGGCCGAACCCCAGCCGGGGGCGCAGACGGTCAAGGCGGACGAGTCCGCCGAAGCCGACGACAAGGAGAGCGGTGGCCCGGACGAGGGCTGACGTCATCAACGAAGGGAAGGAGGGGCGTCGGGGATGAGCACCAAGGACTTCATCGAGAAGGACTACTACAAGGTCCTCGGCGTCCCCAAGGACGCCACCGAGGCCGAGATCAAGAAGGCCTACCGGAAGCTCGCCCGCGAGTTCCACCCGGACGCCAACAAGGGCAACGTCAAGGCGGAGGAGCGCTTCAAGGAGATCTCCGAGGCCAACGACATCCTCGGCGACCCCAAGAAGCGCAAGGAGTACGACGACGCGCGCGCCCTCTTCGGCAACGGCGGCTTCCGCCCGGGGCCGGGCGGCGCGGGCGGCTCCTTCAACTTCGACCTGGGCGACCTCTTCGGAGGCGGTGCCCCCCAGGGCGGCGGCCAGGGAGCCGGCGGCTTCGGCGGCGGACTCGGTGACGTTTTCGGGGGCCTGTTCAACCGCGGCGGCGCGGGCGGCCCGGGGACGCGTACGCACCCCCGGCGCGGCCAGGACATCGAGTCCGAGGTCACGCTCAGCTTCACGGAGGCGATCGAGGGCGCGACCGTCCCGCTGCGGATGTCGTCGCAGTCGCCCTGCAAGGCCTGTTCGGGCACCGGCGACAAGAACGGCACACCGCGCGTGTGCCCGACCTGCGTCGGCACCGGGCAGGTCGCCCGGGGCAGCGGCGGCGGCTTCTCCCTCACCGACCCCTGCCCGGACTGCAAGGGCCGCGGCCTGATCGCGGAGCACGCCTGCGAGGTCTGCAAGGGCAGCGGCCGGGCCAAGTCCTCGCGGACCATGCAGGTGCGCATCCCCGCGGGCGTCATCGACGGCCAGCGGATCCGGCTGCGTGGCAAGGGCGCGCCGGGCGAGCGCGGCGGCCCGGCGGGCGATCTGTACGTCGTCGTGCACGTCGACTCCCACGCGGTGTTCGGCCGCAAGGACGACAACCTCACCGTCACCGTCCCGGTCACCTTCACCGAGGCGGCCCTCGGCGGCGAGGTGCGGGTGCCGACGCTCGGCGGCCCGCCCGTCACGCTGAAGCTGCCCCCCGGCACGCCCAACGGGCGCACCATGCGGGCCCGGGGCAAGGGCGCGGTCCGCAAGGACGGCACCCGAGGCGACCTCCTGGTCACCGTCGAGGTGAGTGTTCCGAGGGACCTGACGGGGAAGGCTCGTGACGCACTCGAGGCGTATCGCGAGGCGACCGCGGATGAGGACCCGCGGGCGGATCTGTTCCAGGCCGCGAAGGGAGCATGAGTCAGATGGACGGTCGTCGACGCAACCCGTATGAACTGACCGAGGAAACCCCGGTCTACGTCATCTCGGTGGCGGCCCAGCTGTCCGGCCTGCACCCGCAGACCCTGCGCCAGTACGACCGTCTGGGGCTGGTGTCTCCGGACCGCACCGCGGGCCGGGGCCGGCGCTACTCGGCCCGCGACATCGAACTGCTGCGCACCGTCCAGCAGTTGTCGCAGGACGAGGGCATCAACCTGGCCGGCATCAAGCGCATCATCGAACTGGAGAACCAGGTCGCCGCGCTGCAGGCTCGGGTGGCCGAGATGCAGGACGCGCTCGACGGCGCGGCGGCGGCCATGCGCCAGCGTGAGGCGGCGGTGCACGCGTCGTACCGCCGCGACCTGGTGCCGTACCAGGAGGTGCAGCAGACCAGCGCGCTGGTGGTGTGGCGGCCGAAGCGGCAGCAGCAGTCCGACTGACGCAGCACACACGTGAAAGGGCCGGGAGGTGACTCCCGGCCCTTTTCGTCCTTTGTGCAGGCCTTGCCCCGGTTTCGCGGGGCCTCCCGTGGATGACCAGGTGGTGCACGCCACTTGAAGCCGGTTCCGCAGAGTCTTCACAACTGCTGCTGAGCGTGGTGTTGTCATCTCGTTAAGTGGTTCCGCTTGACGCTGGGGCCCCTCCCGCGTTGGCTTTTCAGTCACATGGGCACCAAAACTGCGCCCACGTCCGAATCACACGCGAAGTGAGCCCCACATGCGTCGTATCGCCATATCCATGGCAGCCGCCACGATCTCCGTCACGCTCGCCGGCTGCGGCGTGCTCAACGCGACGGGAAGCAGTGACGACGCGAGCCCGGCGAAGGGCAACGACATCACCGTCGGGCTGCTGCTGCCGGAGAAGGCCAACACGCGGTACGAGAACTTCGACTACCCGATCATCAAGACGAAGGTCGAGTCGCTCACCAACGACAAGGGCCGCGTCGAGTACGCCAACGCCGAGGCGAGCGCCGAAAAGCAGGCGAGCCAGATGCAGCAGATGATCGACGACCGGGTCGACGTGATCCTGCTGGACGCCGTCGACTCGAAGGCCATCGCGAGCGGCGTGAAGAAGGCGAAGGAGGCCGGCATTCCGGTCATCGCCTACGACCGGCTGGCCGAGGGCCCGATCGACGCGTACATCTCCTTCGACAACGAACTGGTCGGCGAGGTCCAGGGCCGCACCCTGCTGGAGGCCATCGGCGAGGACGCGAGCCTCTCCGACAAGATCGTCATGATGAACGGCTCGTCGACGGACCCGAACGCCAAGCAGTTCAAGGCGGGCGCGATGTCCGAGCTGAACGGCAAGGTGACGATCGCCGAGTCCTTCGACACCAAGGACTGGAAGCCGGAGAACGCCCAGGCCAACATGGCCGACGCGATCGAGAAGATCGGCAAGGGCAACATCGCGGCGGTGTACTCCGCCAACGACGGCATGGCGGGTGGCATCGTCAAGGCGCTGGAGGCCGCCGGCGTGACCGACCTGCCGCCGATCACCGGGCAGGACGCGGAGCTGCCGGCCGTGCAGCGGATCATCAGCGGCGAGCAGTACATGAGCGTGTACAAGTCCTACCCGCAGGAGGCGGAGAACGCCGCGGAGATGGCCGTCGCCAAGGTCCAGGGCCGCGACATCCAGTTCGCCGCCCTCACCCGCGACAAGGTCGACAGCCCCACCCACAAGGGCATCCCGGCCCAGCTCGTGCCGGTGGTCGCGCTCACCAAGGAGAACATCAAGGACACGGTGGTCGCGGACGACGTCTACAAGCTGTCGGACATCTGCACGGCCGAGTACAAGGCGGCGTGCCGGGCCATCGGCCTGAAGTAGCCACGCCATCGGCCTGAGGTAGCGGTAGCCGCGCCATCGGCCTGAGGTAGCGGTAGCCACGCCACCGGCCTGAAGTAGCCACGCATCGGCCCGAAGTAGCCGCGCCCCCGGCGGGCATCGAGCCGGGTTCACCCATGCCCTGTCAGGCTGCCGCGACAGGACGGTCCGAGGCCCGGAGATACCGGTGCGCACCGGTGGTTTCCGGTGGCCGCCGCGCGGGGAGCCGTGTTGCGGAGCACGTCCCGTCCGCGCATAGTTGCGCTGCGGAAAGACGGCGAAACCGGGGGTGGGATGGGCGATGGCCGGGCACGGGGCGGATGAGCATCCCCATGGTGCCGACCGGCTGTGCGAGACCGGGGACCGCGTGTACTCCCGGGCCGTACGGCGTGGCCGGGTGCCGCGCCGGGACGCGGATCCGGTGCCCTGCCTGCTGGAACTCGCCCTGCTGCATCCGGACCCCGACGACATGGACTGGCTGGTGCCGACCTCCCCGCAGGAGGTCATGACCCGGCTGCTGCGCGGGATGTACGACGAGGTGAGCGCGAGCCAGCGGCGGCTGGGCTCGGCCGTCACGGCCGTCGAGTGGTACGCCGGGCTGGGCCACCAGGTGCGGTCGGCCGCACCGGCCGCGGAGGGCCCGGCCATTCGCGTCCTGGACGGACTCGCCCGGATCCAGGCCGCGATGGACGAGGCGACCCGGGCGTGCACGGCCGAGGTGCTCACGGTCCAGCCCGGCGGCATCCGCCGCGAGGCGGAGCTCTCCGAGGGCCTGCACCGGGCGATGGCGCTGCGCGGCCGTGGCGTGCGGATGCGGGACCTGTACACGCATGTCGCCCGGCACGGACAGGGGCTGCTGACCTACCTGGAGCTGATGGGCGACGCGGTGGAGGCGCGCACGCTGGACGAGGTGATCGACCGGCTGATCCTCTTCGACCGGACGGTGGCGTTCATCCCCGCCAACACCGACCGCACGATGGCCCTTGAGCTACGGCATCCGGCGATCGTCGAATACCTCGTCACGGTCTTCGACCGGCTGTGGCGCCTGGCCATCCCCCTCAAGGCCCCGCTCCCCGACACCGGCATCGAGGGCATCTCCCACCGCGAGCAGTCGATCGCCGCGCTGCTCGCGGAAGGGCATCAGGACGCCGTCATCGCGGAACGGCTGGGCATAAGCGTCCGGACCTGCCGGGCGCACATCGCGCGTCTCTCGGAGACGCTGGGGGCGGCGAGCCGTACGCAGCTGGGGGTGCGCATCGCCCAGGCGGGCCTGGACGGTCCGCAGCACTCCACCACGTCCCTCAACGTTCCTGGTCAAGAATCCCCGAGCGTCCGATGAGAACCCCGAGCCGGGCCCGTGAGGTCAACCGGTGGCTCCTTCCTCGTCCTGCTTCAGGATGCCGGACTGGGCGATGAGGTACCCCAGTTGGGCGCGGCTGCCGCTGCCGAGGGCGGACGCGAGTTTGGCTATGTGGGCCCGGCAGGTGCGCACGTTCATGCCGAGGCGCCGGGCGATGGCCTCGTCGACGTGTCCTTCGACCAGGAGCTTCGCTATGGAGTACTGGATCTCCGTGATGCCGTCACGGGCGGTCTCGTACGGTGTGCCGGTGCTGAGGGGAACCGACCGGTCCCACAAGTACTCGAAGAGCTTGATGAGGTAGCGGACCAGACCGGGGTGGCGCAGTTCCAGAGCGACTTGCTGATCGTCGCGGGCGGGGATGAAGGCGACGGACTCGTCGCAGATGATCAGGCGCTCGACGAGTTCGTCGATGGTGCGGTACTCCGCCTTGCCGTTGGAGAGCTGGGCGGCGTAGGCCAGCTGCTCGGGGTTGTAGCGGGCGGTGTGCTGGTACAGGGTGCGGATGCGCACGCCGCGTTCGATCAGCGGCCGGTCGCGCTCCAGGCCGAGCAGGAGGCTGCGCTCGGACATCCGGTCCGTGGGCTGGACGGTGAGCATCTCCGTCTGGCATTGGAAAGTGGCCATGTTGAGCGCGGCGTTGATTCGTTCGCCGCCTTCCAGCACAGTGATGGCGTCACTGGTGGCGGCCAGCTGGGTGCCCAGGGCCATGAACGGCTCGAAGGTCTCGGCGAGGCCGGTCGCCAGGCGCCGGCGGTCGGCGATCTCCTGTTCCAGCGGGTTGAGCCGCCGGGACAGGGCGACCGCGGGGGGCACCGGCCGCAGCCAGCTCGGGTCGTCCGGGTCGGGGTGGAGCAGGGCGAACTCCATCAGGCACGGAGCGGGCGCCACGTCCTCGCGTGCGATGCGTCCGGCGCGCAGTGCGGCGGCATACAGACGGCCGCCCTCGTCGCACCACTGGGTCATCGCATGGGGATGTGTCTCCTTAGTCCGATTCGATGTCAAATCTCCACCCCCCAGGGTCCTGAACATGCAGGAACATGATGCATCGATTGTGTGGCCATGACGTGCCCGAATGAGCCATCGTCGTACTCGACGGGGGAAAAGGGGACCTTCAAGTGAGGACGAAGCCGACTATGCGTAACAGAATGCTTCGCTCGGTGCTTGTCGCCGCCTTCTCCGCCGTTGTGGCCCTCGGTGTACTGAGTGGCTTCTCCGATGTGAAGGACGATGTTCGGGCGAACAGCAGCTGGCCGTCCGTCGCCGTGAACAGCGCTCACGGAGCGGAGAACAGCAGCTGGCCGAGCTCCGGGGCAGCCGGATCCGGGAGCTGACCGTGACCACTCCACCCGACGACCGCTCCTTCCGCCGCGAGATGGCCACCGCCTACCGCTCCGGCTGGCACTTCATCGACCTGGTCACCGCCATCCCCCACAGTGGTGACTCGTTGATGGTGACCGTGTTCGGCGAGCCTGTGGTCGTCACGCGGGACGAGGACGAGGACGTACGGGCTTACCGGTGTCTGCGGCGGCCTCGGGGGGCGCCGCAGCCAGTGCGATGTGCCGTACGGTACGGAATGATCTTTGTGAACCTGGACCAAAGGGACCACCAGCAGGTGGAGGCCGACTCCCCTGCCCCGAGGACCATCTCTGCCACCCCCCGCAGTGCCTGACGCGATTCCCCCGTCGTAAAAGATCGCTCAGGTGCTTCCCCCCGCAGCGGCGTCACCGTGACCTGAACACGGTGACGCCGCTGCAGTTTCCGGGGACATTTCCGGGTATCGACCTCATTCGGCGGTGGCCGGATCCAGTCGATCACCGGTGTGGATTTTCACTTCGCTCAACCTCGCCCCATCGCTCGCGTCAGGTGGATCTCGATCACCACGCGTGCCGGGTTGGGTGACGGAATCCTGCCGTAGCGCTCCGCGTAGCGCCGCTCGGCCTCGGCCACCCGGTCCGGCTCGTCGCGGACGAGGGCCCGGCCCTCCAGTGTCGCCCAGCGGCGGCCCTCCAGCTGGCAGACGGCGACGGCCGCCCCCTGGTCCCCGGCCGCCCGCACGTACCGCACCTTCGCGCTCGCCCTGTTGGTGATCACCCGAGCCAGACGCGCCTCGGGATCGTATGTGACCCCGACGGGTACCAGATGCGGAGTGTCGTCCGGGCGGGGAGTCGTCAGGGTGCACAGGTGCCGCTCCCGCCAGAAGCTGAGATACGACGGGTCCGGAGCGCCGGGGTCGACGGAGTACTTGGTCGCCATGCCCCGGAACTTAGACCCCCGAGCCTCCCGGAACCGTCCTTGAGTGCACTAGACTCAACTTTGTGCAAGCCGTTCGGGTCAGTGCAAGGAGGAGAACGCGAACGTGGACGCCGAGCTGACCAACCGGAGCCGGGATGCGATCAACGCTGCCAGCAACCGGGCCGTGACCGAGGGGCACCCCGACCTCACCCCGGCCCATCTGCTGCTCGCGCTGCTCCAGGGACAGGACAACGAGAACATCACCGACCTGCTCGCCGCGGTCGACGCCGACCAGGCCGCCGTACGCGCCGGAGCCGAGCGCGTGCTCGCCGGGCTGCCGAGCGTCACCGGGTCGACCGTCGCGCCGCCCCAGCCCAACCGAGAGATGCTGGCCGTCGTCGCCGACGCGCAGTCCCGCGCCAAGGACCTGGGGGACGAGTACCTCTCCACCGAGCACCTCCTGATCGCCCTCGCCGCGAAGGGCGGCGCGGCCGGCGAGGTGCTGTCCCAGCAGGGGGCCGACGCCAAGAAGCTCCAGGCCGCCTTCCAGAGGACGCGAGGACAGCGCCGAGTGACCACCGCCGACCCCGAGGGCCAGTACAAGGCCCTGGAGAAGTTCGGGACCGACTTCACCGCCGCCGCGCGGGAGGGCAAGCTCGACCCCGTCATCGGGCGGGACCAGGAGATCCGGCGCGTGGTGCAGGTGCTGTCGCGCCGCACCAAGAACAACCCCGTGCTGATCGGCGAGCCGGGCGTCGGCAAGACCGCCGTCGTCGAGGGGCTCGCCCAGCGGATCGTCAAGGGAGACGTGCCCGAGTCGCTGAAGGACAAGCGGCTCGTCGCGCTCGACCTCGGCGCCATGGTCGCCGGCGCCAAGTACCGGGGCGAGTTCGAGGAGCGGCTGAAGACCGTCCTCGCCGAGATCAAGGACTCCGACGGGCAGATCATCACCTTCATCGACGAGCTGCACACCGTCGTCGGGGCCGGCGCCGGCGGTGACTCCGCCATGGACGCCGGGAACATGCTGAAGCCGATGCTCGCCCGCGGTGAGCTGCGCATGGTCGGTGCCACGACCCTCGACGAGTACCGGGAGCGCATCGAGAAGGACCCGGCGCTGGAACGGCGCTTCCAGCAGGTGCTGGTCGCCGAGCCGACCGTCGAGGACTCCATCGCGATCCTGCGCGGGCTCAAGGGCCGTTACGAGGCCCACCACAAGGTGCAGATCGCCGACAGCGCGCTCGTCGCCGCCGCATCGCTCTCCGACCGGTACATCACCTCCCGCTTCCTGCCCGACAAGGCCATCGACCTCGTCGACGAGGCGGCCTCCCGCCTCCGCATGGAGATCGACTCCTCACCCGTCGAGATCGACGAACTCCAGCGCGCCGTCGACCGGCTGAAGATGGAGGAGCTGGCGATCGGCAAGGAGACCGACGCGGCCTCCCGCGAGCGCCTGGAGAAGCTGCGCCGCGACCTCGCCGACAAGGAGGAGGAGCTGCGGGGCCTGACCGCCCGCTGGGAGAAGGAGAAGCAGTCCCTCAACCGCGTCGGCGAGCTGAAGGAACGCCTCGACGAGATCCGCGGCCAGGCCGAACGCGCCCAGCGCGACGGCGACTTCGACACCGCCTCCAAGCTGCTCTACGGCGAGATCCCCGCCCTGGAGAAGGAGCTGGAGGCCGCCTCCGAGGCCGAGGAGGCGGTCACCAAGGACACCATGGTCAAGGAGGAGGTCGGCGCCGACGACATCGCCGACGTCGTCGCCGCCTGGACCGGCATCCCCGCCGGGCGGCTGCTGGAGGGTGAGACCCAGAAGCTGCTGCGCATGGAGGACGAGATCGGCAGGCGGCTCATCGGCCAGACCGAGGCCGTGCGCGCGGTGTCGGACGCCGTGCGCCGCAGCCGTGCCGGGATCGCCGACCCCGACCGGCCCACCGGGTCGTTCCTCTTCCTCGGCCCGACCGGCGTCGGCAAGACCGAACTGGCCAAGGCCCTCGCCGACTTCCTCTTCGACGACGAGCGGGCGATGGTCCGGATCGACATGTCGGAGTACAGCGAGAAGCACAGCGTGGCCCGGCTGGTCGGCGCCCCGCCCGGATACGTCGGTTACGAGGAGGGCGGCCAGCTCACGGAAGCCGTCCGCCGCCGCCCCTACTCCGTCGTCCTGCTGGACGAGGTGGAGAAGGCCCACCCCGAGGTCTTCGACATCCTGCTCCAGGTGTTGGACGACGGCCGCCTGACGGACGGCCAGGGCCGTACGGTCGACTTCCGCAACACGATCCTCGTCCTGACGTCGAACCTGGGCAGCCAGTACCTGGTCGACCCGGTGACCAGCGAGCAGGAGAAGAAGGAGCAGGTCCTGGAGGTGGTGCGGAGCTCCTTCAAGCCGGAGTTCCTCAACCGCCTGGACGACCTGGTCGTCTTCGCCGCGCTGACCAAGCCCGAGCTGGAGCGCATCGCGAAGCTCCAGCTGGAGCGCCTGGCCAAGCGGCTCGCCGAGCGGCGCCTCACCCTGGACATCACGCCCGAGGCCCTGGCCTGGCTCGCGGAGGAGGGCATGGACCCGGCGTACGGTGCCCGGCCGCTGCGGCGGCTCGTCCAGTCCGCGATCGGCGACCGGCTCGCCAAGGAGATCCTGTCCGGGGAGATCAAGGACGGGGACACGGTCCGGGTGGACCGCTCCGAGGACGGGCTCCTGGTGGGCCCGGCCCCGGGCAAGACGCTGTAGGGGCCCTCCCCGGCCACATCGCGCCCGGCCCGGGCAAGACGCCTGTAGGGCCGTCCCTGTTCGCATCGGGCCCGGCACCCGGGCGGACGCTGTAGGACCGTCCCCGGTCACATCGTGAACGCCGAGAAGCGCACGAGCGCGGTCTCGGCGTTCTCGTACTCGACTCTCACCTGAACCACATGTGCCTCCGCCGCGCCGGGGAGGCCGTCCTCGTGGGTCACGTCGAGGCACAGCGCCCCGCAGACGCCGCCGCCCGTGCGGGGCTCGGGGGCGCCCGGGTACGTCGTGCGCAGCCAGCCGCGGACGTCCTCGCGCGGCATCCGCAGCACCGCCGCGTACGCGGTGTCGATGCCCCGCTGCACCGTGCAGTCGTGGGCGCGGGCGGTCGCGGGGCGCTCGGCGGCGCCGAAAGCCAGGGCCTCGGTGCAGGGGACCGTCGCCGTCGCGCCCGCACGGGTGCCGTCGTCGTCCGACCAGGCCACCAGGAACAGGCCGGCGATCAGGACGCCGAGGACCACGACCGGCAGTGCCAGAAACGGCAGGACGATCCCCCACCGGGTGTGCCCCCTGTCCGCTGCCTGCATGAGCGCGGCCCCCTTCGTCGGCTGCTCAGGAGGACGGTTCGGGGTACCCGGAGGTTGCGGCTGACCGGATCCTGTCAGCCGAGGGCTGACAGGGTCTGTCGGGGCTTGCCACCCCCCTCCCCGCATGGGGGAGGATGGCGGAATCCGTACGAAGGGAAATTCACGGTGACCATCGACCCGTCCTCGATTCCGAACTTCGGGGGCCAGCCCGAGCCGCAGCCCGGCGGCGGCCCGGCCGGCCCCGTCGTCCCGGATCAGGACCTCGTTAAGCAGCTCCTCGACCAGATGGAGCTCAAGTACGTCGTCGACGACGAGGGAGACCTCGCGGCGCCGTGGGAGCAGTTCCGCACCTACTTCATGTTCCGGGGTGAGGGAGACCAGCAGGTCTTCTCCGTGCGGACGTTCTACGACCGGCCCCACGAGATCGAGGCCAAGCCGCAGATCCTCGAGTCGATCGACGACTGGAACCGCCGCACCCTGTGGCCCAAGGTCTACAGCCACACCCACGACGACGGCACGGTCCGCCTGATCGGCGAGGCCCAGATGCTGATCGGCATGGGCGTCAGCCTGGAGCACTTCGTCTCCTCGACGGTCAGCTGGGTGCGCGCCGCGATCGAGTTCGACAAGTGGCTCATCGAGCAGCTGGGTATCGAAGAGGAGATCAACGAGGCGGAGAAGCCCGGGGACGACGAGGAGTAGCCCCCGCGCAGGACTCTCACGGCGCGTCGGCGCGTACGAGCAGGTACGTGCTGTACGCGCCGTCTGCCTTTTCGGGCACCGCTGCCTTCCTCCCCGGGGCGGATCAGATCTCAAGACGCAGCTCGGCCCATACCGTCTTGCCCACCGGGCTGCGGGGCGCCGTCCCCCAGCGCACGGCCAGGACGTCCACCAGGAGCAGCCCCCGGCCCGACTCGCCGTCGGGGCAGGAAGAGGGCGCGGCCGTGGGCAGCCGCTTCGCGGAGGCGGCGTCCGCGACCTCGACCCGCAGCAGCCCCGCAGCCCGGTCCAGGGCGAGCAGGAGACCGGACTCCCGGCCGGGAACCCGACCGTGCTGTACGGCGTTCGCCGCGAGCTCCCCGACGACGAGGGCGACCGCGCACGAGACGTCCGACGCCGGCGGGTGGCCTCGTTCCTCCATCCCCCGGACGGCGTGCCGCCGGGCGAGCTGCGCACCGCGTGGGGTGGAGGGGAACTGCACCGTGAGTGACTGGAGTTCACGCTGCGGCAGGTCTCCCGGGGTGGCGGTTTCTGTCAGCACGGCCTGTCCGTCCCTTTCCGTCTGCTCAAGGCGCTCCGTTGCGCACACGAGTCATCACGTTCCGTGCTCAAGAGTCGGCCGATCGTCCTACGCTCGACAGGGGGCACAGCCTTATTTGTGAGGCCGTAAGGAACGGAAGTGATGCCGTGGCCAACGGAATTGATCCCAGCGCGTCGATGGCCGCGCTGTTCGGCGCGCGCGTGCGCAGGCTCCGGACGGCGGCGGGACTGACCCAGGCCGAACTGGGCGACCGGACGCATGTTGTGAGCACGCGGATCACGCAGATCGAGCGCGCGTCCGGAGCGAAGCCGACGCTGGAGCTGGCGCGAGCGCTGGACGCGGCGCTCGGTGCGGAGGATCTCCTGGTGGAGCTGTGGCCGTACGTGTACCGCCAGGCGTTTCCGGACTGGTCACGAAGGTTCATGCAGTACGCGGAGCGGGCGGTGGCCGTCCGCGAGTACGCGGCTCATGTGGTGCCCGGCTTGTTGCAGACCGAGGACTACGCGCGTGCGGTGCTGAGAGTCGGACGGACGCTCGGCAGCGAAGAGCAGTTGGAAGAACGGGTCGCCTTTCGTCTGGGACGACAGGAGCGGCTCGGCACGCCAGATCGGCCCGAGCTGTGGGTGGTTCTCGACGAGGCGGTGCTCCGGCGTCCTGTTGGTGGCCAGGGGGTGATGCGTGAGCAGTTGGAGCGACTGCTCAGGACCAGGGCGGAACCTCACATCACCGTGCAGGTACTGCCGTTCGACCAGGGCGAGCACGAGGTCATGGGCGGTTCGCTCACGGTACTCACCATGCCGGACGGCTCGGAGGTCGCGTACACGGAAGGCGCGCACTACGGCCAACTCATCGAGGATCCGGACGAGGTCAGGAGTTTCGCGCTGACTTACGATCGGCTGCGGGCGGCAGCTCTGCCCCCGCTCATGTCGCTGGACATGATCCGATCCGTGAGGGAGGACAACCACCGTGGAGCGAAGGTCCCGTCCCGATCTGAACGGCGCCGCCTGGCGCAAGAGCAGCTACAGCAATCAGGAAGGCGGCAACTGCGTGGAGGTGGCCGACGGGTTCCGAGGGGCCGTCGTCCCGGTCCGTGACAGCAAGGCCCCGCAGGGCCCGGCGCTGTGCTTCGAAGGTGCTGCCTGGGCGGCCTTCATAGGCGAGTTGAAGGCCGGGCACCACCGCCCCTGAAGCGGCTTCCGGACTCACCGGGCCCTTGTCCGCGAGGGTCCGGTAGGCCACTGACCTCCTGAAAGAACCGAGGGAAAGAACTACCC
>NZ_POUC01000181.1 GCF_002891435.1 Streptomyces cahuitamycinicus
GGGCAGGACCACGTCGGCGTGGCGGGAGGTCTCGTTGAGGTACGGGTCGACGCTGACCATGAAGTCGAGCGAGTCGAGCGCCCTGTCGAGCCGGTCGCCGTCGGGCGCGGAGAGCACGGGGTTGGCGGCGACGGCGATCAGCGCGCGCACCGGTGCGCCCTCCTCCGTGGCGGTGTCGATCTCCTCCGCGAGGGCCGACAGGGGAAGTTCGCCCTTCGCCTCGGGGTGCCGGCTCACCCGGGAGTGCCAGCGTCCGAGGGCGAAGCCCCGGCCCGGTCCGGCGGGGCGCGGGGTCTTGTCGGTGGCGGCCTGTGGGAAGAGCGCGCCGCCGGGCCGGTCGAGGTTGCCGGTGAGGATGTTGAGGACGTCGACGAGCCAGCTGGCCAGGGTGCCGTGCGGGACGGTGCAGCTGCCGATGCGGCCGTAGACGGCGGCGGCCGGGGCGGCGGCCAGGTCGCGGGCGAGGGCGCGGATGACGCCGGCCTCGACGTCGCAGGCCCCGGCGACCGCCTCCGGGGTGAGCTCCCGCAGGGCCTCGGCCAGTTCGCCGGCCCCCTGGACATGCGGGGCCGGCTCCGTCAGCCCCTCCTCGAAGAGCACCTGCGCCATGGCCGCCAGCAGCAGCGCGTCGGTGCCGGGCCGGACGGCGATGTGCCGGTCGGCGAGCTTCGCGGTGCGGGTGCGCCGCGGGTCGATCACGACGAGGGTGCCGCCCCGGGCCTTGAGCGCCTTCAGCTTGCCCGGGAAGTCGGGGGCGGTGCACAGACTGCCGTTGGACTCCAGCGGGTTGGCGCCGATCAGGAGCAGATGGCCGGTGCGGTCGAGGTCGGGCACGGGGATGGCGTTCGCGTCGCCGAAGAGGAGGCCGCTGGAGACGTGCTTGGGCATCTGGTCGACCGTGGAGGCGGTGAAGACGCTGCGGGTGCCGAGACCGGCGAGCAGGACGGCCGGGTAGAGGGCGCCGGCCATGGTGTGCACGTTGGGGTTGCCGAGGACGACCCCGACGGAGTTCGGGCCGTGGCGCTCCACGACGGGCCGGATACCGGCGGCGACCGCGTCGAAGGCCTCCTGCCAGGTGGCCTCCCGCAGCTCGCCGTCCCGCCGTACGAGCGGCGTGCGCAGCCGGTCGGGGTCGGAGTCGACCGCCCCGAAGGAGGCGCCCTTGGGGCAGATGAACCCCCGGCTGAACACGTCGTCGCGGTCACCTCGGGCGTGGGTGACGCGCGTCCCCTCGATGGTGAGCGTCAGGCCGCAGGTGGCCTCGCACAGGGGACAGATACGCAGGGCGGTGCGGGACACGGGTCCTCCCGGGGCGGCGGCTACGGTGACGCGCTGACGCGCCCGAGCATACCGACCGGTATGCATCTGGGGGAGGGTCCGGCGGGACCGAGGTCAGTCGAGGGCGCGGGCCAGATAGGCGCGCAGCATCTCCCGGGCCTCGTCGATGATCCGCTCGTCGCCCTCGGGCGCGACCCGGAACGCCAGGTGCACGAGGGTGTCGGCGGTCTCGACGGCTATGAGGAAGACCCGGCGCAGATCGTCGTCGGGTTCGCGGTCGAGGTGACCGGAGAGGAGTTCGGTCAGGCGGTCGGCGACGCGGTGGTTGGGCTCGGCGTGACGGGCACCGACCGGGATCTGGTTGCCGAAGTCGACGAGCGAGAAGCCGGGCGCGGTGCGTTTCATCTCCAGGTACTCGTCGAGCACGGCGTCCATGGCCGTCCGCCAGCCCCCGTCCTCACCGGCCTGCCGCAGGCGCTGGGTGACGCGCTCGGAGTACCGCTCCAGATTGCGCTGCGCCAGCGCGTCGGCCATCTGGCGCTTGTTGCCGAAGAAGCGGTAGACGGAGCCGATCGGGACCGAGGCCCGCTGGGCGACGGCACGGGTGCTCAGGGCGTCGTAGCCGACCTCGTCGAGGAGGTCGGCGCAGGCATCGAGGATCCTGGTCAGACGTTCGGCGCTGCGCCGCTGCACGGGGGCACGACGGAGCGATGTCGCGTGGGGCACGGGCTTCATGATGCCCCTCGGGCGCGGTCCGGTGAACCTCGCCCCCCGCTGTCCGTTCCCTGCGTGCGGGCCTTGCGCCGGGAGGCCGCTTCCGGCGTCGCCCCCGGGCCGGACTCCGACGCGGTGACGTCGGCCGTGCTCTCCACGGGCTTGCCGTCCACGGCCCACACGGTGCCGTCGTCGGCGCAGAGGCGGGCCGTGACGCGGTGCGTGCCACGCGGGACGAGGCGGGTGTCCAGCCGGTAGGCGGGGGCGCGGAGCCGGGCGACGGGACGGTCGTCGACGTAGAGGCGGACGAGGCCCCGCCCGGCCACCGCGCGGGCTGCCGCGCCGGCCGGCGAGAAGCGGAAGTTGCGCACGGTCAGGCGTACGTCCCAGCCGCCGGACGTACCGGGCTGCACCTCGATGCCGACGCCCGGGGCGCCCTCCTGCCCGACCTCACGAAGGGGCCGACCCTCCTGGTCCCGGTCCTCCAGGACCTCGCCCACCGGGGTGGGTGACGCATCGCCCTCCCGCGAGCCATCGGTGTCACAGCCCGCGGATCCGGCCAGGAGGAGGACACAGACCGCGAGCGCGGCGCGAGATCTTCGTGTCCACGACATGTTCGGGAGCCTAGAACACACGTCCGGCCCTGCGGATCGTCCTCAAGTCGGGTTCGTGTCATCCCCCGAGAGGAGGGCGCGCCCCCCTTGCGTCGGGGAAATCGCAATCCTACGGTACTGCATAGGAATCAGACGCAAGGGAGCAGCGATCATGGGCGATGGGGGTACCTCCCGCACGAGCGGGTTCGAGCAAGGGGAGGCACGGAAGACCGCCGAAGGACTGGCCTACCTCTCCGGCTTCGGCAACGAGCACAGCTCTCAGGCCGTCCCGGGCGCACTGCCCGAGGGCCGCAACTCGCCCCAGCGTGCCCCGCTGGGGCTGTACGCGGAGCAGCTGAGCGGTTCGGCGTTCACCGAGCCGCGGGCGCACAACCGCCGCTCGTGGCTGTACCGGATCCGCCCGTCGGCCGCGCACCCGGCGTTCACCCGGACCCACAACGGCTCGGTCCGCACCGCCCCCTTCAACCAGACCGTGCCCGACCCCAACCGCCTGCGCTGGAACCCGCTGCCCGACCCGGCGCCCGAGACCGACTTCCTGGCAGGCCTGTGGACCCTGGGCGGCAACGGCGACGCCACCCAGCGCACCGGCATCGCCGTGCACCTGTACGCGGCCAACGCGTCGATGAACCGGGTGTTCAGCGACGCCGACGGCGAGCTGCTGATCGTCCCGGAGCGCGGCGGGCTGCTGCTGCGCACGGAGTTCGGCCTGCTCCATGTGGAGCCGGGACATGTGGCACTGGTTCCGCGTGGTGTCCGCTTCCGTGTGGAGCTGCTCGACGAATCCGCCCGCGGGTATGTGTGCGAGAACTACGGCGCGCCCTTCCGCCTCCCCGACCTGGGCCCGATCGGCGCGAACGGCCTCGCCAACCCGCGGGACTTCCACGCCCCGGTCGCCGCGTACGAGGACGTCGAGGGCCCGGTGGAGGTGGTGAACAAGTTCTGCGGCAACCTGTGGACGGCCACCTACGACCACTCCCCCCTCGACGTGGTGGCCTGGCACGGCAACCATGTGCCGTACAGCTACGACCTGCGCCGTTTCAATGTGCTCGGCACCATCACCTACGACCACCCGGACCCGTCGATCTTCACGGTGCTGACCTCCCCGTCGGACACCCCGGGGCTGGCCGGTGTCGACTTCGTGGTGTTCGCGCCGCGCTGGCTGGTGGGCGAGGACACGTTCCGGCCGCCGTACTTCCACCGGAACGTGATGAGCGAGTACATGGGCCTCATCGAGGGCGCGTACGACGCCAAGGCCGAGGGCTTCGTGCCGGGCGGCGGCTCGCTGCACAACATGATGTCGGCGCACGGCCCGGACCGGGAGACGTTCGACCGAGCGAGCGCCGCCGAGCTGAAGCCGCAGAAGATCGACGACGGTCTGGCCTTCATGTTCGAGACCCGCTGGCCGCTCACCCTCACCCCGCACGCGGCCCGCGCGGAACACCTCCAGCGGCGCTACGACGACGTCTGGCAAGGCCTGGAGCGGCACTTCCGCGCCTAGACAGCTTCTGACGGTTCTCCGTCAGAAGCCCCTTGCACTGATCATTTCCTAGCTGTACGGATGGCCCGTGACCTCCTTCGCCCCGGACTCCATCGTCCTGAACCGCAAGCTGCCGCTCTGGTATCAGGTGTCGCAGTCGCTGCGCGCCTCGATCCTCGGCCGCTCGCCCCAGGACCCACTGCGGCTGCCCACGGAGGAGCAGCTGGCGGGGCACTACGGAGTGAGCGTGCTGACGATGCGGCAGGCGCTGAAGGAGCTGGAGGACGAGGGGCTCATCACGCGCCACCGGCGGCGGGGCACCTTCATCGAGCCGCACGCCCGCAGGGGCTCCCCGGTGCGGCTCCTCGGCTCGGTGGACGCGATCGTGGCCCAGCAGTCCGGTATGACGACCGAACTGCTGGACCACGGCAGCACACCCGTGCCGGCCGGACTCGCCGAGTTCTTCCCGGACGTGCGGGAGGTCGCCTCGTACCACCGGCTGCGGAGCGACGAGAACACCGGTGAGCCGACGAATCACGCCCGCAACTACGTGCGGCCCGAACTGGCCGCGCGGATCGATCTGGACGACCTCGTCCGGTGGCCCATGACCAAGGTGCTGCGGGACGTGGTGGGGGCGGACATCAGCCGCATCACGGACACGGTGGAGGCGCGGCTGGCCGACCCGGAGACCTCTAAACTGCTCCAAGTCCCCCTGCTGAGCCCGATCCTGCACTACACGGGCGTGACCTACGACCCCGCGGGGCGGGTCCTCGACGCGGCCGTCATCCACTACCGGGGCGACCGGTTCTCCTTCACGGTGACCCTGGAAGCCACCTGACCCGCGGGCCGACGTCAGGTCGTACGATGCCCAGCGTGACGCACGACGACGCTCCGCTGCTGGCGGACCTCATGCCGTGGTCCGTCGCACCGCCGCGGCTCGGCCGGGGCTGGCCGGCGGCGCCCGACGCGGCGTCCCTCAAGGCCCGCTGGGACGCCTTGGTGAAGGCCGAGGGGCCCGACCGCGAGGCCCTGTTCGAACCGACCCGCTCGCGCACGCTGCACACGGCGGTCGGGCAGCTGCCCGGCCGGACCGGCAGCGGCACGGGAAAGCTGGTGCGCACCTCGGGGCCCTGTCCGGAACCGGAGCGCGTCCTGCTCGCGCCCTACGACGAGCAGTGGCTGATCCCCGACCAGCGGCTGATCGACGCGGCCCGCCCGGAGCTGTGGCGGGTGGCGGACGAACGGCAGGTCTTCGTGGCGGAGGCGCCCGAGGCGACCCCGCCCCTGCTCGTCACCTCGCTGCTCCCGCTGCTGCGCGCCGGCCGGATCCGCCCGCTGTTCCGGCGCCCGGGCGGCCGCGAGCCCAACCTGGCCCCGGGCCTGCCGGAGCACCTCGGCGCCCGTCTGGGAGGCACCCCGGCGCCGCTGGACGTACTGGCGTGGATCACCGCCACGGCTCGCCCGGACCTTACCGTCCCGCTCACCGGGGACGCCGAGCAGTGGGAGCGGGGTCTGGAGCTGGGGCACCGGATGCTGTGGCTGATGCGCCGCGACGGCGAACGCCCGAAGCTCCCCGGCGGCCGCCGCCCCTATGTCCGCGCCCCGCTGCCCGCCCGGCCGATGACGCTGCACTACGACCGGGGCGAGGAGGCCCTGTTCCTGGACGAGGGCCGCATCTCCCCGGTGCCGCCGGAGGCCTGGGACTTCGAGGTGGGCTCCGTGCGCGTGCTGGAGCAGTGGTTCGCGACCCGCGTCGCCGCCGCCGAGCCGGGCACCCTGGCGGCGATCCGTCCCGTGACCTGGCCCCAGTCCTGGACGTCGGAGCTGCTGGAGCTGATCACCGTCCTCGCGCTCCTCGCGGAACTGCGCCCCCTGGAAGAGCCGGACCTCCCCGACCCGATCACGGCCACGGACCTGCGCGCGGCGGGCGTCCTCCCGGTGCCGAGCACGGCCCGCCGGCCCGCGTCGGTACTGGAGGGCCCCGAGGAGGGTCCGGAGGGCCAACTGGCGCTGCTCTAGCGGAGGTCGGGGTCGAAGGCGTCCAGGATGCGCACGAGGGCCCGTCTGAACACCGCCTCCAGGTCGACGGGGCCGCTCTGCTCCGTGAAGGCCGCCGTCAGCCGCGGATACGCGCCGGTTGCGATCTGGCCGCCCAGATAGGCCATGCGGACCGCGTTCTCCTCCTCCGCCGACCACGGCATCGCGCGGGCGCGTTCGGCGGTCGCGATCTCGTTACCGGTGTACGTCGTCACCACGCCGTTGAGCAGCGCGATCAGCTCCGTCTTCGTGCCGGCCGGCACATCGAGCGGTTCGAGGCAGGCCAGGCAGTGCTCCACGTAGCGCAGGGTGTTGGGGCTGAAGCCGAACACCCCCGGCATCAGGCGCGGCACCCAGGTGTGGCGGTACATGATGGCGCGCGTCTCCTCCGCGTTGCGGAGCATGTCGGCGCGCCAGTCGCCCGAGGGTTCGAACACCTCGTGCTCGGAGCCGATGGCGTCGATCATCAGCTCGTACAGGTCCTCCTTGCGGGGGACGTAGTTGTACAGCGACATCGTGCCGCAGCCCAGCTCCGCGGCGACCTGCCGCATGGTGACCCCGTCCAGCCCCGACGCGTCGGCGATCCGCACCGCCGCCGCCGCGATGTCGGCGCGGGTGAACGCCGGTTTCGGCCCACGGCCGGTGCGCTCGGGGCGCGCCCAGATCACTTCGGGTACGGCCGCTCGGTCCGCCATCGATCATCACCTCGGCACCATCCTAGTTACGTACAGCGTACGTAGTGCGCTATGGTCATGCCATGACTTCTACGTACGCTGTACTTAGTGAAGGACTGGAGAAGCGGTTCGGGCAGGTCCACGCCCTGCGCGGGCTGGACCTCGCGGTCGCCGAGGGGACGGTCTGCGGGGTCCTCGGACCGAACGGGGCGGGGAAGACGACGGCGGTAGGGCTGTTGACCACACTGCTGCGGCCGGACGCGGGCTCCGCCCGGGTCGCGGGGCACGACCTCGTCCGTGAGGCCGCCGCCGTCCGCGCCCGGATCTCCGTCACCGGGCAGGACACCTCGATCGACTCGGACCTCACCGGACGCCAGAACCTCCGGCTCTTCGGCCGGCTGCACCGGGTCCGCGGCCCGGCCGGCCGGACGGCTGAACTCCTCGACCGCTTCGGCCTGACGGAGGCCGCCGACCGCCCCGCGTCCACCTACTCCGGGGGCATGCGCCGCCGTCTGGACCTCGCGGCGAGCCTGGTCCGACGCCCCGACGTGCTGTTCCTGGACGAGCCGACGACCGGCCTCGACCCGGTCAGCCGCACCCTCATCCGGGACGTGGTGCGCGGCCTGACCGCCGAGGGCACGACCGTCCTGCTCACCACGCAGTACCTGGAGGAGGCCGACCAGCTGGCCGACGACATCGCCCTGGTGGACCAGGGCCGGGTCACCCACACCGGTTCACCGGCGCAGCTCAAGTCGCTCGTCGGGGCGCACGCCGAAGTCGTCGTGCCGGGCGCGGACGCCCTCACGGAGGCGGCGGCCGTGCTGGACCGGCTGACGGGCGCCCAGCCGTCGTTCGACCACGAGCGCAACGCCGTCGGCGCGGTCAGCAGGGACCCCACACTCACGATCCCGCTGCTGGTGCGCGCCCTGGACACGGCGGGTGTGCCGCTGCTCGACGTGAGCCTGCGGCCGCCGACCCTCGACGACGTGTTCCTGCGCCTGACGGAGACCGCGCCCGAACCGACCGAGACGACCCAGACGACCCAGACGACCGACGAGAAGGAGCGTGCCGCATGAGCATGCTGGCGTACGACGGAACCGCGATGCTGGGCCGCCAGCTGCTGCGGCTGCGCAACAACCCGGGCCTGCTGATCCTCACCCAGACGATGCCGATCAGCATGCTGCTGTTCTTCGGCTACGTCTTCGGCAGCGCACTGGCGGTGCCGGGCGAGGCGTACCGGACCTTCCTCGTGCCGGGCCTGCTGGTGGCGACCGCCTCGGGCGGGATCATGGCCGGCATGTTCCAGGCGGCCCAGGACACACACCGGGGCGTGACGAACCGCTTCCGCACGCTGCCGATGAGCCGGGCGGCCGTACCGCTGGGGCAGGCCGCGGCGGACCTGGTGGCCACGGCCGGCGGGACGGTCCCGTTCCTGCTGGTGGGCCTCGCGGTGGGCTGGCGGGTCGAGGGGAGCCTGCCCGCGGCGGCGGGCGCGTTCGCTCTGCTGATGCTGTTCCGCTTCGCGTGCACCTGGGCCGGGATCTACCTCGGCCTGCTCACCCGCAACGAGGAGGCGGCCGGCCAGCTTGGCGGGGCGACGTTCCTGCTGCCGCTGCTGTCCAGCGCGTACATCCCGACGAGCGGGCTGCCGGGCTGGCTGCGGACGGTCGCCGAGTGGAATCCGATCAGCGCGGTGGCGACGGCCCTGCGGGACCTCCTCGGCAACGCGCCGGTGCCCGACGGGGCGGCCTGGCCGGTGGCCCACCCCGTCGCGGGGTCACTGCTGTGGTGCGCCGTGCTGCTCGGCGTGTTCGTGCCGCTGGCCGTGCGTCAGTACGCGCACGGGGAGCGGTGAACAGGCGGTCGCGGACTTTCGCCCCCGGTCACTGCCGGGCGGGGATGAGGCACCGACAGGGGGCGTGCCGCGCTCGGGAACACACCTGGCGCCGCTGCGTGCCGCGGGGATGACGGACGACGGGTGTCGCAGCGCCGGCGTCGGGAGCGGTGTGACCGCCCGAGCGCGGGCCCCTACCTGCTGCCGAAGAGCGAGCGGCGCAACCGGCGCAGCGGCGCGAAGAGCGAGACGCGACGCACGCGCGCGCCCCTGCCACTGCGATCGTGCGGCTGACGCGCGGTCAGTTCCCGCATCAGCGAGGTCGCCTCGACCGTCTCCCGCTGGGGGACGGCAGGGCCGCCCAGCACCGAGAGGTGGCGGTCGAGGCGCGAACTGGTCGCGCTGCTCCCGCAGGTGATCGCAGGGACCCTGGCCCTGCTGCGCACTGTTATCTGTTCCATGTCACTCCCCACCCGTACGAGTCCACCCGGCCCGGGCAGGTTAACCCTATCGCCCCGTCCGGGCACGCGTGTATCGCGGTCACAGGATTCACCTTCCCCATAAGGGGGTTGACGATGTATCTCCGATTACTCTCCGAATCCAACAGATTTCAGGGCGAGTTGGACGATCGGCTGGGTAGTGGGCTGCGGCGATCCCCCGGCGGGCTCGACGGTCACGGCCAGTGACGTCGCGGAGGCGCCCAGACCCGTTGCGACCAGGGGCGTGTCGCTCGCGAAGAGGCCGAGGGAGCGTGGTTGCGCGCCCGGGCGCATGAGCCACAGCTGGTGCACTCGGCCGCCCGCGGGGGCGCCGTATCCGCCGAGGGTGACCACCGCACTCCCCTCCGTGGCGGAAGCGATCACTCCGATGGTGCGACCCCGCCCGTCCCGGCCACTGCCCGCACGGGCGTCCGGAGCCGCCAGAACGTGGGCGATCTCACGTGACCGATCTTGCTCGGCGGTCAGCCGGTCCTGGGTCCGGTTCGCCTGCACGGCGAAGAGCGACGCGACGACGAGGGCCGCGGCGGCGGTGGCCGTCGCGAAGGGCACGAACAGCGGGATCCGCCGCCGCTGCCGCGGCGGTGGCTGGGCACCCCACACGTGCGGCGGCAGCTGCGTGGCGCGTGTCCGTGCCGACGCGTGAGAGGCGCCCTGCGGTGCCGGGTCCTGCGGAGTCGTCCGTACGGCGAGCATGACCCGGTCGCGCATCGCGGCCGGGGGCGGGGCCGCCGTCGACCAGGCGAGCCGGACGGCGTCCTCGGACAGGGCGCGCACTTCGGCGGTGCAGCGGTCGCAGTCCTTCATGTGCCTCTCGAAACGGATCCGCTCCGGGGGTTCCAGGGCGTCGAGCGCGTAGGGCGCGGCGAGCGAGTGCGGATCCTCGCGGCGGAAGAGGCTCATGCCACACCTCCCAGGCACTCGCGCATGCGGGTCAGACCGTCCCGCATCCGGGTCTTGACGGTGCCCAGCGGCAGGGAGAGCTGCTCGGCCACCTCACGGTACGTGTAGCCCTCGTAGTAGGCGAGGGTGACCGACTGGCGCTGCAGGACCGTGAGCCGGTCCAGGCAGCGGCGCACCCATTCGCGTTCGAGGCCGGCCTCGACCTCCTCGGTGACCTGGTCGAAGGCGGGCTGGTTCGCGCGCAGCGCCTCGCGCTGCTCGCGCTCTCCGGCCGCCCGGGCACTGCGGACCCGGTCGACGGCGCGGCGGTGGGCGAGGGTGAGGACCCACGACATCGCGCTGCCCCGGCCCGGGTCGAACTTCGCCGCGGACCGCCACAGTTCGAGCAGCACCTCCTGAGCCACCTCCTCCGACTGGGCGGGGTCGCGCACCACACGCCGCACGAGACCGAACACCGGCCCGGACACCAGTCCGTACAACTCCTCGAAGGCCTTCTGGTCCCCACCTGCCACGAGCAGCAGCAGCTCGTCCGCCTCCACTCGGTCCCCCTCTCCGAGGCCGCACCGGGCCTGTCCCCTCGCACGAGGCATTCGCAACACACACACCTCCGGACGGTGTTACGGATCGACGCGCCGAAAACGCGGGTCCCCCGGCGGTGAAACAACTTCCCCGACTCCCCGTAAGAACGTTTGAGATTCGACCAATCCGCTTCGCCGACCGCTCCGAATGGCGTGTGTCAGGCAAGTTGGCACGGAGGACGGACGGCATGACACCTATCTCCAGGACCGGCGCGGGACGCACGAGCATCGCGACCGTGATCTGTGGCGCACTGGCCACCGGCGGGCTCACGGCCGCCGGTGTGACCGCGCTGCAACCCGAGGCGGCCTCCGCCTCCAGCCACCGCGAGGCCCCGCTGATCTCGGGGACCCCGCAGTACGACAACACCGACGTGTACGCGTTCGTCAGCCCGGACAAGCCGGACACGACGACCATCGTCGCCAACTGGATCCCCTTCGAGGAACCGGCCGGCGGGCCCAACTTCTTCACGTTCGCCGAGGACGCCCAGTACGACCTGCGCATCGACAGCAACGGTGACGCGAAGGAGGACCTGCTCTTCCGGTACACGTTCAAGACCCATGTGAAGAACGACAAGACGTTCCTCTACAACACGGGTCCGGTCGAGAGCCTCGACGATCCCGACCTGAACATCACGCAGACGTACGACCTCGAACTGATCAAGCTGCGGAACCTGAAGGCCGTGTCGAAGACCAAGGTCGCCGACGACGCGCCGGTGGCGCCGTCGAACGTCGGCAAGGCGTCGATGCCGGACTACAACACCCTGCGCAAGCAGGCGGTGCACAAGCTCGCCGGGGGCGCCCAGACGTTCGCCGGGCAGGCCGACGACCCGTTCTTCCTGGATCTGCGCGTCTTCGACCTGCTGTACGGCGGGAACCTCTCCGAGGTCGGCAACGACACGCTCAAGGGCTACAACGTCAACTCGATCGCCCTGCAGGTCCCCAACAGCTTCATCGCCGAGTCGCACGACCAGCCGGTCGTCGGCATCTGGTCGACGACCCAGCGCAAGAATGCCAAGGGGTACTTCGCGCAGGTCTCGCGCCTGGGCAACCCGCTGGTCAACGAGGTCGTCAACCCGCTGAAGGACAAGGACAAGTTCAACGCGTCCACGCCGCGGGACGACGGCGCGTTCCTGCAGAACGTCACCAACCCGGAGCTGCCCAAGCTCATCGAGGCGATCTACAAGATCCCGGCGCCGGACGAGCCGCGCAACGACCTGGTCGACGTCTACCTCAAGGGCGTCAAGGACCTCAACCAGCCCCCGCACGTGACGCCTTCCGAGCAGCTGCGGCTCAACACCTCGATCAAGCCGGCCGCGAAGCCCAAGCGGCTGGGTGTCCTCGACGGTGACAACGCCGGCTTCCCCAACGGCCGTCGCCTCACCGACGACGTGATCGACGCCTCGCTGCAGGTCGTCGAGGGCGAGCTGCTGGGTGCGAAGAACGACCTCGGTGACGCGGTCGACGAGAACGACAAGAAGTTCGAGAAGTCCTTCCCGTACGTCGCCCTGCCGACGGAGGGTTCGCGCGGCCCGCTCGCCAAGGGCGTCGACGGCGGCAACGACGTGCGCAGCCAGCTGGGCGACGCCCTCCAGCCGGCCGGCGCGCAGGGTTCGGACGACATGCCCCTGATCGCCGCCTCCGCGGGGGCCGGGGCGGGCGGCATCGTCCTGATCGGCGCGGCCCTGATGTGGTGGCGCCGCATGCGGAACCGGGCGTACTGACCCGCTCCGCTCCCCCGAGCGGCACGGCCCGTTCCCCGTCCCCCACGGCGCGGGCCGCGTCGCCGACTCACGCACCAGCACATCCGACCGAGGAGAGGTCATGCCTCCGCGTACGACCGACAGCACACCGGAGAGGCGCGACGACGACCGAGCGCCGTCGACGGACCCGGAGCCCCGGATCACCGGGGAGCGGGAGGGCGGCGCGGCTGCCGGGGCGGGGGCCGACTCCGGCAAGGGCGCCGACAGCACATCCGACGCCCGCCACGCCGAGACCGGCTTCGGCGCCGAACACACAACGCCGCCCCACGCTCCGGCCGGCGACGACGGCACGGACCAGCGGGTCGCCGCGATGCGGCGGGCCGCCGACGGGGGGCGGCGGTGGCGGGCCCTGCATATGGCCGGGTGTGCCGTGCTGCTGGCGGTCGCGGTGACGGGTGGGGCCGTCGCTTTCGGCGGGCAGGACGGCGGGAGTGGCGTCGACGCCGTGTCGGCGGCCGGGGCGCTGTCGCCCGGCGATCTCGCCCGGGGGGATCTCGACGCGGGGATCGCGTCCCTGCAGAAGCACCTCCGCGCCCAGCCGCGGGACTTCGGCAGCTGGTCCACGCTCGGGGTCGCCTACGTCGAGCAGGCCCGCACCAAGGGCGACCCCTCCCGGTATCCGCAGGCCGAGCGCGCCCTGCGGCGGTCCCTCGAACTGGAACCCGGCAACGACCGGGCCCTGGCCGGGCAGGCCGCCCTCGCCGCCGCCCGGCACGACTTCCCCGGCGCCCTGAACCACGCCGACCGGGCCCTGAAGCAGAACCCCTACAACGAACGCGCCCTGTGCACCCGTATCGACGCCCTCGTCGAACTCGGCCGGTACGACGACGCCGCGAAGGCCGCCGACACCGCCGACGACAGGCGCCCGGGCGTGCCCGTCTTCACGCGGTACGCGTACGTGCACGAGCTGCGCGGCGACGTCCGTACGGCGCGTGCCGTGCTGGAACGCGCCCTGGGCTCCGCGAGCGCGCCCGCCGACGTCGCGTACGTCGCCACCGCGCTGGGGCAACTCGCCTGGAACCAGGGCGAGTACAAGACGGCCCTCGGCCACTACGCCCGTGCCCTCGCCGCCGACGACGCGTATCTGCCCGCTCTGGAGGGGCGCGCCCGCGCCCAGGCCTCGAGCGGTGACCGGGCCGCCGCCGTGACCGGGCTCGAGCAGGTCGTCGCCCGGTTCCCGCTGCCCGGTCCGCTCGTCGCCCTCGGCGAGCTGTACGAGGACCGGGGCGCCGACGGCGACCGGGCCAAGGCCGGCGACCAGTACGCCCTCGTCGACGCCTGGACGGCCCTCGCCCGTGCCGGCGGCGTCAACGCCGACCTCGACTCGGCCATGGCCGCCGCCGACCACGGCGACAAGAAGGAGGCCCTGCGCTCGGCCCGCGCCGAGTGGGACCGCCGCCGGAGCGTGCACACCGCCGACGCCCTCGCCTGGGCCCTGCACGTCAACGGCCGCGACGAGGAGGCCCTGCCGTACGCCCGCCGGGCGACCGCGACCGGGTACCGCAACGCCGTCTTCCTCTACCACCGCGGCGTCATCGAGCGCGCCGCCGGCGACGAGCGCGCGGCCCGCACGCATCTGAAGGCCGCGCTGGACCTGAACCCCGGCTTCTCGCCCCTCGGCGCGCGCGAGGCCCGTACCGCACTCAAGGACCTGGAGGGGAACCGGTGACCCTGCGCCGGCTGTTCGCGTCCGGCGCCGCCGTCCTCACGGCCGCCTGCGCGCTCACCCTGCTGCCCGCCGCCGCGGCGAGCGCCCACCCGCTGGGCAACTTCACCGTCAACCGCTACGACGGCCTGGTCGCCGCCCCCGGCGAGCTGCGGGTCCACCACGTGGAGGACCTCGCCGAGATCCCGGCGACCCAGGCGGGGCCGGACATCGAGCGTCTGGGCATCGCCATGTGGGCCCGCGAGCGGTGCGCCGCGGCCGCCGGGGACAGCCGCGCGACCGTCGACGGACGCGAGGTCGCCCTCTCCGCCGAGCGCAGCCACGCGCGCGTGCGGCCCGGGCAGGCCGGGCTCGACACCCTGCGTGTGGAGTGCGAGCTGACCGCTCCTCTCCCGGCGGGCGAGAAGACCGTGTCCCTCGGCTTCCGCGGCGCGGGTGCCTCCGGCGGCCCGGGCTGGCGGGAGATCACGGCTCGGGGCGACCGTATGACGCTCGCCGCCTCGGACGTGCCGGAGAAGTCGATATCGGCCGAGCTGACCCGCTACCCGGAGGAGTTGCTGTCGTCCCCGGCCGACACCGCGTCGGCCGCCCTGCGGGTGCGCCCCGGCGGCGCCGCCCTGTCCGGGGGTGAGCCGGACGCCCCCGCGGCCTCGGTGCTCCCGCGCGGCGCGGACCGCTGGACCCGTGCCCTGGACGACCTGGTGGCCCGGCAGGACCTCAGCCCCGGCTTCGCCGCGCTGGCCCTCCTCATCGCCGTCGTCCTGGGTGCGATGCACGCGCTCGCCCCGGGCCACGGCAAGACCATCATGGCCGCCACGGCTGCGGCCCGGGGCGGGCAGGCCCGGATGAAGGACGTCCTGCCCATGGCCGCCTCCGTGACCGTCACGCACACCCTGGGCGTGATCGCCCTGGGCCTCCTGGTCACGGCCGGCTCGGCGGCGGCGCCCTCGGTGATCGCCTGGCTCGGTGTCGCCAGCGGCCTCCTGGTGACCCTGGCGGGCGCGAGCCTGCTCCGCCGCGCCCTGCGCAACCGCGCGCACACCCACCCGCACGGCCGTCAACACGACCACGGAAGCCACACCCACGACCACGACGGCCACCATCACGACCACGCGCACGACCACAAGGATCACCACCACCACGACCACGACCACGACCACGACCACGACCACGACCACGACCACCCGCACGATCACACCCACCCCCACCCCCACGCGAT
>NZ_POUC01000182.1 GCF_002891435.1 Streptomyces cahuitamycinicus
AGATGTGTATAACAGACAGTGCGTGGAGTGGGGGGCTCCGTCATGCGTGGGGTGGGCGCTCCGTCATGCGGGATGTCAGGCGTGGACCTGCCGCGGATCAGGGTTCAGCGCGGCCGGGGGGCGATCTGCACGTTCTCCATCACGCCGAGGGCGTCCGGGAGGAGCACCGCGGCGGAGTAGTAGGTGCTGACCAGGTACGAGTTGATCGCCTGTTCGTTGATGCCCATGAACCGCACCGAGAGCCCCGGTTCGTACTCGTCCGGCAGTCCGGTCTGCCGCAGGCCGATGACGCCCTGGTTCTCCTCGCCGGTGCGCATCGCGATGATGGAGCTGGTCTGCTCCTTGCTGATCGGGATCTTGTTGCACGGGAGGATGGGGACCCCGCGCCAGGCGGGCACGGACTGGCCGCCGAGGTCGACGTGGTCGGGGTAGAGACCGCAGGCGTTGAAGCCCCGTCCGATGGCTGCGATGGTCCTGGGGTGGGCGAGGAACAGTTTGGTGCCACGCCTGCGGCAGAGCAGGTCGTCCATGTCGTCCGGTGTGGGCGGGCCGGAACGGGGCTGGATGCGCTGCTTGAAGTCGGCGTTGTGCAGCAGCCCGAACTCGCGGTTGTTGATGAGTTCGTGTTCCTGACGCTCCCGCAAGGCCTCGACGGTGAGCCGGAGCTGCTCCTCGCTCTGGTTCATCGGACCGTTGTAGAGGTCCGCGACCCGGGTGTGGATCCTCAGGACGGTCTGTGCGACGGAGAGTTCGTACTCGCGCGGCTGCTCTTCGTAGTCGACGAAGGTGCCTGGCAGCTCGGCCTCGCCGACGTGGCCGGCCGACAGGGAGATCTCGGCCTCGCCGTGCTTGTTCTGCCGCAGCCGTGAGCGGGAACCGAACGCCTCGATGTGAGCCTGGAGGGCGGGCGCCGAGGCCTGGACGGCGGCGAAGTCGGCGCGGGAGAGGGTAAGGAGGGTGCCGGAGGTCTCGGCGGTGACCGTGCTGTCGTGGCGGGCGTCGGAGTCCAGCAGGGCGTTCTCACCGAAATGGTCGCCGTCCGCGAGGACAGCGATAGCGATCTCTCCGCCGTACTTGCCCGCGGAGGTCTGGCTGACCCGGCCGTGGGCGATCAGATGGATCCGGTCTGCGGGACTGCCACGCTCGACGAGGACGTCGCCCGCCGCGAAGTCGCGCTGCGTGCAGCGGCCGGCGAGAGCGGTGAGGACGTCGGCGTCCTCGAATCCGCGCAGCAGTGCCAGTTCACCGAGTTCCCGGGGGATCACCCGGACCGTTGCGCCCTCCTGGACGAACTCGATGCGCCCGTCGCCGAGGGTATGGCGCAGCCGCCGGTTGACCCGGTAGGCGCCTCCCTCGGCCTCGGCCCAGGGCAGCATCCGCAGCAGCCAGCGGGAGGTGATCTCCTGCATCTGCGGGGCGGATTTGGTGGTGGTGGCGAGGTTGCGGGCGGCGGCGGTACTCAGGGACTGCTGTGCCGCGTCGGTTGCGGTCTGGGTGTGCGGGATGCTGTCGACGGTCATCGGGAGGGCGTCTCTCCTTGCACGACGGGGCGTCCGGCGCACACGGGTACGCCGACCGGGAGACAGGGAGGAGTGGGCAACGAGCTGGAAGGATCACGGGGATCCCTCCACCTGCAGAAAGTTAGCCGCTGGGTGGGCCGCATCCACCAGGGAGACGAGATGCTTACCTCGAAGCAGTGACAATCAGTTGAATGCGGTTTATCGGTCCGTTGCATGGCATCGCCCCCTCTTCGGCGCGCCGCGCCGCCGGACGAACCCGGCCGACGGTGAGCCATTCCGAGGTGAAGGCGGAACCGTATGGTTGAACCGTGAAACTCATTCCCCTGGGGGCGACTTGCCGCCCGGCCCCGAGCAGCGGAAACTGTAAATGATGACGTAGAGCCCACCGATTCCGTCGACCTCTGCGCCGCCCCGAAGAGCACGAACAGAGGGGCTGACACGGTGGAGAACGAACTGCACATCCTCCTCACGGAAGAGGACGCGGAAGCAGAACGCGTCGCTGAGCTGACCGGCTACCTGCGTGAGGAACTGCTCGATCTCGACGTGGACGATGTCACGGCGCTCCCCGGCGAGGAGGTCCCTGCCGGAGCCCGGGCCGTGGACGTCACTCAGATCGGTGCTCTGCTGGTGACTCTGGGCAGTTCGGCAACCGCCCTGAACCAGGTGATGACCGTCATCCGGTCGTGGGTGGGCCGTCGCCATGACACACACCCCTCCTTGCACCTGCGAATGGGCGACGACGTGCTGGAGGTGTCCGAGGCGACCGACGACCAGGTCGCGGAGGCGTTCAAGATCTTCGTCCAGCGCCACTCCCCGGCCGGAGCCGAGCCATGACGGATGCCAGACACGCGCTGATCATCGCCAACGACCGGTACACCGACCAGGGGCTCAAGAAGCTCAAGGCGCCGGCCCGGGACGCCGCGGCCCTCGAGAAGGTGCTGCACGACCCGCAGATCGGCGCCTTCGAGGTGGAGGTCGTGCACAACGCGTCGGCCGACCTCATGCGCAGGCGGATCCAGGGTTTCTTCAAGGACCGCCGCCGCGCCGACACGCTCCTGCTGCACTTCTCCTGCCACGGCCTCAAGAGCGAGTCCGGCGAACTGTACTTCGCCGCGAGCGACACCGAGCCCCCGCTGCTGGCCGCCACTGCGGTCCCCTCCCAGTTCGTCCGCAGCTGCATGTCCGTCACGCGGGCGGGCCGCACCGTCCTGTTCCTCGACTGCTGCTACGGCGGGGCCTTCTCCCGCGGCTCGTCCTCTGTGCGCGCATCCGGAGACGTCAACGTCCTCGAGTCCTTCGCGAAGGACGAGCCGGTCAGCGGGCGGGGCTGGGCCGTCATCACCGCGTCCGACTCCATGGAATACGCCTTCGAGGGTGACGAACTCGCCGACGACTCCTCCGGTCCGCGGCCTTCGGTGTTCACCCACGCGGTGGTCGAGGGCCTGGAGACCGGCGAGGCCGACCTCGACGCGGACGGCAAGGTCTCCCTCGACGACCTGTACGAGTATGTCTACAGACAGGTACAGGAGCAGAACCCCCATCAGACGCCGAAGAAGGCGGCGGAGTTGCACGGGGAGCTGCACCTGGCACACAGCCGGCGCGGCCGCATCAAGATCGCCGCCATTCCCTCGCCGCCGTCCCTGCAGACCGCATTGAACAGTGACGACATCCTCACCCGGCAGGGCGCCGTGCTGGAGTTGCAGAAACGGCTGCACCACACGGAACTGCCCTTGGCGGAAGGGGCGCGTCAGCACCTGGAGGAGGTCGCGCGCAACGACATCCAGCAGATCGCCGTCATGGCGTCCGACGCCTTGAGCAAGATCCGGCTGGCACCGTCCCCGGACCACCTGGACTTCGGCGTGGTGCAGAAGGGTTCCGCCCCTCACAAGCAGTCCGTGACCATGCACGGCCCGCCGCTGGCCCGACACTGCGTGGCGCAGCCCAAGCAGTCGTGGCTGCGGGTCGACCCCACCGGCACCGGGCTGGAGGTCCGCGTCGACACGGCCGCCGAGGGGCGCCTGTCGGGTGACATCGCGCTGAAGGGCGTGGCCGAGGAGACGGTGATCCATGTCGAGGCGGAGGTGACCCCGGCACACGGGCCCCGTCCCACCGAACCCGAAACGGGCCCCGCGAAGGACTCCACAACGCCGCCCCATGGAACGGACGGCAAGCGGGAGACGGTGGTCATCGAGCCCTCGCGTATCCCGGCCCGTCCCAAGACACCGCCCGGGACCACTCCACAGGTCAATCGAACGGACAGACGCGCTCCCGCCCTGGCCGGTGCGGCTCTCGCCCTGGCCGTCGCAGCCATCGGCACACTCGTACTGGCCATACAGAGGGCGGTGGCGGCCCTCATGGAACGGGGCGAGGCAGGGCTGTACGGCAACGTCGAGGACAATATCCGCGAGCACGGGGCGCTCACGCCTCTCACCGTGTGTCTGATCACCGGTGCGGTGGCACTGGTCGCCGGCGCGGTGGCCCGGCACGATGTGGGGGCACGGCAGGAGCACTACACGAGGCAGGCGGCGAGCACTACGCACACGCTGACCTCGATCGCGCAAGGGCTGGCGATCCCTGCGCTCGTCCTGGCCGTCCTCGCGGGCATCGCCTACCTGGTGGGCAGCCCTCATTGGTGACCGTCTCAGCTGCCGGGCCCTCCTCCCTCACCGGGAGGTGGTGCCGGCAGCGCTGTGGGGCGCCGACCGTGGGCGGGCCCGTCCCGACCTCGGAGCTCGCCGCCCGCCTCGGCTCCAGCGAACCGCAGGTCACCTGTGCTCTGTGGACCCCGCGCGAGGCGGGCCTGGTGCGCTCGACCGGGACGGGCGCACGAAGGCGACTCAGCCGGTTGCCGGCGGCTCGGCGAACTGGTTGGTGTCGAAGAGCCGGTTGATGTGCCCGCCGAGCTCGGACCAGTGCTGTCCGGAGAGTTCGGCCGCGGCGCGGGCATCCCCGGCGGTACAGACATCGATGAGTCGGTCGTGGTGTTCGATGGTGTTGCGGCCACCTAGGAGAGTGGAGAACTTGCGGTGGAGAATGCGGTGGATCTGCGGGTGCAGCTGCTCGACGATCCGGCTGAGCACGGGGTTGTCTGCGGCAGCGATGGGGACCGCGTGGTAGCGGTCGTCCGCGGCCAGGGCAGCCGCGGTGTCGTTGGCGGCCACGGCCCGTTCGAAGTCGCGGTTGGCCTGGCGCATCTGCTGCAGATGCCCCTCGGTCATGACCGGCACGGCCGTTTCGATGGCCAGCTGGTCCAGAGCGCGCAGCACGGAGAGGGTCTTCTCGACGTCATGGCGGTTGAGGGTGGTGATGCGGGTGTACACGCCGGGCTTGGCCTCCACCAGGCCGATGTCGACTAGCCGGGCGAGCGCCTCGCGCACCGGGGTGCGGCTGAGCCCGAGACGCTCGGCGAGTTCGCTGTCCTTGACCTTCTCGCCGGGCACGAGTTCCCCGCGCACGATGGAGTCGCGCAAGCGGTCGAAGACCTCGTCGCTGAGGAGACGGCGGGATACGGGATGGTCAAGTGACATATTGCGTACAGTACATCGCTCGGGCCCTCGTCTACCCGGTCGTGTGAGCGGCTCCGGCACGGCGGACCAGGGCTTGGGCCAGTATGAGCGCCGGGTCGACTAGGGGGACGTCCACAGCGTCGGCGCGCAGGCCCAGCGGGATCTCGGTACAGCCCGCGATGACCGCCTGGGCCCCTCGTGCGGTCAGGCGCTGCGCGGCGCGGGCCAGCAGTGCGGCCGTCCTGTCATCGTGCGTACCTGCCTTCACCGCGTGGACGGCGGTCGTGACCTCCTGGTCCTGACTGGCGGCGCCGGGCAGCAGGAGGCGGATGCCGGAGCGGTCCAGCCACTCCTGGTAGAGCCCCGCGCGTACGGTGCCGGCCGTGGCCAGCAGACCGACGGTGTGGATCCGCGGGCTCAGCGTGGTCAGGTGCCGGGCGACTTCGCCGATCATGTGGACGATGGGCAGGCCGACGTGGCCGGCGATGTGGGGAACGAAGGCATGTGCCGTGTTGCAGGGGATGGCGATGACAGTGGCGCCTGCCTCGCGCAGCACCCGGCCACCGTCGAGCAGCCACGGCGTGGGATCGGGGCCGTCGCCGAGGAGAGCCTCGGAGCGGTCGGGAATGGTGGGGTCGGACCAGATGACCGTCCTGAGGTGGTCCTGGTCGCTGGTGCCGGGGGTGATCGAGACGAGTTTGGCGTAGAAGTCGGCGGTGGCCGCCGGGCCCATGCCGCCCAGGATGCCGATGACCTCGCTCGTACGGGCGGGCACGCTCACTGGACGGTCTCCTTCTGCAGGTCGGTGGCCTCGGTGGCGACCTCCGCGTAGGAGGTGTCGCTGCCGCGCTTGGCTTCGCGTCGTTTCTCGGAGCTGTCGACGACCGCGGCGGCGAGGGAGTTGCCGATGACGTTCACGCCGGTGCGGGCCATGTCGACGATGAAGTCGACTCCGAGGAGCAGGGCGACGCCCTCGGCGGGCAGTCCGACGCTGTTGCCGGCCGCTATGAGAACGACGATGGAGGCGGATGCCACGCCGGCCATGCCCTTGGAGAGGATCACCAGCACGCCCACCATCAGGAGAAGGGCGGGCAACGAGGTGTCGGCGCCGTAGGCGTTGGCGAGGAAGACCAGCGCGGCCGCCTGGTAGAGGACCGAGCCGTCGGTGTTGAAGGAGTAGCCGAGGGGGACGACGAACGAGGTCGTCGACCGGCTGAGCCCGAAGGCTTCCAGCCTGCTCATCAGCGGGGCCAGGACGGACTCCGAGCTACGGGTGACGAAGGCGATGCCCGCCAGGTTGGCGACCGACTTCAGCAGCGCGACGTAGCGGATGCGGTAGAACGCGGCGATGAGCGGGAAGAGCCCGCCGACCACGATGGCCAGGCCCGCGTAGACCACCGCGACGAAGCCCGCGAGGCTCCGCAGGTTGCCGAAGCCGTAGTGGGCGACGTCGTAGGAGATGAAGCCGAGCACGCCCAGCGGGGCGACGCGGATGACGTAGCCGACCACCTTGAACATCACCGTCGAAACCGACTCCAGGACGTCGGCGAAGGGCTTGGACTTCTCTCCGATCGCGGCCACGGCCACGCCCACCAGCAGGGCGAACGTGATGGCGCCGAGCAGGTTGCCCTCACCGAACGCGGCGAAGATGTTCTTCGGCACGGCGTGCAGGATCAGTTCGTGGAAGTCGATGCCCTGGCTCATGCCCTCCAGGTCCTTGGCGTCGGCTCCCACGACGGGTGCGTTCTTGCCGATGCCGGTGAACTTGGCGAGGCCCACCGCGATCAGCAGGATCACGGTGGTGACGAGCTCGAAGTAGAGGATCGCCTTGCCGGCGATCCGGCCGACCTTCTTGACCGACTCCACGCGGGCGATGCCCAGCACGATGAGCGGGAAGACCAGGGGCAGGACGACCACCTGGACCAGGTTGAGAAAGACGTCGCCGAGGATCTTCATCTGCTCGCCGGTGGCGGGCGCGAAGGTGCCGAGGGTGGCTCCGAGTCCTACGGCGATGATCGACTGCACGCCGATCGGCATCCTCAGGCATCGACGCAGCAGTCCCGCGGGCTTCGTTTCGGTGGTGTCCGCGCTGGTGGCAGGCGTGTTCGGGGTGTTCATGGAAGCCTCCCGGCACTCCAATATATTGCGCTCTGCGTATTGGGCGGTAGACTGGGCTCCAGAACGGTGGCCTGTCAAGGGGTTCGCACCGGCATCGCCGACGGGACCCGGCACGAACGAGGAGACTCGGATGGCGCACGACAAACGGGTGGAACACGACCTCGTGGGAGACATGGAGGTCCCTGCCGACGCCTACTCCGGCGTGCACACGGTGCGAGCGGTACACAACTTCGCGATCACCGGGTCGACCATCGCCCGGTTCCCCGACCTGATCGCGTCACTGGCAGCGGTCAAGCAAGCGGCCGCACAGGCCAATCGAGATCTGGGGCTGCTCCCACCGGACATCGCCGAAGCGATCATCAGCGCATGCGACGAGATCCGCTCCGGACAGTTGCACGAGCAGTTCGTCGTCGACCCTGTCCAGGGCGGGGCCGGCACCTCCACGAACACGAACGCCAATGAGGTCATCGCGAACCGGGCCCTGGAGATCCTTGGCCATCAGCGCGGCTTCTACGACGTGATCCATCCCCTCGACGACGTCAACCTCGGCCAGAGCACCAACGACGTCTACCCCACCGCCATTCGCCTGGCCATGGTCGGCTCGCTGCGCAAGCTGGGCGACTCGATGAAGGCGCTGGCCGACGCGTTCGGCGTGAAGGCGGAGGAGTTCGGCGACGTCCTCAAGGTGGGGCGAACCCAGCTCCAGGACGCTGTTCCCATGACACTCGGCCAGGAGTTCACGACCTATGCCGTCATGATCGAGGAGGATCGTCAACGCCTCACGGAGGCAGCCGCCCTGCTGCTGGAGCCCAACCTCGGCGGGACCGCGATCGGCACCGGCATCAACGGACACCCCCGCTATGCCGAACTCGCCTGTTCATACCTCGCCGGCATGAGCGGTGAACCCGTCCGGCCCGCGAACGACTTCATCGAAGCCACCCAGGACTGCGGCGCCTTCGTCCAGCTGTCCGGCGTCCTCAAGCGCGTCGCGGTGAAGCTCTCCAAGACGTGCAACGACCTGCGCCTGATGTCCTCCGGCCCCACCGCCGGCTTGGGTGAGATCAACCTGCCTCCGGTGCAGGCCGGTTCCTCGATCATGCCCGGCAAGGTCAACCCGGTGATCCCGGAGGGTGAACCAGGTCGCCTTCGAGGTCATCGGCAACGACCTGACGGTGACGATGGCCGCCGAGGCGGGCCAGCTCCGCTCAACGCCTTCGAGCCCGTCATCGCCTACAGTCTGCTGCGTTCCCTGGCCCACCTGCGCGCAGCCTGTGACACCCTCGCGACCCGGTGCGTGCCCGGTATCACGGCCAATCGCGAGCACCTCCACGACACGGTTCACCGTTCCATCGGCCTGGTGACCGCGCTCGCTCCGCACATCGGCTACGCCGCCTCCACGGCCCTTGCCCGTCGGGCCCTTGCGACAGGCCGCACCATCAAGGACCTCGCCACGGAAGCCGGCCTGCTCACCGCCGACCAACTGGACGCGATCCTGCGCCCCGAAGCCCTCACCCGGCCCTTCCCGCAGCCCGTGGTGACAGCCGCTCCACTCGCAACATAGCAACGCTCCCGGCCCTGTCTGGCGGTCCACGGGCGCCGTGCAGGCGTTCGGCCCACATCAGCCAGGCAGGGTCCTACGGCAACTCGTGCCTGTGATCTGCGTGTTGACGCCGAAGGTCGCAGTCATGAGGGCTGCGCCGGCAAAGAGGACACCACACAGCGGGAACAACTGGCCTCTCATGTCCGTACCATCTCTCACCAAGGCTGCTCGCGGGACGCGCAACTCCCCCGCCGGGCCGCCGAAGCCCCGCCCCAGGACAGGCAACACCGGCAGCATGCCTGTGACGCCGAGGAAAGGTCAGTGCCATGCCCGAGACAACGACTCCCGCAACCGAACTGGCATCGCAGTACATCGCACAGGTGACCGGCGATCTCGAAGCCAACCTCAAGGAGCAAGAACGTATCGGTGCGGAAATCACCACCTTGCAGGAGCAGCTCGCCGCTCTTCAGCACGACCATGGCGTGCTGGTGAGCATGCAGCAGGCACTCGGCCTCACCACACCGTCGAACGGGTCCGCAGCCGAGTCCGATAGTGCCGTGCTGCCTTCCCCGCGCCGGAAGAAGGCCGCTCCGGCGGCCGGCGAGAAGCAGAAGACACGTAAGGCCACTGCCACGCCGGCGAAGAAGGCAGCCAGGAAGCCCGCGGCGAAGAAGCCCGCGGGCAAGACGGCGGACAGCGCCAAGGCGCCGGAGCCCACCCTGGTCGAGCTCATCCGCCGCCATCTCATCGAGCAGAAGGAACCGCGCTCCGCGGCGGAGATCTCCACCGCGCTCACCGAAGCCCACCCCCACCGCGGCATCGCGGCCAAGGTCGTGCGCGTCACGCTCGAAGGACTCGTGGCCAAGAGCCAGGCCGAGCGCTCCAAGCAGGGCAGGTCCGTCTTCTACACCGCCCCCGCCTCGGAGTCGGCGGCTGCGGCCGAGACCGAAGCGCAGCCCAAGGGCTCGGACAACTGACAGTGCGTCCGGCCCTCGCCCGCGCCGCGGCGGACTCGGCGACTCAGGCCAGGGCCTGCGCGACATAGAGGATGCCCAGGCCTGCAGCCAGGCCGCCGGGGACGGGGCGCAGGCACCTCTCCGGCAGGCGGGCTGCAGGCGGGCCCGAGCCACCGGTCGGGTGCGATGTCGCCGATCCTGATCGCAGACAGCAGCGCCGGGCGACAGTGCGCCCGGCGTCGGGCAGTGCACCCAACTCCCTGATCGGCGCCGGCCGCCGTCTTGACAACCCCCGAACCCAGGGGAAAGGCTGTTGCACATAGAGAGCCCAGTTGCTCAATAGGAAACGGGAGCCCGCTCGTGGCCATCTCCGTCTTCGACCTCTTCTCCATCGGCATAGGGCCGTCCAGTTCACACACTGTCGGCCCCATGCGCGCCGCCGGCATGTTCGCCGGACGACTGGAGGAGGAAGGGCTCCTCGTCCGCACGGCAGCGGTGCGAGCCGAGCTCTTCGGCTCCCTCGGCGCCACCGGATACGGCCACGGCAGCCCCAAGGCAGTGCTGCTCGGCCTGGAGGGCAACGAGCCGCACACGGTAGACGTAGCCGAAGCCGGGCGGGACGTCGAGCGGATCGCATCGACGGGGCGGCTGCGACTGCTGGGCCGCGACCTGGGCGATGCCCACGAGATCGGCTTCGACCCGGACAGGCAGTTGGTGCTGCACCGCCGCCGTTCGCTGCCGTACCACGCCAACGGCATGACGTTGTTCGCGTACGACGCCGAGGGCACACCGCTGCTGGAGAAGACGTACTACTCGGTCGGCGGCGGGTTCGTCGTCGACGAGGACGCGGCGGGCGCGGGCCGGGTCAAGCTCGACGACACCGTGCTCAAATACCCGTTCACCAGCGGTGACGAGCTGCTGCGGCTGAGCCGGGAGACGGGCCTGTCGATCTCTGCACTGATGCTGGAGAACGAACTGGCCTGGCGCAGCGAACAGGAGATCCGTACCGGCCTGCTGGAGATCTGGCGGGTGATGCGGGAATGCGTCGCGAGCGGACTGGCCTGCGAGGGGATTCTGCCGGGTGGGCTGAAGGTCCGCCGCCGGGCCACCGCCGTGGCCAAGGCGCTGCGGGCCGACGGCGATCCGGCCGGGCGGGCGCTGGAGTGGGTGACCCTCTACGCCATGGCCGCGGGGGGCCTCGCCGAGGTCCTCGGCGGTTCACCGGAACAGGTGGAGAACGCCGCTGAGATCGGCATGGAGCACAACCTAGGTCTGACGTGCGACCCGGTCGGCGGCCTGGTCCAGATCCCGTGTATCGAGCGGAACGGCATGGCAGCGGTCAAGGCCGTCACCGCGGCTCGGATGGCCCTGCGGGGCGACGGCCGCCACCACGTCTCCCTGGACAAGGTCATCAAGACCATGAAGGAGACCGGCGCCGACATGAAGGTCAAGTACAAGGAGACGGCCCGCGGCGGGCTCGCGGTCAACGTCATCGAGTGCTGATGAGCAGCCCACGCGGCGGAGTCGGGCGAGCGGGAACGACCCTGACCGCAGGCCGGTCAGCGCACCGGTTCCAGCCGGACCGCAATCCGCCGCGGGGCAGGCGGGACTCTGCGGACACGGCCTAACGTTCCGCGAGGTTCGAGCGGGTACCGAGGCGGTCCTGGACCCAGTCGTGGAACTCGCCGATGTGGTGCTCGCTGGGCACCAGGACTCCGCCCTTGGCGTACAGCCGGGAGCTCATGGCCGGCTGGCAGCGCTCGCAGGCGTCGAAGTCCTGCCGGTTGACCCGGTCGAACAGCTCCACGGACCGGCTGACGTCCCGGCCGCTCTCCACCACGCCCTTCAGGTACAGCCAGTCGCACTCCACGATGGTGCGGTCGACCGCGACCGGGAACATCCGGTGGAAGATCACATGGTCGGGCACGAGGTTGATGAACACCTGCGGGCGCACCGTGATGGCGTAGTACCGGCGGTCCTGGTCCTCGGTGACGCCCGGGATGCGGTCCAGGCCCTCCGAGCCGTCCACGGTGAAGCCCTGGACGTCCGCGCCGAACTCGGCGCCGTGACCCACGTAGAACTGCGCGGCGTACCCGTCGGCGAACTCCGGCAGCACCTCGGTCAGCTCCGGGTGGATGGTCGCGCAGTGGTAGCACTCCATGAAGTTCTCGATGATCAGCTTCCAGTTGGCCTGGACGTCGTAGACGATCCGCCGGCCGACCTCCAGGCTCTCGACGTCGTAGCGCTCGATGGACTCGACGTCGCCCAGGCGCGCGACCACGTCGGCGATCACCGACTCCTCGAACGGCGGCGGGTTCTCGGCCAGGCACACCCACACGTAGCCCAGCCACTCGTGTACGGCCACGCTCGCCAGGCCGTACTCGGTGCGGCCGACGTCCGGCATCCTGGTCAGGTTCGGGGCTGCGACGAGTTTGCCGTTCAGGTCGTACGTCCAGGCGTGGTACGGGCACTGGAAGGCCCGCTTCACCTCGCCGGACTCCTCCGTGCAGAGTTTCGCGCCCCGGTGCCGGCACACGTTGAAGAAGGCCCGGACGGAGCTGTCCCGCGAGCGGGTCAGCAGGACGCTCTCCCGCCCGACGTCAACGGTCCGGAACGCACCCGGCTTGGCCAGTTCAGACGAGCGTGCCGCGCAGAACCACATGGATTCGAAGATGTGCTCCTGCTCCAGGCGGAAGATCTCCGGGTCCGTGTAGTGGTCACCGGGAAGGGTCGCGATCAGGCTGTCCGGCAGGCCGGTCGTAGTCATGGTTCACCTCGGAGTGAAGCGCCCCGGTCGGGCGAGTGGTTGCCTCATGCGCAACGGACCTCTTGCTACGCAACTCACAGTGCAGTCCACCGGAAGCACTGTCAAGACCTTGACCACGGACCGCCACAGCCGGGACCATGTTGCGTATCAGTCCTACTGTTGCGCAATACGCACTTTCCTCAGGGAGGCTCAGTGTCTCTTGGACCCACAACGTGCCGTGAGTTCGTCCTCACCCTGTCGTGCCCGGACCGCTCGGGCCTCGTCCACGCCGTCACCGGCTTCCTCGTCCGGCACTCCGGCAACATCCAGGAGAGCCAGCAGTTCGACGACCGGCTCAAGGACCGCTTCTTCATGCGGGTGCACTTCGACGTCACGGACCCGGGCATGACGCTGGAGGACCTGAAGTCCGGCTTCGCCCCGGTGGCGGAGGCGTACCGGATCTCCTGGCAGCTGTACGAGGCGTCGACCCCGACGCGCACGCTGATCATGGTGTCGAAGTTCGGGCACTGCCTCAACGACCTGCTCTTCCGCTGCCGTACCGGTGCGCTGAACATCGAGGTGCCGGCGATCGTCTCCAATCACCGGGACTTCGAGCCGCTCGCCGAGAGCTACGGGATCCCGTTCCACCACGTGCCCGTGACCCGGGAGACGAAGCCCGACGCGGAGGCGAGGCTGCTGGAGCTCGTCGAGGAGCTGGACATCGACCTGGTGGTCCTCGCCCGCTACATGCAGATCCTGTCGAACGACCTGTGCAAGCAGCTCGAAGGCCGGGCGATCAACATCCACCACTCGTTCCTGCCGAGCTTCAAGGGCGCCCGGCCCTACGTCCAGGCGCACGAGCGCGGCGTCAAGCTCGTCGGAGCGACGGCCCATTACGTCACCCCGGACCTCGACGAGGGGCCCATCATCGAGCAGGACGTCGTCCGTGTGAGCCACTCACAGGGACCGGAGAGCCTGGTCGCCCTGGGGCGCGACGTCGAAGCGCAGGTCCTGGCGCGGGCGGTGGAATGGCACAGCCAGAGCCGCATCATGGTCAACGACAACCGAACGGTCGTCTTCCGCTGAGGAAAGTGGCCCCCACCCCCTCACACCTGTTGCCCATTTCGCCTAGGGTTTCGCCATGAGCAACCACAGTGCCGAGTCCGCAGGCGCTCCCAGTGGCGGAGTGCAGTCCGTTGACCGTGCTGTCGCCGTGCTGGAGATCCTCGCCCAGCACGGCGAGGCAGGCGTGAGTGAGGTGGCCGCGGCGATCGACGTCCACAAGTCCACCGCCTTCCGTCTGCTCGGCGCGCTGGAAGCGCACGGGATGGTCGAGCAGGAGAGCGAGCGCGGAAAGTACCGTCTCGGCTTCGGAGTCGTACGCCTGGCCGGCGCAGTGACGGGCCGCATCGCCGTCACCCGGCACGGCCGGGGCATCTGCGAACGTCTCGTCGACGACGTGGGCGAGACGATGAACATCGCCGTGCTCGAGTCCCACCACGCGATCAACCTCTACCAGGTGCGCAGCACCTCGGCCATCGCCGCGCAGAACTGGGTGGGGCGGCAGACACCGCTGCACTGCACGTCGAGCGGCAAGATCCTCCTCGCCCACCTCGGCCGCAAGGACCGCGATGAGCTCCTCACCGCGACCGGCCTACCCCCTCTGACACCTCACACGGTGACCTCCAGGAAGAAGCTGGAGGCGGACCTCGCCGAGGCCCGTGAGCAGGGCTACGCCATCACGATGCAGGAGTACGAGGAGGGCCTCAACGCCCTCTCAGCGCCCGTGCGTTCGGATGAGGGTGAGGTCATCGCCGCGCTCAGTGCGTCGGGTCCGGCCTTCCGGCTGACCGAGGGTCGCATGATGGAACTGGCGGAGGTGCTGGTCGCGGGAGCGGACGAGCTCAGCCGCCGTCTCGGCTATACGGGCTGAGGCCCGGCCTCTCGGGCTGAGGCCCGGCCTGCCTCGTTGGCCAGGACAGGAGTCGTTGACCAGGACAGACTCGCACGCCGAGCGGCGGGCGGAGAACCGGTACCCGGTTCTCCGCCCGCCGCTTCCGTGGTGTCCGTGTCAGCCCTCCACTCCACGGCGGCGTCCAGCAGCCAGTCCGTCAGGTAGCCGGCGAAGGAGGAGCGGACCAGTACCCAGAACCCGGCCCTCGGGTCGTCACGGGCCACCAGGACGACCTGGGTGCGGCCCAGGGTCGTCTGGGCGCAGCGGCCCGGGCCGAAGACGCGTGGGTGCAGGTCGAGCGAGCAGCCATGGGCCAGCAGGTCGTGAGCGCGGAGGCCGGCGACGAGGAGCGTGGTGCGCTGAGCAGAAACGTCGACGACGGACACGGGCTCGTCACCGGCGGCCTCCCGGATCCGGTTCTCCAGCCCGCGCTGACCGCCCGGCGGACCCACCACGAGCCACTCGTCGGGGCCGAGCCGCAGGGCGGTCAGCTCTCCGGCGCGGACGAGGGTGCCGGGTTCGAGGGGCAGTTGCAGGCCCAGTGCCAGTCCGACGGCGTCCGCCGCTGCTCCCTTGGGATCGAGGCGGACGTTGATCTGGGTCAGGAAGGGCAGTTCCGCGAGGCGGATGGCGCCCCCGGAGGTGCGGGTCGCGGCGGCCAGCCGGTCCGTGGCGTGCGACAGGGGGCTGCGGGGC
>NZ_POUC01000183.1 GCF_002891435.1 Streptomyces cahuitamycinicus
GCCGGGGGCTGGGCGACCGGGCGGGACAGGTCGGCCTCCATGGCGTCGAGGCGGGCCACGGCGTCGGCGTGGGCCTCGTCGACGCCGGTGTCCAGGTCGTTGTGGTTGATCGCGTTGGCGATCAGCAGGACCGAGCCCTCCCAGTGGTCCATGACGGCCAGGTCGCTGGTGAGGAGCATGGTCAGCTCGGGCAGCTTCAGGTCGTCGCGCTCGCCGGGGCCGATCTTCTCCAGGCGGCGGACGATGTCGTAGCCGAGGTAGCCGACCATGCCGCCGGTGAAGGGCGGCATGCCCTCCTGGTGCGGTGTGTGCAGGGCCTCGATGGTGGCGCGCAGGGCGGCGAGGGGGTCGCCGTCCGTGGGGACGCCGACGGGTGGGGCGCCGCGCCAGTGGGCCTGCCCGTCGCGTGCGGTCAGCGTGGCGGCGGACCGCACGCCGACGAAGGAGTACCGGGACCAGGAGCGGCCGTTTTCCGCGGACTCCAGCAGGAAGGTGCCGGGGCGTTCGGCGGCGAGCTTGCGGTAGAGCGCGACCGGGGTGTCGCCGTCGGCGAGGAGCTTGCGGGTGACGGGGACGACCCGCCGGTCGGTGGCGAGCTTGCGGAAGGTCTCGAGGTCCATGGCGGCTGACCTTACTGATCCGTGGCGGAGCCGTCGGGACCGCCGTCCTTGAGGAGGACGTCCTCGTCGAAGCAGGTGCGCGCGCCGGTGTGGCAGGCGGCGCCGACCTGGTCGACCTTGACGAGCACGGTGTCGGCGTCGCAGTCCAGGGCGACGGACTTCACCCACTGGACGTGGCCGGAGGTGTCGCCCTTGACCCAGTACTCGCGGCGGCTGCGCGACCAGTAGGTGCAGCGGCCGGTGGTCAGGGTGCGATGCAGCGCCTCGTCGTCCATCCAGCCGAGCATGAGCACCTCGCCGGTGTCGTACTGCTGGGCGATGGCGGGCAGGAGGCCGTCGGGGCTGCGCTTGAGGCGCGCGGCGATCTCCGGGGCGAGGCGACCGGATGGGGCACTGTGGCGCGAAGCGCCTGCGTGGGGGGCGGTGGCCGGGCGACGGGCGGGCGTGCTGGTCATGACGACCATTGTGCCGCGCGCCACTGACGGGCCCGGTGGAGTGTCCACTGGGCGGACCGGGGCGCCGGCCGTAGGCTGGGCCGCATGTCGACCCATGCCAAGCGTGAACGACTCCTCCTCGCCGATTTGTTGGAGACCGCGGGCCCTGACGCGCCCACCCTGTGCGAGGGCTGGACCACCCGGGACCTGGCCGCGCACGTGGTGGTGCGCGAACGCCGTCCGGACGCCGCCGGCGGGATGCTGATCAAGCAGCTCGCGGCGCGCCTGGACAAGGTGATGGCGGAGTACACCGACAAGCCGTACGAGGAGCTGATCCAGCTGATCCGTACGGGCCCTCCGCGTTTCTCCCCCTTCTCCCTGAAGCCGGTCGACGAGGCGTCGAACATCATCGAGTTCTACGTCCACACCGAGGACGTGCGCCGCGCCCAGCCCGACTGGTCGCCGCGCGATCTCGACCCGGTCTTCCAGGACGCCCTGTGGTCCCGTCTGGAGCGCACCGCCCGGCTGATGGGCCGCGGCGTCCCGACGGGCCTGGTCCTGCGCCGCCCCGACGGCCAGACGGCGGTCGCGCACCGCGGCGCCCCGGTGGTCACCGTGACCGGCGAGCCGTCCGAACTGGTCCTGTTCTCCTACGGCCGGCAGAGCGCGGCCAAGGTCGGCCTGGACGGCGACGAGAACGCGATCGCGAAGCTCCAGGAGTCGAAGCAGCTTGGCATCTGAGGGCGTGGGAAAGCCCCGGCCGCGGCGCGCGGCCGGGGCTCCCGGCGGACGGGGGTGTCACCGCACCGGGTGACCCGCCCCCCGCAGCGTCTCCTTGACCTGGCCGATGCGCAGGTCGCCGAAGTGGAACACCGACGCGGCCAGCACCGCGTCCGCGCCGGCCTCGACGGCCGGGGGGAAGTCGGTGAGCCGGCCGGCGCCGCCCGAGGCGATGACCGGGACCGTGACGTGCCCCCGGACCGCCCGGATCATCTCCAGGTCGTAGCCGTCCTTGGTGCCGTCCGCGTCCATCGAGTTGAGCAGGATCTCGCCCGCGCCGAGTTCCGCGGCCCGGTGCGCCCATTCGACGGCGTCGATGCCGGTGCCTTCGCGGCCTCCGTGGGTGGTCACCTCGAAGGAGCCCGACCCGGTGCGGCGGGCGTCCACCGACAGGACGAGGACCTGGCGGCCGAAGCGCTCGGCGATCTCGCGGATCAGGTCGGGGCGGGCGATGGCGGCGGTGTTGACGCCGACCTTGTCCGCGCCCGCCCGCAGCAGCTTGTCCACGTCCTCGGGGGTACGGACGCCGCCGCCGACGGTGAGCGGGATGAACACCTGCTCGGCCGTGCGGCGCACGACGTCGTACGTGGTCTCGCGGTTGCCCGACGAGGCGGTGATGTCCAGGAACGTCAGCTCGTCGGCGCCCTCGGCGTCGTACACCTTGGCCATCTCGACGGGGTCGCCCGCGTCGCGCAGGTTCTGGAAGTTGACGCCCTTGACGACCCGGCCGTTGTCCACGTCCAGGCAGGGGATGACTCGGACCGCCAGGGTCATGAATCGTGCTCCTCTAGTGTTCCTCTGAGGGTGTCCCTCTGAATGCTTCCACTTCCACCGACACCAGGACCCGGGAGTCCATGAAGCCCTGCACGATCAGCAGGGTCGTGACCGGGCGTACGGTGTCGAACAGTTCCTTGTGGGCCCGGCCCACCGCGTCGACGTCCCGGGCGTGTGCCAGGCACACACGGGTGCGGATCACGGACTCGGGGGTGAGCCCGAACTCGCCGATCGCCTCCAGGGCGGTGGTGAAGGCCACCTTGGTCTGCTCGTACGGGTCGCCCTCGCCGTAGAGGACGTCGCCCTTGAAGGCGGTCGTGCCCGCTACCAGCACACGGTCGCCCGCCGCTACGGCGCGTGCAAAACCGAAGGATTCTTCCCAGGGACTTCCGCTCTGCACACGCGTTACGGTCATGACGACACAGCCTCCAAGGCCTCTTCCAGGGTGAATGCCTTCGCGTACAGCGCTTTCCCGACGATGGCGCCCTCGACACCGAGCGGGACGAGGCCGGCGATGGCTCGCAGGTCGTCGAGCGAGGAAACCCCGCCGGAGGCCACGACCGGGCGGTCGGTGGCGGCGCAGACGTTGCGCAGCAGTTCCAGGTTCGGCCCCTGGAGGGTGCCGTCCTTGGCGATGTCGGTGACGACGTACCGGGCGCAGCCCTCCTTGTCGAGGCGCTCCAGCGTCTCGTAGAGGTCGCCGCCGTCGCGGGTCCAGCCGCGGCCGCGCAGGGTCGTGCCGCGGACGTCGAGACCGACCGCGATCTTGTCGCCGTGCTCGGCGATGACCTTGGCGACCCACTCCGGGGTCTCCAGGGCGGCCGTGCCCAGGTTGACGCGCTTGCAACCGGTGGCGAGGGCGGCAGCGAGGGTGTCGTCGTCGCGGATGCCGCCGGACAGCTCCACCTTGATGTCCATCGCGTTCGCGACCTCGGCGATGAGCTCGCGGTTGTTCCCGGTGCCGAACGCGGCGTCCAGGTCGACCAGGTGCAGCCACTCGGCGCCGGAGCGCTGCCAGGCGAGGGCGGCCTCCAGCGGGGAGCCGTAGGAGGTCTCCGAGCCGGACTCGCCGTGCACCAGGCGGACGGCCTGGCCGTCCCGGACGTCCACGGCGGGGAGGAGTTCGAGCTTGCTCACAGTGTTCCGATCCAGTTGGTGAGGAGCTGGGCTCCGGCGTCGCCGGACTTCTCGGGGTGGAACTGCGTGGCCCACAGGGCGCCGTTCTCGACGGCCGCGACGAACGGCTTGCCGTGGGTGGACCAGGTGACCTTGGGGGCCTCGATCGCCGGGTTGAGCGTCTCCAGCGACCAGTCGTGCACGGCGTAGGAGTGCACGAAGTAGAAGCGGGCGTCCGCGTCTAGGCCTGCGAACAGCCGCGAACCGGGCGCCGCCTCGACGGTGTTCCAGCCCATGTGGGGCACGACCTGGGCCTGGAGCGGCTCGACCGAGCCGGGCCACTCGTCGAGGCCCTCGCTCTCCACGCCGTGCTCGATGCCGCGCGCGAAGAGGATCTGCATGCCGACGCAGATGCCCATGACCGGGCGGCCGCCGGACAGCCGGCGGTCGACGATCCAGTCGCCGCGCGCCTCGCGCAGGCCCGCCATGCAGGAGGCGAAGGCACCGACGCCGGGCACGAGCAGGCCGTCGGCGTTCATGGCCTTGTCGTAGTCGCGCGTGATCTCGACGTCGGCCCCGGCGCGGGCGAGGGCGCGCTCGGCGGAACGGACGTTGCCGAAGCCGTAGTCGAAGACCACCACGTTCTTCCGAGGGGCGCTCAATTCCACACCTCCAGCCTCACGACTCCGGCCGCCAGGCACATCGCGGCGCCGATCGACAGCAGCACGATCAGGCCCTTGGGCATCTTCTGCTTGATGAAGGAGTAGATCCCGCCGGCGAGGAAGAGACCGACGACGATCAGCAGGGTCGACGTGCCGTTCACAGGGCGCCCTTCGTGGACGGGAGGATGCCGGCCGCGCGCGGGTCGCGCTCGGACGCGTACCGCAGGGCCCGGGCGAGCGCCTTGAACTGACACTCCACGATGTGGTGCGCGTTGCGTCCGTAGGGCACGTGCACGTGCAGGGCGATCTGCGCCTGGGCCACGAAGGATTCCAGGATGTGCCGGGTCATGGTGGTGTCGTACTCGCCGATCATCGGCGCCATCTTCTCGGGCTCGGTGTGCACGAGGTAGGGGCGGCCGGACAAGTCGACGGTGACCTGGGCGAGGGACTCGTCCAGGGGGACCGTGCAGTTGCCGAAGCGGTAGATGCCCACCTTGTCGCCGAGGGCCTGCTTGAAGGCGGCGCCCAGGGCGAGGGCGGTGTCCTCGATGGTGTGGTGCGAGTCGATGTGCAGATCGCCCTCGGTCTTCACGGTGAGGTCGAACAGACCGTGCCGGCCGAGCTGGTCGAGCATGTGGTCGTAGAAGCCGACGCCGGTGGAGATCTCCGTCTTGCCGGTGCCGTCGAGGTCGATCTCGACGAGGACCGAGGTCTCCTTGGTCGTCCGCTCCACGCGTCCGGTGCGGCTCATGAACTCTGCTCCTTCTTCAGTGCACGTACCGCGTCGAGGAACGCGTCGTTCTCTTCGGGGGTTCCGGCGGTGACCCGGAGCCGGCCGGGCACGCCGTTGTCCCGGACCAGGACGCCCCGGTCGAGGATCTTCCGCCAGGCCTCGTGGGAGTCCTCGAACCGGCCGAACTGCACGAAGTTCGCGTCCGACGCGGTCACCTCGTAGCCGATCGCCAGCAGTTCGGTGACCAGGCGGTCCCGTTCGGTCTTGAGCTGTTCGACATAGCCCAACAGCGTGTCGGTGTGCTCCAGCGCGGCCAGGGCGGTCGCCTGGGTCACGGCCGACAGGTGGTAGGGCAGCCGGACCAGCTGGACGGCGTCGACGACGGCGGGGTGCGCCGCGAGGTAGCCCAGGCGCAGGCCCGCCGCGCCGAAGGCCTTCGACATCGTGCGGGAGACGACGAGGTTCGGGCGGCCCGCCAGCAGCGGCAGCAGGGAGTCGCCGTGGCTGAACTCGATGTACGCCTCGTCGATCACCACCATCGAGGGCTTCGCCGCCTGCGCGGCCTCGTACAGCGCGAGGACCGTCTCGGGCGGGACGGCGGTGCCGGTGGGGTTGTTGGGGGTCGTGATGAAGACGACGTCCGGCTGGTTCTCGGCGATGACCTTCCGGGCGGCGGCGAGGTCGATGGTGAAGTCCTCGTTGCGGGGGCCGGAGATCCAGCCGGTGCCCGTGCCGCGCGAGATGAGGCCGTGCATCGAGTACGACGGCTCGAAGCCGATGGCCGTGCGGCCCGGTCCGCCGAAGGTCTGCAGCAGTTGCTGGATGACCTCGTTGGAGCCGTTGGCCGCCCAGACGTCGGCCACGCCGACTTCATGGCCGGAGGTGTCGGTGAGGTACTTCGCGAGCTGAGTGCGCAGATCGACCGCGTCCCGGTCCGGGTAGCGGTTGAGGTTGCGGGCCGCCTCGCGCACCCGCTCGGCGATCCGTTCGACCAGCGGCTCGGGCAGTGGGTAGGGGTTCTCGTTGGTGTTCAGCCGTACGGGGACGTCCAGCTGGGGCGCGCCGTAGGGGGACTTGCCGCGCAGCTCGTCCCGTACGGGGAGATCGTCGATGCGTACGTCGTTCACTTGCCCTGGGGAACCTTCCAGTCGAACCTCGCCTTGATCGCCGCGCCGTGGGCCGGCAGGTCCTCCGCCTCGGCCAGCGTGACCACGTGGTGCGCGACGTCCGCCAGCGCGTCCCGCGTGTAGTCGACGATGTGGATGCCGCGCAGGAAGGACTGGACGGACAGGCCCGAGGAGTGGCAGGCGCAGCCGCCGGTGGGCAGGACGTGGTTGGAGCCGGCCGCGTAGTCGCCGAGGGAGACCGGGGCCCAGGGGCCGATGAAGATCGCGCCGGCGTTGCGGACCCGGTCGGCGACGGCGGCGGCGTCGGCCGTCTGGATCTCCAGGTGCTCGGCGCCGTACGCGTCGACCACCTTGAGGCCCTCGTCGACACCGTCGACCAGCACGATCGCGGACTGCCTGCCGGACAGGGCCGGGACGATCCGGTCGTCGACGTGCCTGGTGGCCGCGACCTGCGGCTCCAGTTCCTTCTCGACAGCGTCGGCGAGCTCGACGGAGTCGGTGACGAGGACGGCGGCGGCCAGCGGGTCGTGCTCGGCCTGGCTGATCAGGTCGGAGGCGACGTGCACCGGGTCGGCCGTGTCGTCGGCGAGGACCGCGATCTCGGTCGGCCCGGCCTCGGCGTCGATGCCGATCCTGCCGGTGAAGTAGCGCTTGGCTGCGGCGACCCAGATGTTGCCGGGGCCGGTGACCATGTTCGCGGGGGCGCAGGACTCGGTACCGTAGGCGAACATCGCGACGGCCGTGGCGCCGCCGGCGGCGTACACCTCGTCGACGCCGAGCAGCGCGCAGGCGGCGAGGATCGTCGGGTGCGGCAGGCCGCCGAAGCCGGCCTGGGCGGGTGAGGCGAGCGCGACGGATCCGACGCCGGCCTCCTGCGCGGGCACCACGTTCATGATCACGGACGACGGGTACACGGACCGGCCTCCGGGCGCGTAGAGCCCGACGCGATCGACCGGCACCCACTTCTCGGTGACGCTGCCGCCGGGCACGACCTGGGTGGTGCGCGTCTCGCGGCGCTGCTCGCGGTGGACGATCCGGGCGCGGCGGATGGACTCCTCCAGGGCGGCGCGTACGGCCGGGTCGAGCTCCTCCAGCGCGCGCGTGAGCGCTGCGGCCGGCACCCGGACCTGGTCGAGCCGGACCCCGTCGAACCGCTCGGCGGCGTCGATCAGCGCCGCGTCGCCCCGATGATGCACGTCCTCGCAGATCGGACGCACCTTCTCCAGGGCGGCCGCTACGTCGAAGTCGGCTCGGGGCAGCAGGTCACGCAGGGCGGGGCCGTCGACAAGGGCATCGCCGCGCAGATCGATTCGGGAGATCACGTGCCCAATTCTCTCAGACCCGGGTGAGGCGCCGTTCGCGCGTATCAATGGCTGATACAGAAACCCGCGGGAACGCGGAGGATCTCCTTCACTTTGCGTGTTCGGCGCGTCACACAGTGGGCATGAACAGGTGTACGAGGTAAGTGACCCGCGAGTACCCGGGGAGGATGGAAAAGCTGTGACCGAGGGGGCCGGCGTCCGTGCCGGGGATCCGCCCGACGACCTGACCGCGACCGAGACCGGCATGTGGCAGGCCTTCCGCAACGGCACCGTGTACGACCTGAGCAGCGGCGACGCCCTGGAGGACGATCCGCACGGCGGCCGTCCGTGGGGCGAGGAGCGGACCGTCCGGGCCCGGGTCGTGTGCTGGCTGCTCCTCGACGGCCCGCCCGCCCTGGCCGGCCGCGTGTCGTCGCTGAAGCTGATCGGCGTGCGGGTCAGCGGCTCGCTGGACCTCGCGGGCGGCACCGTCGTGCCCTACGTCGAGATGCGCCGGTGCCGGTTCGAGCAGGACGTACTGCTGCCGGAGGCCCGCTTCACCACCCTGCGGATGGTGGACTGCTCCGTGCCGCGGCTGGAGGCGGCCCGGGTGCAAACGGAGGGTGATCTCCATCTGCCGCGCTGCCGCTTCCACCACGGCATCCGGCTCACGGACGCGCAGATCGGCACGGACCTGATGCTCAACCAGGCGATCGCGCACCGGGACCACAGCGGCCGGTCGATCGCGGCGGACGGCCTGACCGTCGGCCAGGACCTACAGGCCGAGCTGCTGGAGTCGCACGGCGAGCTGAGCCTGCGCGCCGCCACCATCGGCGTCTCCCTGAGCCTGCGCGGGGCGCGTCTGTCCCATCCCTTCGAGCGGCTCGCGCTGAACGCCCCGCAGCTGACCGTCGAGCGCAGCCTGTATCTGACACCGGCGGGGGTCGGCGCCCAGGCGATGAGCGGGATGACCCCGGCGCGGGGGACGCGGATCCAGCGCTTCGCGTGCGAGGGCGGGATCCGGCTGGACGACGGCCGGTTCGGCGACGCCGTCGACTTCGAGCAGGCCCGGTTCACCCTCACGGACGACCAGGAGCTGTCGCTGCGCCGGGTGCAGACGCCGGAGCTGCGGTTCCTCGGGGAGCAGCCGGCGCGCGGCCGGGTGGTGCTGTCCGGGGCGAGGGTCGTCAACCTGATGGACCGGGCGGACGCCTGGCCGGGCCCCGGGCGGCTGCACATGGGCGGCTTCGCCTACGAGAACCTCGTGCCGCGCGGGCCGTTCCCGCTGGCCGAGCGGCTGGACTGGGTGGCCGCGGCGACCGCCGAGTACAACCCGGAGCCGTACGAGCGGCTCGCGGCCGTACTGCGGGCCGGCGGCGAGGACGAGGACGCCCGGGAGGTGCTGCTCGCCAAGCAGCGCCGGCATCGCGAGAGCCTGCCGATGGCGGCCAAGCTCTGGGGGTACGCGCAGGACTGGACGGTCGCCTACGGATACCGGCCGGGCCGGGCCGCGGTGTGGATGGCGGTGCTGTGGGCGGCGGGGTCCCTGGCGTTCGCTCGGGCCGGGCATCCGCCGATGAAGCGGGGCGAGCACCCGGAGTGGAACCCCACGCTCTTCACCCTCGACCTGCTGCTGCCGGTCATCGACCTGGGCCAGGTGGGCTTCTGGCAGTTGCGCGGGGGCTGGCAGTGGCTGGCGGCGGCGATGATCCTGCTGGGCTGGGTCCTGGCGACGACGGTGGCGGCGGGCGCGACGCGGCTGCTGCGGCGAAACTGATGGTGCTGGTGTGGTCACAGTTATGGAACCGTCATGGTTTTACGCTCTCTTGACCATCGGATGTACAACTTTCCGTAGGTTCCATGAACAGTCTGGCGCCGTCACGACCAGCCGACCTTCAATGGTCGGCACCATGGCAATGCAGCTCCCGTTCATCCGCGCGAGCCGGATGGCAAGGCCCGCCCCCCACCTCGTCGGCGAGCCGCGCACCGACGACGAGGTGCTGCTCGACGCACCCGACGCCCGGCTGAGTCCGGCCCTGGTCGCCGCCGCCCGGGGCGACCACGGCCCGGCCGCCGCGCTGCTCCTGGCCACGCGCGCGGCAGCCGAGTGGGAGCGGCGCGACCGGTACGTCACCCGGCTGGCCGCCTTCGCACGCTCGCGGCCCGAATGGCTGGACGCCTGGCTCGCCACCGCCCCGCAGGACCCCGACGCGCTCCTGGTCGGGGCCCAGCTGGCGGTGGACCGCGCCTGGCAGTCACCGGCCCGGGCCGAGCTGCTGCGCGAGGTGAGCCCGCTGATCACGGCCGCGGCCAGGGGCGACCAGCGGGACCCGGTGCCGTGGCGACTCGCGCTCGACCACGCCCGGGGCGCACAGGCCGGGCACACCTACTTCGAGGAACTGTGGGCGGCGGCCGTCCGCCGTGCCCCGCACCACTACGGGTGCCATGTGGCGGCCCTGCGCTACCTGGCCACCTACTGGCACGGCTCGCACCGCGAGTGCTTCGACTTCGCCGACCGGGCCGCCCAGGACGCTCCCGCCGGCGCGCTCGTCCAGGCCCTGCCGCTGCGGGCGGCCTTCGGCTATCTCACCGACGGCTGCGGGCCCGAGATCCCCCGCGAGCGGCTGGACACGGCGGCCGACCGGGCGATCGCGCTCTCCCCGCGGCTGCCGGCGGCCGACCCCTGGCCGGCCCGGATGCGCAACCTGCTGATCTTCGTCCTGGTGCGCCTGGAGCGCTGGCAGGACGCCACCGAGCAGCTGCGCCTGAACGGCCCGTACGCCACCTCTTTCCCCTGGGAGCGGGTGTCGGACGACCCCCTCGGGCACTTCCTTCGGGTGCGCGAGGACATCCAGGTCGGGGCGGCCGTGAACCCCTCCTGGCATCCACGGAGTGAACGGGGCGGGCCAGTCCGTCCCGGCGACCATTAGGCTTTTGCGTCGTGACCACCGTCCGGCTCCCCCTCTTCCCCCTGAACTCGGTGCTGTTCCCGGGGCTCGTGCTCCCGCTCAACGTCTTCGAGGAGCGGTATCGCGCCATGATGCGCGAGTTGCTGAAGACGTCCGAGGACGAACCGCGCCGGTTCGCCGTCGTGGCGATCCGCGACGGCCACGAGGTGGCCTCGACCGCGCCCGGCATGCCCGACCCGACGGCCCTGCCCGAGCGGGGACCGGCGGCCGGCTTCGGCACGGACCCGGTCAAGGCGTTCCACAAGGTGGGCTGTATCGCGGACGCGGCGACGATCCGGGAGCGCACCGACGGCTCCTTCGAGGTGCTGGCGACCGGCACGACCCGGGTGAAGCTGCTGTCGGTCGAGGCGTCCGGGCCCTTCCTGACGGCCGAGCTGGAGCCGCTGGAGGAGGAACCGGGCGACGAGGCCGCGCCGTTGGCCGAAGGGGTGCTGCGGTCCTTCCGCCAGTACCAGAAGCGGCTGGCCGGGGCGCGGGAGCGGTCCCTGGCGACGGGGGCCGAACTGCCGGACGAGCCGGGCGTGGTGTCGTACCTCGTCGCGGCCGCGATGATGCTGGACACCCCGGCCAAGCAGCGTCTGCTCCAGGCCCCGGACACGGCGTCCCGCCTGCGCGACGAGCTGAAAACTCCTTCGCTCGGAGACGGCGATCATCCGTAGTCTGCCGTCGTTGCCCGCGTCGGAGCTGACGCGCGGCCCGATGAGTCTGAACTGAGCGGATCGGCATGGCGAAGAAGTCGAAGAAGCAGCAGCCAGGCGGCACCCCCGCGACGGTGGCCCTCACGGCGGCGGGCACGGCGTACACGGTCCACTCCTACGACCACGACCCCGCGCACTCCTCCTACGGCGAGGAGGCGGCCGAGGCCATGGGCGTCTGTCCGGACCGCGTGTTCAAGACCCTGGTCGCTGACGTCGACGGCATCCTGACGGTCGCGGTGGTCCCGGTGGCGGGCCGGCTGGACCTGAAGGCCCTTGCGGCGGCCGTGGGCGGCAAGCGCGCGGCGATGGCCGACCCGGCCCTGGCGGAGCGCACGACGGGCTACGTCCGGGGCGGCATCTCGCCCCTGGGCCAGCGCAGGAAGCTGCCGACGGTCCTCGACGCATCCGCCGCGGCGCACGCGACGATCTGCGTGTCGGCGGGCAGGAGGGGCCTGGAGGTGGAGCTCACCCCGGAGGACCTGCGGCGGTTGACCGGGGCGGTTCTGGCGCCTATCGGCCGCTAGCCGCAGACGGCTCCTGGCACGGGTGGAGCTCGCCCCGGAGGACCCGCGGCAGCTGACCGGGGCGGTTCTGGCGCCTATCGGCCGTTAGCCGCGGACGGCTCCTGGTACGGCCCGGCCGCGAATTCCGGTTCCGGATCCCGGGGCCCGAACAACGCCATGAGCCCGAGGTGCAGGACCAGCGCGGCGAGCGGCCAGGCCAGCAACGCCCCCTTGGCGCCCAGCTTCAGGGGGGCGTCGAAGGTCACGCCCCGCCCGACGGCCCGAGCGTGCGCGATCACGTCCTCGGCAGGCCCGAGCCACACCCCGACCCGCCAGGCGAGCAGCGAGCCGAGCAGCCCTCCGAGGGCCAGCCCCACCACCAGCGGCACACCTCCGCGCCGCCGCAGCAGGAAGACGACCAGCGCGCTGACGGCCCCGAAGGCCAGCCCGAGGAGCGTGAAGGTGCCGTCCACCCCGATGCCCTGCTCCCCCTCGGTGTCCTTGAGGTAGACCACCCAGTTCTTCTCCACCACGTCGCCGACGAGCGGCACGTGCGGCGCGAGCCACCACCACAGCACTCCGAGCAGCAGCCCGCTGAGCGCCACGGCCACCGCGATCACGGCGGCCTCCCGCAGTTCCGTCTTCATCCCGGGGCCGTCCTGTCCGTACCAGCCGTGCCCGGCGTACTCGGCGTGCTGGGACCCGGGCGCCGCGGGCCCGGCGGCCGGCGGCTGCCATGAACCCTGTGCGGAGTGTTCATGCGGCGGCGGTGGCGGAGTCAGTGGTGCGGTCACCCTGCCATCGTGCCAGGCCCGCCTGTGTGCCGCGTCACCGGACGACCCCTCCTCACTCACCGAACGGCCGCCCGGCGGTAGGCCCAGGTCGCCACGGCCAGCGAGACGACGCCCACGACGCCGCACACGGCGAGGTCACCGAGCACGAAGGCCCAGTCGGGGTGCGGTCCGAACGTCCGCGCGAAGGCCTCAACGCCGTACGTCGACGGCAGCAGGTCCCGCGTGAAGCGCACGGCCTGAGGCATCCGGTCCGCCGGCAGCACGCCCAGCAGCAGCGCCGCCGACATGCCCAGCTGCCCGAGCAGCGTGGCCAGTTCCGGCCGGGGCGCGAGCAGCCCCAGCGCCGCACCGAGCCCGGCCAGCGCGGCGCCCGCCAGCGGGATCACCGCCATGAGGATCCACAGATGGGCCATCGGCAGTCCGAACAGCACACAGCCGAACACCGCGGTCACGACGGTCCCGGGCACGGTGAACGACGCGTACGCGCCCGCCGCGCCCAGCACCACGGCCGCCGGCGGCACCGGCAGCGTGGCGTAGTGGTCGAGCCCGCCGCTGGCCCGCAGCTGCCCGAAGTACTGCGCGAGCAGGTTCAGCGCGACGAAGGCCACGACGAGGACCGACGACCCGGCGACGACGGCCTGCGCCTCCGCCCCGTCGTCCACGACCCCGCGCATCAGGATCATGATCCCGACCGACTGGAAGGTCGCCACGAACAGCAGCGGGATCCGCGCCACCCTCGCCCGGGACAGCTGGGCCCGGTACACGGCCGCCAGCGACGGCCACAGCCGCGCCCGAGGTCCGAGCTCGGCCGCGCACGCGGCGGGCTCCTCCACGGCCAGGGCACTGCCCGGCAGGACTTCGGCGGGTACGACACTCACGTCGCGCTGCTTCCCTTCGCTGGGGTCCACTGCGGCAGTCGCCTGTTCGGTACGTATGCGGCGGCCGGTGTGCTCACGGCCCGCGCGCCCGGCGCCCTCGTGCTCACACCTTCACCAGCCCCTGCTGGACGGCACCGCCGAGGGCGAGGTACACGTCCTCCAGGCTCGGCGTGGTCAGGGTGAAGTCGTCCAGGGCGGCGAAGGCGGCCCCGCCGGTGACGGTCGCCACGACCGCACGCGCCTCCTCGGGCCCGAGCCGGAGCGTCCAGCGGCGGCCCGACTCCACGACGCGGTCCTTCAGCGCGGCCACCTCGGGCACGTGCAGCGGAGCCGCCTCCCGCCACACCAGGTCGACGCGCACCTCACCGGCGACGCGCTCCTTGAGCCCGACGGGGGTGTCGCAGGCGATCACCCGCCCCCGGTCGAGGACGGCCACCCGGTCCAGCACCGTCTCGGCCTCGATGACGTTGTGGGTGACGAGCAGCACGGTCGTCCCACGCTCGGCCCGGCGCCGGTCCACGGCGGACCACACGGCCCGCCGTGCCACCGGGTCCATGCCGGTGGTCGGCTCGTCGAGCACGAGCAGCGGCCGCTCCCCCACCAGGGCCGCGGCGAAGCACGCCAGGCGCCGCTGGCCCCCGGAGAGCTTCTTCAGCGGCCGCCCGGCGAGCGGCGCGAGCCCCAGTTCGTCCAGGACGGCGTCCCGCTCGGCCCGTGCCCGTCGTACGTCCATGCCGCGCAGCCGCCCGGTGGTCTCGGCGGCGAGCGACACGGTCAGCTCGTCGAGGGCGGTCGACTCCTGCCCGAGGTAGGCGAGGATCCGAGCGGCCCGCTCGGGGTGGCGCACGATGTCGTGCCCGAGGATCTCCACGCCGCCGCGGTCGGGCCGCATCAACCCGGTGAGCTGCCGTACGAGGGTGGACTTGCCGGCGCCGTTCGGCCCGAGCAGGCCGAAGATCTCGCCGCGGCGGATGTCGAGCGTCACGTCGTCGGTGGCCCGGACCTCGGGGGTTCCGGGCGTGCCGCGCCGGCCTCGGACCGCCGGATAGGTCTTGGTCAGCCCGCGCACCGCGCACACGACGTCACCATCGTGCCGAAATGCCTGTGCCGCGCGCTTACTCACAAGGGACGAGACTACGGGGTCGGCGCCCCGGGCCCGCCCTCGGGTCGGTCCGTACCGGGAATTCCGCCGGCGAAGAACCGAGGGATCCTCAGTCGTCGAGGGGTGGGTGCTCCACGCCCGTGCGCACGCTGATCTCCCGCCAGAACCCGGCCCGGATGGCGTACCGGTCCCGCTCGTCGATCTGGTCGTCCTTGTGGGCGAGCAGGCCGAACCGGGCGGCGTAACGCAGCAGCTCCCCGTCGACGCGGTGCGGGATGCGCGGGTACATACCGGACAGTTTCTGCAGGTGGCCCTGGTCTCCGAGGCGCTCCACCCAGCGCCGCGCGAAGACCTGTCCGACCTCGAAGGAATCGCCGCCGACGGTGGTGATGTCCTCCTCGCGGTCGGCCCACCGCTGCTCCGCCGTGGTCAGCTGGGCGAGTGTCGGCATCGAGGCGGCCTCGGGGGGCTCGGCCGTGGGCCGGTCGACCCAGCCTTTGTCGGAGGACCATCGGAGGGTGGCGG
>NZ_POUC01000184.1 GCF_002891435.1 Streptomyces cahuitamycinicus
AACCGGTCCGTATCGCGAGTCGTCCAGTATCCGCCCGTCCTCGGGCGGATACTGGACGACTCGCGATACGGACCGGTTCCCGACCCCGCCGTCACCGTCAGGAGGAACACATGACCGTACGCACTGGACGCGTCGAACTGACCCCCGCCGCGGAGGAACTGCTGCGGCGGCTGACCAGGACGCACGGGCCGGTGATGTTCCACCAGTCCGGCGGCTGTTGCGACGGCAGCGCTCCGATGTGCTACCCGCGCGGCGAGTTCCGGGTCGGTGCCTCGGACGTCCTGCTGGGGCACGTGGCCGGGGACACCCCGTTCTGGATGAGCGCGGACCAGTTCACGTACTGGTCGCACACCCATCTGACCGTTGACGTCGTGCCCGGCCGGGGCAGCGGCTTCTCGCTGGAGGCTCCGGAGGGCGTCCGCTTCCTGCTGCGCTCCCGCCTCCTCACCGACGAGGAACTGCACCGCCTGGACGCGGAACCGCCCTTGCCGAACGGGGCGGAGCACACGACCTAGGGTGGGGCCATGTACACGTCCCGGGTCTCCGGCCATGTCGACGCTCCCCGTGCCGCCGTCTACCGGGCGCTGGTGAGTGCCCAGGCGATCGCGCGCTGGCGGGTACCGGACGGGATGAGCGGCGAGGTGCACGAGTTCGACGCCCGCGAGGGCGGCAGTTTCCGTGTCTCGCTCACCTATGAGGCTCCGGACGCCTCGGGGAAGTCGGCCGCGAACACCGACACCTACCATGGCCACTTCGCGCGGCTGGTGCCGGACGAGCAGGTGGTCGAGGTGCTGGAGTTCGAGGCCGCCGACCCCGCGTTGCGCGGCGCCATGACGCTGACGACCACGCTGACCGACGCGCGGGGCGGCGGCACCGACGTCCTCATGGTCCACGAGGGCATCCCCGACGCCGTGCCCGCCGCCGACAACGAGACGGGCACGCGCATGGCGCTGGCGAACCTGGCCCGCTTCGTCGAGGCCGACGGTTCTTCCTGAACGACGGGGGCTTGTCAGGGGGCGGCGCACACCGACGGCAGTGCCCGCCCCGGCCCCTCCAGGTGCAGGACGTCGAGCCGGTGGGTGTACGCGGACCAGCCGACTGCGGCGGCCAGGCGCGGGCCGCACGCCGGCAAGGTCCGGATGCGCTCCGTGTCCCGCAGCGCGGCCGGCAGCCCGGGGGTGACGCGGTCCAGGGCCGGCCGGACTCCCCTGGCCAGGTCAGGGGCGCTCGCCCGGGTGCGCGTCCCAGCGGGCGTACAGCGCGCTGCACCAGCTTGTTCGCCTCGATCCGGTCCGGGAACACGGCGGCGAAGGCGTCCGGCCGGAGCCGGAGGGAGGCTGCCCGGGCCCGCACGTCGTCCAGGCAAGTTACGCCCCGTGGGGAGTGAGGCAGGCGCCGGCCTACTGATCACCGCCGGGCTGCCCGACAGGGTCCGCCTCGTCAAATGCCGCCGCACAGCGCGTCGTCGGCGGCGACTCCGGTGGCGGCCGCGGCGCACCAGTGGACCCACCGCCCCCATCTGGACGCCCTCGCACAGCTCGCCTAGGGTGCAACGGCAAGCGCTTTCTAGCCTGCCCATGCCAATCCCCAGTGCGCGCAGCCCCGCCGACGGCCCGTACGAGGAACCGCCGCGGAGCCGGCGCGGAAAGGCAGTGTCCAGTGCCGCAGAGACCGTCGTTCCCGTCCGTGACCCGCAAGTCCTTCTTACGGGGGATGGCAGCCGCCGGCGCCGCTCCCCTGCTTCCCGTGACCGCCGCCGAGGCCGCCCCCTCGGTCCGCCGCCCCGACTTCCCCCTGCTCCGGGACGGCACCGCCGTGGACGTGTTCGTGGACGCGGCGGACGACCCGGCCGTCATCCGCGCGGCCGGTGACCTCCAGGCCGATGTGGAGCGTGTCGGCGGAGTGCGACCGAGGCTGCTGCACACCGTGCCGCCGCGCGCCGAACTCCTGGTCCTGGTGGGCACGATCGGTGCGAGCCCGGTGATCGACCGGCTCATCGGACAACGACGCCTGGACGTCTCACGGGTGAAGGGCCGCTGGGAGGCGTCCGTCACCCAGGTCGTGGACCGCCCGCTGCCCGGTGTGGGGCGCGCCCTGGTCATCGCCGGAAGCGACCGTCGCGGCACGGTCTACGGCGTCTACGACACCTCGGAACGCATCGGCGTCTCGCCCTGGTACTGGTGGGCCGACGTCCCCGTGGTCCGCCGCGACACGGTGACGGTCCCGGCGGGTCCCCTCGTCCGCCGGGAACCCGCCGTGCGTTACCGGGGCGTCTTCATCAACGACGAGCAGAACCTCACCACCTGGTCCCACCGCACCCTGGAGCCGGACAAGCACATCGGCCCCAGAACCTACGAGCGGGTCTTCGAGCTGCTGCTCCGCCTCAAGGCCAACTACCTCTGGCCCGCGATGCACCCCTACTCCGACTTCTTCAACAAGCACCGCGAGAACCCCGAACTGGCCGACCGCTACGGCATCGTGGTGGGCTCCAGCCACCCCGAGGCCATGCTGCGCAACGGCGTCCACGAGTGGCAGCCGTGGGCCGAGGAGCACCGCAACCCCGACGGCACACTGCCGCTCTACGACTACACGGTGAACCCGTCCGTCATCTCCGACTACTGGCGGGCCCGGGCCCGCCAGAACGCCGCCTACGAGAGCAGCTGGACGATCGGCATGCGTGGTCTGCACGACTCCGCGCTGGAGACCAGACACGCCACCACCATCCCGGAGAAGGTCGTGGTGATGAACGACATCATCGCCGACCAGCGCCGCATCCTGGCCGAGGAGGTGGGCCCGGCGGCCGAGCCGCAGATCTTCATCCCGTACAAGGAGGTCCTGGAGCTGTACAACGCGGGCGTCGAGGTGCCCGACGCCGTGACGCTGATCTGGCCGGACGACAACCACGGCAACATGCGCCAGCTCCCGGACGAGTCCGAGCGCCGCCGCCCCGGCGGCAACGGCATCTACTACCACCTCTCCTACTGGGGACGCCCCCGGAGCTATCTGTGGCTGGACACCACCCAGCTGAGCAAGGTGTGGCAGGAGCTGCGCCGGGTCCACGAGCACCAGGTGGACCGCATGTGGATCTTCAACGTGGGCGACCTCAAGTCGATCGAGACGGGTCTGTCCTTCTGCCTGGACATGGCGTGGGACGTGGACCGCTGGGGCCCCGGCGACGTCGAGGACTTCCTCGTGGAGTGGGCCGGGCTCCAGTTCGGCCGGAGATACGGCTCGGAGATCGCCGCGATCCGCACCGAGTACTACCGCCTGGCGGCGCAGCGGCGCCCGGAGTTCATCGACAAGGCGGTCTTCTCGACGGTGCACCACGGCGACGAGGCGGGCCGACGCATGACGGACTACGAGCAGTTGCTGGACCGTGCGCGGCGGCTGGGCGCGAAGCTGCCCGAGGCCTACCGGGACGCTTACTTCCAGCTGGTCGAGTACCCCGTTCACGGGGCGTACTTGATGAACCTGAAGTACTACTGGGCGGACCGCAACGCGCTCGCCGTCCGGCAGGGCCGTGGCGCGGGCACCAACCGCTTCGCGGACCTCGCCGAGGCGGCACACGCCGAGGAGCAGGCGATCACCCGTCGCTACAACACCGTGATCGCGGGCGGGAAGTGGGACGGGATCGTCAACCCCTACCCCTCCGAGATCCCGAAGGCGCCGGGCCGCCCAGCAGTGACCAGGATCCCCCGGCAGGAGACGTCGGGCCTGGGCCTGGCCGCCGAGGGCAACGAGACGGGCGCCGGACGCCCGCTGTCGTTCTCCTCCTACACCCGGGACCGCCGCTTCGTGGACGTGTTCAACACCGGTTTCCTCCCGCTGGAGTGGCGGGTCGAGCCGAGCGCCCCGTGGATCCGGCTGAGCTCGACGGGAGGGGAACTCACCGACCAGGTCCGGGTGTGGGCCGAAATCGACTGGCCGCGGGTACCGCAGGGCACCCACCGCCCGACGCTGACCTTCACCGGCGCGGGCCGGAGCATCGAGGTGCCGCTGCTCGTGGCCGACGACGGGGAGCGGGCGCGCCGGCGGGCCCGCGGCTTCGTCGAGGCCCACGGCTATGTGTCGATCGACGCCGCGCACTTCGACCGCGAGGTGCCGCGTGGCGGGGCGCGGTGGCGGATCGTCCGCGGACTGGGCCGCCGTACGGCCGCCGTCGAGGCGGTACCGACGACGGCACAGCCGGTCACCGAGGACCTCGCCGCCCGCTCACCGGAGCTGCGGTACCGGGTCCGTTTCACCACGGCCGGCACGTTCCCGGTGACGGTGTTCCGGTTGCCCTCCCTGGACGAGCGCGGCAAGCGGCGCCTCGCGGTCGGCCTCGACGACCAGCCGCCGACGGTCCTGTCCGGCCAGGCGGTCGCCACCGGCAACCGGGGCGACGCTTGGGCCCGAAACGTGGAGGAGGGCGTCGAGAAGCTGACGGCCCGGGTGACGGTGTCCGCGCCCGGTGAGCATGTGCTGCGGGTGTTCATGGTGGATCCGGGGATGGCGGTCGACCAGATCGTGATCGAGACAGCCGGGCCGGCGGGCGGGTATCTGGCGCCGCCCGAGAGTTACCGCCGCACCTGACCGCGGGGCCGGGAGGGGCATCCCGTCCGCCCGTCGGACGGGACGCCCCTCCCACAACAGCATTCTTCTCCGGATTCGGATATGCGGAAAAGACGTTGGAAGGCCTCGGAAGCCCGAGTGACGGAAGAAGACCATCCGTTCGGGACGTGCATCGGAAGTGATTCCCCCAGCGCCTTCCCTGTGCACCCGTGCGCCCCCTGGAGAAAGGGATCGACAAGTCGGCGGGAGGCTTGGACTGGGCAGGACATGGTGCAAGCGCCACGTCGGTGAAACGTCACCGTTTTCCCTGGTCGACTGAAGCAGGTGGTATTCGATGAACGGCTGCGTTCCTGAATCGGAACAGGCATGGACGGTTGGTACTGCTCCAGGCATATTCCCATCCATCGGCCACGGTATCGCCTTGTTCCGTCGGCCGCTGGAGTTTTTGAATTCTCTTCCCGCGCAGGGCGATCTCGTGGAGATACGCCTGGGTCCTCAGCGGGCCTGGATGGTGTGTCACCCGGAACTGGTGCACCGGATGCTCCGGGACACCCGCACGTTCGACAAGGGCGGTCCGCAGTACGAGAGGCTGCGGGCGCTGATGGGCGACGGCGTCGTGACCTGCCCCCATGCGCAGCACCGGCGCCAGCGCCGACTGCTGCAGCCCACCTTCCGCCCCGCCGGCGTCGCCGCGCAGACGGATGTGATGGCCGAGGAGGCCGAGTCACTGTGCAGTGACTGGCGCAGTGGGCAGCGCATCGATGTCAGCGCGGCCACGCTGGGCCTGACGACCCGTCTGATCAGCCGGCTTTTGCTGTCCGACTCGCTCTCCCCCACCGTGGCCGACGAGGTGCGGCACTGCCTCGCCGCCATCGTCCGCGGCTTGTTCGTCCGCACGGTGGTCCCGGTCGACGCCCTGTTCCGTCTTCCCACGCCCGCGAACCGCCGCTACCGGCGTGCGGTGGAGCGGGTGCGCGTACTCATCGACGCCGCCGTCGCCGAGCGCCGCCGGGACACCCCGCGCGACGACCTGCTGGGGCTCCTGCTGGCCGCCGCCGAGCCCGGGGACGGCGGGATCCCGGTCAGCGACCGGGAGGTGCACGACCAGCTGGTGTCCCTCCTGCTCACCGGTTCCGAAAGCCCCTCGATGTGCCTGGCCTCCGCCTTCAGCCTGCTGGCCCGGCACCCGGAGGTGGAGCGGCGGCTGCACGCCGAGGTCGACACCGTCCTCGCCGGCCGGTTACCGGACGTCGACGACCTGCCGCGCCTGGTCTACACCCGGTCCGTCCTCACCGAGACGCTGCGCCACTCCCCGCCCGGCTGGCTCTTCACGCGGGTCACGACCCGGGAGACGGAACTGGCCGGACGGCCGCTGCCGCCTGGGACCACGGTCCTCTACAGCCCCTACCTCCTGCACCACGACCCCGCGTCGTTCCCCGAGCCCGACCGGTTCCTGCCCGAGCGGTGGCTGGAGGGCGAGACCGCCGCCGGTCCGCACGGGGCGCTGATCCCGTTCGCCGCGGGCAGCCGCAAGTGCATCGGCGACCTGTTCTCCATGGCCGAGATGACGGTGGCCCTCGCGACCGTCGCCGGTCGCTGGCGGCTACGGCATCCGGCCGGGCGCGTCGCGCCCCCGCGCCCCGGGGCGACGCTGGGACCGAGGTCGCTGACGATGATCTGCACAGCGCGTACGGAAGCATCGGGCGGCACCGCGCCGCACGCCGCGGCGCTCGCGCCCGGTTCCCCGACGGCGGCGTCCGGGCCGGAGAAGACCCGGAGGGACGGTGACAACGGTGTCCACCACGCATGAGGACAGGGCGGCCGTCGCCCAGGACGTGATGCCCGCGACCGCCTTGGGGGAGCTCATCGACGCTCACCTCTACATGCCGTTCCCGTTCCGGCGCAGTCCTCACGAAGCGGCGGCCGCGGCAGGTGTCGACCAGTGGCTGCGCGCGACCGGGCTGAGCGAGGAGCCCGGGGTCCCGGCCATGATCTCCCACACCCGCCCGGCGGAGCTGGCGTCCTACAACAGCCCCGACGCGGATCCCGGCGTTCTGGAGCTCGTCGCCCGCCAGATCGCCTACCAGTTCGTCTTCGACGACCGTGCCGAGGAGGTCGGCCGGCACCGGCCGGGCCAGTTGCTGCCCATGTTGTGCGAGAGCATCGCGATCCTGCGGGACGGCGCACCGCCCGGCACTCCGCTGGGAGCGGCCCTGTCCGACCTCTACCGGCAGGTCCGGGACCGGTGCACACCGGCCCAGGCCGCGCGCTGGGCCTGGAAGAGCCGTGAGTACGTGCACGGACTGCTGTACGAGGCGGTGGCCCAGACCCATCCCTCCCCCCTGCGGTCCGGGCTGTGCACCTCGATACGGTCCCTCACCGCGGGAGTCGAGCCCTTCTACCCGCTGTGCGAGGCCGCCCAGCCGCGCGAGCTGACCTCCGGGGAACTCCATCACCCGCTCATGCGGCACCTGAGCCGGCTGTCGGCCGACGCGGCGGTGTGGATCCCCGACCTCTTCTCCGCGGTCAAGGAGCAGCGGTCCGGCGGCATGATCAACCTTGCCCTCGCCTACCAGCGGGCCCACCAGTGCCCCCTGCCGGTGGCCGTCACCCTGGCCATCCAGCAGATCAACCACACGATCCGCGAGTTCGAAAGGGTCTACACCGAGATCGAACCGGAGTTGAGCCCTTCGGGCGTCGGCTACGTGGAAGGGATGGCCGGCTGGATCCGCGGCTGCTACTACTGGTCCCGCACCGTGCCGCGCTACGCGGACGCCGGGGCCCCGGCCCTGCGGTGAGGGAGCGCTTCGCCAGGCGGCGGGGCGAGTGCCCATTCGAGCCACGGTACCCGCGGAACCCGCACTTCACGCGGCTTCAGCAGGTCATTCACCCTTCTTCGTCGTGCTCGTTCCAGAATCCGGAACGGTGGCCATCGGGAGGCGTACGCTCGCGCTGCCTCCCGATGGCCGACGACAGGAAGCGGTACGGCACATGGCGAACGAGTCGCGGCAACCCACTCCCGAGACACGGCCGTTGCTCGAGCGCCGCAAGGAGCTCCGGGCGCTCGACTCGGCGTTGAACGCTCTGCGGGACACCGTCGACGGCGTGCCCCAGGCGCCACGAGGAGGGCTCGTCGCCTTCACCGGGCCCGCAGGGATGGGCAAGACGGCTCTGCTGACCGAGGCCCGGGCCCGCGCCCGGGCGCAGGGGTTCACCGTGCTGTCGGGCAGGGGCGGTGACAAGGAGCAGGAGCTGGCGTTCCACGTGGTGCGCCAGGTCGTCCAGCCCTCGCTGGCGTCGATGGACGAGCAGGAGCTCCGTACGTTCCTGGGCGGGTGGTACGACATCGTCGCCGCCGCGCTCGGCCTGGTCGCCACGCCGAGCGGCCATGTTCCGGACCCGACCGGGGTGCGTGACGGTCTGGACTGGGTGATGACGCGCCTGGCGGTGATGAAGTCGCCCGTGGTGCTGCTGCTGGACGATCTGCACTGGGCCGACGTCGAGTCACTGACCTGGCTGGCCTCGTTCGCGCCCCGGGCCGTGGACCTGTCGTTGCTGATCGTCGTCGCCTTCCGGCCCGAACTGCCCCTTGAGGCGGCCGCGTTCAGCACCCCCTCCGCCGACCTGGGGAACCGTCCGTTCTCCCTGGCGCCGCTCAGTGCCACGGCCGTGGCACGGATCGTCCGCGACGAGGTGGGCGAGGAGGCCGAGGACGCGTTCTGCGAGGAATGCTGGGAGGCCACCGGCGGAAGCCCGTTCGAGGCGGTTGAACTCTCCATCCGGCTGGGCGAGCGCAATCTGAGGGGCACCAGCGAGGACCTGCCCGCGATGCGCGACCTGGCCGCCGCGGTGAAGGGACCCGGCCTGATCGAGCGGCTGCAGGGGCTCGGCACCACCACCGTCCGCTTCGCCTACGCCGCGGCCGTACTCGGGCAGGCCATCTCGCCGGAGCTGGCCGCACGTATCGCGGCGGTCGGCAGCGCGGCGGCGGCCGAGGCCACGGAGAAGCTGCGCGCCGCACGCATCCTGGCCGACGGCGAGGGGCCCGGCGGGAGTCTGGAGTTCCTCCACCCGCTGATCGCCACCACGATCTACCGCTCCATCGGGCCGAGCCTGCGGGAGGGCATGCACAACTCGGCCGCGGAGGCCGTGCGGGCGGCGGGGCTCGGCTGCGCAGCCGCGGCCCGGCACCTGCTGGAGGTGCCCTGCGAGGGCAGGACCGAGGCTGTCGCCTGTCTGCGGGAGGCCGCCCGTGAAGCCCTGCACTCCGGTGCCCCGGAAGCGGCCCGCCGGCTGCTGAACCGGGCCTTGCAGGAGCCGCCGCAGCCGGAGGAGCGCGCCGCGCTGCTGCACGAACTGGCCTGCGCGACCTTCCTCATCAAGCCCACGGCCACCGTGGCGCATCTGCGGGAGGCGCTCGCGGAACCGGGCATCGACCCGGAGCTGCGTGCCTCGATGGTGTACCGGCTGACCCAGGCGCTGGCCCACACCGACCGGATGGCGGAGGCCGCGACGGTGGCCGCCGACGAGGTGCGGCGGGCCGGCGCCCACCCCCGGGTCCGGCTGCGGATGCAGGCCGACCAGTTCGTGTGGAGTGCGTTCCGTACCGACGAGGCTGACTCGTCCGGCCGGTCGCGGGCGCTGGCCCGGCTCGCCGACCGGCTGGTCGGCCGCGGTCTGGAAGAGCGCTACATCCTCGGGTTGCGCGCCTGGGACGCCATGATGTGCGGCGAGCCCCGGCAGAAGGCCCTCGCGTACGCCGAGGAGGCCCTGCGCGGCGGACTGAGCTGGACCCATGAGAACCGGGGCTTCGAGGTTCCCGTCTCGGTCGCGCTGGTGTTCATGTACTGCGACCAGCCGCGGCGGGCTGAGGAACTGTTCGCCAAGGGCATGGCCGAGTGCGAGTCGAAGGGCTGGCGCGGCTCCCATCTGGCTCTCGGCCAGACGCTCTCCGGGTACATCCGGTATCGCCGTGGCTGCCTGGCCGAGGCCGAGAACCTGGTGCGGGAGGGTCTGGGCATCGCCGACCGGGTGGAAGGCGCGGTGCCCGCCCAGTGGTTCGCCATCGGCATCCTGATCCAGACCCTGCTGGCCCGCGGCCGCGTCGTGGCGGCACGGCGGCTCGCCGACAAGTACCACTACGGCGACGTCATCCCGAACGCCGTCATCTACCCCGATCCGCGCACCGTCAACGCCGAACTGCTCCTTGCGGAGGGCCGGACCGAGGACGCCGTCCCCCTGCTGTCCGGCGTGGGCGAATGGCTGGAGCGCCGGGACTGGCGCAACCCGGCGTGGTGTCCCTGGCAGCTGGGACTTGCCAGGGCTCTGTCCCGCACTGCTCCCGACCGGGCGGTACGCCACGCGCAGGACGCCGTGAAGCGGGCCCGGGACTTCGGCGCGGCATCCGCGATCGGCCAGGCGCTGCACGCCGAGGCGGAGGTGACGGGTGGTGAGGCGGGGCTCGATCTGCACGCGCAGGCCGTCGACCATCTGCAGCGGTCACCCGCCGCGTACGAACTGGCCCGTGCCCTGGTCGGTCACGGCGCCGCGCTGGCCCGCGTCGGCCGGCTGCACGACGCCGCCGACCGGCTCTATCAGGGCCTGGAAAGCGCGGTGCACTGCGGGGCCGAGGGCCTCGCCGCCCGGGCCAGGCGGGAACTGTCCGCGGCGGGACTGCGCCCGTTGCCCCTGCGGTACGCGCAGACGGACACGCTCACCGCGCAGGAGCGCAAGGCCGCCGAGATGACGGCGGGGTGCCACACCCCTGCGGTCGTCGCCACGGAGCTGCACCTCACGGAGGAGGGTGTGCGCCAGCTGCTCTCGTCCGTGTACCGCAAGATCGGCACGGACGCGGCGGGCCTGGCCGCGGCCCTCGAGACGTTCCCCCGGCCGCGTCCGTGACCCAACGTGTCCCTGCCGCCGTCAGGTGCCGTCGACGGGGCAGACACCCCGGCAGGCACGGGTCACCGATCCCCCAACTTCCCTTCTCGGCCGATCTCTTGACGCTGAACCGTTTCAATGGTTCCCTCGGAAGGCTGCTTTGGGAGCGCTCCCACTCCACCCCCACGTGAAGGGAACCCCGTGCAGATCTCCCCCCACACCTGTCCTAGACGTACCCTGCCGGCCCTGCTCGCGGCCGTGCTCATGGCCTGCCTGCTGTCCTGGGCCGGCGGCGCTGCCGCGCATGCCGCGCCGGGTGACGGCTCGGTGTCCGATCCCAACATCGCGTATGTCGGGCGCTGGGACACCTCCTCGGGCTCCGCCGCGGTGCCCCACTGGACCGGCGCCTATCTGCAGACCGGCTTCACCGGCACCACGGTCAAGGTCAGGGCCAGGAACGCGGTCAACTTCTACGCGAGCGTCGACGGCGGCCCCGACGTCTTCCACGCCGGCGTGCGCGGCACGGTGAACCTCACTCCCCGGCCGCTGTCCCCCGGTACTCACACCCTGCGCCTGACCTACCGTTCCGGCGACACCGTCTTCCAGGGCCTGGTCCTGGACCCGGGGGCCCGGACCGTCGCCGCCGGCGCCCCGGCCGGACTGGTGGAGTTCGTCGGCGACTCCATCACGGCCGGGGCCCTCACCGACCGGCTGGCGCTGGACTCCTACGCCTGGAAGACCGGCGAGCGGCTGGGCATGCGGCACACGCAGATAGCCCGCTCCGGGTACTGCCTCGTCGCGCGGTCGGGATGCGCCGGGCTGAGCGGGCAGTTCTTCAGGACGGCGAGCACGGGTGGCGCGAACTGGGACTTCTCCCGGTACCGTGCCGACGCCGTCGTCATCAACCTCGGCACCAACGACATCGGGCACGGCGTGTCGGGCGCCGCCTTCCAGTCGGCGTACACCAGCTTCCTTCGCGACGTGCGCGCCAAGTACCCCTCGGCGCATCTCTTCGCGGTGCAGACGCTGAAGAAGCGCTACGTCGGCCAGACCAGGGCCGCCGTCGGTGCCCGCAACAGCGCCGGCGACGCGCGGGTGCACTTCGTCGACACCACGGGCTGGCTCACGGACGGCACCCACTACGAGGACGGCAACGGGCACCCGAACGAGGCGGGTCACACCAGGTTCGCCGAGCGCCTGGCCCCGGTCGTGCGCTCCCGGCTCGGCAGCGGCGCCACGGTGAAGGCGGCGGCCCCGGGGCAGCCCGGCGACCCGAACATCAAGTTCGTCGGCCGCTGGGACACCCGCTCCAGCACCGCCTACACCCCGTACTGGGCCGGCGCGTACTACCGGACCGGCTTCACCGGCCGGACGGTCAAGCTGAAGCAGCGGGGCACCATCGACCTGTGGGCGCGGATCGACAACGGCCCGGTGAGGTTCTTCAACGACGTGAAGGGCACGGTGAACCTGACCCCCTCGGCCCTCTCCCCCGGCAACCACACCCTCCAGGTCAACTACCAGGTGGTGGCCGGGTCGTACAAGGGCGACGCGGTCTTCCAGGGGCTGGTGCTGGACAGCGGCGCGACGACGTTCGCACCGCCGGCCCCGGCCAAACTCGTCGAGTTCGTCGGCGACTCGATCACCGTGGGCACGACGACCTCGCAGAACGCCCGTACCGCATACGGCTGGCTGATCGGGGAGCGGCTGGGCGTCGAGCACACGCAGATCGCGCAAGGCGGTGCGTGTCTGGTGGCCGCGGCGGACGGATGCGTGGGGCTGGAGCGGCAGTTCACCAAGCTCAACCCGAACGCGGCGACGCCCGACTGGAACTTCTCCCGCTACCGGGCCGACGCGGTCGTGATCAACCTCGGCACCAACGACGTCGGGCACGGGGTGAGTGCGGCGCAGTTCCAGTCGGCGTACAGCAGTCTGCTGCGCAAGGTGCGGGCCGCGTATCCGCAGGCGTGGATCCTCGCGCTGGAGACGTTCCGCGGGCGGTTCGTCCCGCAGACCGAGGCCGCGGTGAAGGCCGCCGTCGCCGGGGGTGACGCGCGGGTGTCCTTCGTGGACACGACCGGCTGGCTGGGGTCGGGTGATCTGACGGACTCGGTGCATCCCAACGACCGGGGGCACCGGGTCATAGCCGACCGGCTGGCACCGGTGATCGCGGGGAGGATCGGGGCGTAGCGGCTCCGGGAGCGGGCCTCACACCGGGCCGGGGCCCGCTCCGCCCTTGAGACGTTCGAGTTCCGAGGGCCGGACCTGGATGACGAGCAGGGCGATCAGCGCGGCCACGGCGGTGAAGATCGCCGCCATGATGAAGGCGGCCGAGACACCGGCGGTGAGGATCTCGTCGGACCAGGGTTTGGGCAGTTGGCCGGTGCGTTCGAACCGGATGCGCTCGGCCGGGGTCGCCTGTTGCAGGAAGGCCGGGACCTGCTGGTCCGCCTCGTTGGTGCTGGCCGTGCCGTACATCGTGACCAGGATGGACAGGCCGAGGGAACCGCCGACCTGCTGGGTGGCGTTGAGGAGTCCGGAGGCCGCGCCGGTCTCCGGCGTGGGCACGTTGGACAGCGCCATGAGGGTCAGTGACACGAACTCCATGCCCATGCCCAGGCTGAAGACGAGCATCGGTCCGAGGACGCTGCCGGCGTAGGTGGAGTGGACGTCGGTGAGGGTCAGCCAGGCCAGGCCCGCCGCCGCCAGGATCGCGCCCATCACCATGAACGGTTTGGGCCCGTAGACGGGCAGGAACCGCGAGGCGAGTCCGGCGCCGACGGCGATGACCGCGCTGACCGGCAGGAAGGCCAGTCCCGCCGCGAGCGGGCTGTATCCGAGCACGTTCTGCACGAAGAGCGTGAGGAAGAAGAACATGCCGAAGATGGCGGCGGCCAGGCACAGCATGATGCCGTAGGTGCCCGCGCGGTTGCGGTCGGCGAACATGTGCAGCGGCGTGATGGGTTGTTTCGAACGACGCTCGATCAGGATGAAGGCCACCAGGAGGACGACCGCTCCGGCGAACGAGGCGAGGGTGAGCGCGTCCCGCCAGCCGTCCTGTGCGGCTCTGATGAAGCCGTAGACGAGCAGCACCATGCCCGCGGTGGAGGTGAGCGCGCCGGTGATGTCGAAGCGCCCCGGGTGGCGTTCGGACTCCCTGATGTAACGCGGTGTGGCGAGCACGATGAGCAGGCCGATGGGCACGTTGACGAACAGCACCCACCGCCAGTTCAGCCACTCCACCAGCATGCCGCCGGCGAGCAGGCCGATCGCGCCGCCGCCGGCCGAGACCGCGGCGAAGACCCCGAAGGCGCGGTTGCGTTCCGGTCCCTCGCGGAAGGTGGTGCTGATCAGAGCGAGGGCGGTCGGGGAGGCGATGGCGCCACCGACGCCCTGCAGGGCACGGGCGCCGAGGAGTTGGCCGGCGTTCTGGGCGAATCCGCCGAGCAGGGACGCGAACACGAAGAGCAGCACGCCGAAGACGAAGACGCGCCGGCGGCCGAGGATGTCTCCGGCCCGGCCTCCGAGCAGCAGCAGACCGCCGAAGGTGAGGGTGTAGGCGTTCACCACCCAGGACAGGCTCGTGGTGGAGAACTCCAGTGAACTCTGGATGTGCGGCAGCGCGATGTTCACGATGGTGATGTCGAGGACCACCATCAACTGGCACGAGGCGATGACCAGCAGCGCCATCGCATTGCCGCCACCACCGGATTCCCTGGTGGTGGTCGCCTGTGGTGAAGCCGGCTGCGGGCCGCTGCCTGCGGTGTCCACCGTTCGACGGTACGCCCCGCTCCCAGGGCTCACCACTCGATCACCCTCGGCCTGCGGCAGCGGCTCGCGCAGGGCCGTCGGTTGCGGTGCGGCTCGAACTGAAACATCCGCGCGGTGCGGCGATAATCCGATCAAGGTGGCCCAGTGGCCCCGTACGGCTGAGAGGGAGCGACAGTGATCCGCGTTCTTCTCGTCGAGCGGGCCCGTCTCGTGCGGGGAGCGTTCGCCGCTCTGCTGTCGCGGGAGGACGACATCGAGGTCGTCGCCGAGGCCGACGGCAACGGTGACGTGGTCGCGCGTGCCCTGGACTGCCGTCCGGACGTGGCGGTGATCGGCGTGGACTCCAGGGAGGGCGAGGAGGTCGCCGTCCGGGGCGAGCTGCGGGCGCGGCTGCCGGAGTGCAGGATGCTGCTGATGATGGCCTCGACGACACCCGAGCGGCTGCGCCGCATGCTCGATCTGCACGCCGCCGGTGTCATCAGCACCAACGCCCCGCCGGACCGGCTGGTCCACGGTGTCCGCAAGCTGGTGAGGGGACAGCGGTTCGTCGACCCCGAGTTCGCGCTGGCCGCGCTGGACGCGGGTGCGAACCCGCTGACCCCGCGCGAGGTGGAGGTCCTGCGGCTGACCGCCGACGGTACGCCGACGCGGGAGATCGCGGAGCGGTTGTGCCTGTCCGCCGCGACGGTCCGCAACCATCTGTCGGCGATCACCCGGAAGACGGGCGGCCGCAGTCGGATCGACGCGGTCCGGATCGCCACGGAGTCGGGCTGGGTGTGAGCCCCGCCCCCCTTCTCACG
>NZ_POUC01000185.1 GCF_002891435.1 Streptomyces cahuitamycinicus
GTGCGGAGACGGGGGCGTGCGGGCGGGGGCGTACGGAGTAGGCGGAGGCGATCGTGCGGTCGCGTGCCGTCTGGTTGTAGTCGATGAAGATGCGTCTGCCCCGCTCCTCCTTCCACCACTTGATGGTCACGTGCTCGGGCATCCGCCGTTCCATCTCCCGGCCGACGGCGATGGCGGCGCGCCGGACCTGGGTGAAGGTCCAGCGCGGTGCGATGGGCACGAAGACGTGCAGGCCCCGGCCTCCCGAGGTCTTGGGGAAGCCACGCAGCCCGCCGAACTCGTGGAGCACGGCCCGTAGTTCGTGGGCGGCGCGGGCGGCGTCGTCGTAGTCGGTGCCGGGCTGCGGGTCGAGGTCGATGCGGAGCTCGTCCGGGTGGTCGACGTCGTCGCGGCGTACCGGCCAGGGGTGGAAGGTGAGCGTGCCGAACTGGGCGGCCCACACGACCGCTCCGGCCTCGGTGGGGCACATCTCGTCGGCGCTGCGGCCGCTGGGGAAGGTGATGTGCGCGGTCGGGATCCAGCCGGGCATGTTCTTCGGCGCCCGCTTCTGGAAGAAGTTCTCGCCGGTCACGCCCTCGGGGTAGCGCTCCAGGGTGGTCGGCCGGTCGCGCAGGGCGCGCAGGATGCCGGGGCCGACGGCGATGTAGTAGCGGGCGAGGTCCAGCTTCGTGAAGCCGCGCTCCGGGAAGAACATCTTGTCCGGGCTGGACAGCCGTACGGTCCGGCCGTCCACCTCCAGTTCCACCGCGTCACCCATGCCCGCCACCGTAGGCGTCGCCCGCATACCTCGCACATCGGGCACCTACTGGCATATCGGCGCAGAATCGATCCATGGATCTGCCGGTGATGCCCCCAGTCCTGCCGATGCTCGCCAAGTCCGTGGCGGCGATCCCCGCGGGGATGCAGTACGAGGCGAAGTGGGACGGGTTCCGGGCGATCGTATTTCGCGACGGGGACGAGATCGAACTGGGCAGTCGTACCGGAAAGCCTCTGACCAGGTACTTCCCCGAGCTGGTGACGGCCGTGCGGGAGCGGTTGCCCCAGCGGTGCGTGGTGGACGGGGAGATCGTGATCGCGCGGGAGGGGCACCTGGACTTCGACGCGCTGACGGAGCGGATCCACCCGGCGGACTCGCGGGTGCGGACGCTGGCCGAGCGGACACCGGCTTCGCTCGTCGTGTTCGATCTGCTGGCGCTGGGCGACGAGCCGCTGATGGACGTCCCGCTGACCGAGCGCCGGGAGCGGCTGGCCGGGGCGCTGGCCGGGGTGCGCGCGCCGGTGCACCTGGCGCCCGCCACCACCGACATCGAGGTGGCGCGGCAGTGGTTCGAGGAGTACGAGGGGGCCGGGCTCGACGGTGTCATCGCCAAGCCGCTGACCGTGCACTACCGGCCTGATCAGCGCGCCATGTTCAAGATCAAGCACGAGCGGACGGCGGACGTCGTGGTCGCCGGGTACCGCCTGCACAAGAGCGGCCCGGTCGTGGGGTCGCTGCTGCTCGGCCTGTACGACGACCGGGGCGCCCTCCAGCACGTGGGCGTGTCCGCCGCCTTCACGATGAAGCGCCGCGCCGAGCTGGTGGAGGAACTGGAGCCGCTCCGCCTGGACGACGTGACGGGGCATCCATGGGCGGCGTGGTCCGAGGAGGCCGCCCACGAGACGGCCCGGCTACCGGGGGCGCCGAGCCGCTGGTCGGGCCGCAAGGACCTGTCGTGGGTGCCGCTGCGGCCGGACCGGGTGGCCGAGGTGGCGTACGACCACATGGAGAACGGGCAGCGTTTCCGGCACACGGCCCGCTTCCGCCGCTGGCGCCCGGACCGGACCCCCGAGAGCTGCACGTACGCGCAGCTGGAGGAGCCGGTCCGCTACGACCTGGCGGAGATCCTCGGCGGCTAGCGGTTCCGGCTATGCCCGGCAGGGCTCATGGCTGCATCAGGACCTTGACCGCGCCGTCCTGCTTGCGCTGGAACATCTCGTACGCGTGCGGAGCCTCCGACAGCGGCACCCGGTGGGTGGCGAAGTCGTCCACGCCGAGGGGGTCCTCGTCGGTCAGGTACGGGATGATCTCGTCGGTCCAGCGGCGGACGTTGGCCTGGCCCATCCTCAGCTGGATCTGCTTGTCGAACAGGGTGAGCAGCGGCATCGGGTCCGCCATGCCGCCGTAGACACCGGACAGCGAGATGGTGCCGCCGCGGCGCACCAGGTCGATGGCGGTATAGAGCGCGGCGAGGCGGTCGATGCTGAAGCGCTCGGCGATCGGGCCGCCGATCTTGCGGGGCAGGATCGCGGCGGCGTTCTGCACCATACGCGCGGCAGCGCTGCCGTGGGCCTCGGTGCCGACGGCGTCGATCACGGCGTCGGGGCCACGGCCGTCGGTCTGGTCGCGGATCGCCTCGACGAGTTCCTTCTCGTCGTCGAAGGACCGCAGGTCGAAGGTCTCCACGCCCCGAGCCTTCGCCCGGCGCAGCCGCTCCGGGACCAGGTCGACGCCGAACACCCGTCCGGCACCCTGCACCTGGGCGACGCGGCAGGCCATGTCGCCGATGGGGCCGAGACCGAGCACGGCGACGCTGCCGCCCTGCGGGACGCCGGCGTAGGCGACCGCCTGCCAGGCGGTGGGCAGGACGTCGGAGAGGTAGACGAAACGGTCGTCGGACGGGCCCTCGGGGACCTTGATCGGGCCGAACTGAGCCTGCGGTACGCGCAGGTACTCGGCCTGGGCGCCCGGCACCGCGCCGTACAGGCGGGTGTAGCCGAAGAGGGCGGCGCCCATGCCCTCGCCCTGCACCTGGGTGGTCTCGCACTGCGTGGGCAGGCCGGTCAGACACATCCAGCAGCTGCCGCAGGCGATCTGGAACGGCACCACCACCCGGTCCCCCACCTGCAGGTCCGGGACGCCGGCGCCGACCTCCTCGACGATGCCCATGGGTTCATGGCCGAGGATGTCCCCGGGGGTCATGAACGGTGTGAGCACTTCGTACAGGTGCAGGTCGGATCCGCACAGCCCGCTGGAGGTGATGCGGATGACCGCGTCCGTCGGCTCCTGGATCGTCGGATCGGGCACGTTCTCCACCCGCACGTCCCGCTTGCCCTGCCAGGTCACTGCCCTCATCGCCTCGCGCTCCCTCCGTCAGCGTGCGCGTCGGTCGTACGGCGTGGCCCGGGTACCCGGACGCCCCGCGCTGAACCTTGAGCGATCGCCCGCGCTGAGCCTGAGCCGATCGCCCGCGCTAAACCTTGACCCGATCGCCCGCGCTGAACCTTGAGCCGATCGACGGACGCCGCCGAGACACTTCACCGCCAGGAACGATCGACTATGGCCATCGATGTTCAGATAAGCGCACAATCAAGGCAGATCGATGACATAAGGCGCGGTGGCGACGGTGGGCATGGGACGAGGAGCGCGCGGACGGCGCGCCGCGACGACGGTGGCGCTGCTGGCCGCCACGTTGACGGCCGCCCTGGCCGCGGGCTGCACGAGCGGGGGCGGACCGCCCGACGACGGACGGGGCTCACCGGAGGACTCGAAGCAGGGGACATCCCCCTCGGCGGCCGGCCCCTCCGCCCTCGCCGTCAAGATCGACAACGCCGCCGCGGCCCGTCCGCACACGGGCCTCGACGCCGCGGACGTGGTCTACGCCGAGCAGGTCGAGGGCGGGCTGAGCCGGCTGATGGCGGTGTACGCGACCCGGTTGCCGGAGACGGTCGGGCCGGTGCGCAGCGCACGCGAGTCGGATCTGGAACTGCTACGCCAGTTCGACCGCCCCACGCTCGCCTTCTCCGGCGCGCAGACGAAGCTCCTGCCACTGATCGACAAGGCGCCGCTACGGGCGCAGACGCCCGGCAACGCCGCCGACGCCTTCTTCCGCGGCTCCGGCAAGAGCGCCCCTCACAACCTCTACCTGCGGCCCGGACGGATCGTGCCCGAGACCCCCGGCCAGGCCGCCCTGACCACCGGTTTCCGCTACGGCCCTGCGCCCGAAGGAGGCACGGCGACGGATTCCCGGGCGGTGCGCTACCCGGCGGCCCGTTTCACCTTCACCTGGTCGGACTCCCGCGACCGGTGGCTGGTGGGCATGGACGGCACCCCCACGACGACGGCCGGCGGGGAGCGGATGACGACCGCGACGGTCGTCGTGCAGCACGTGAAGGTGCGCGAGTCCGACTTCGGGGACTTCCTCGGCAACAACACGCCGTACACCGAGACGGTCGGCTCGGGCAAGGCGACGGTGCTGCGCGACGGGCGGGCCTGGGACGTGAACTGGAAGCGGGAGAAGGCCACGGACGGCACCTCCTTCACCACCCGCGACGGCACCCCGGTGAACTTCGCGAAGGGCCAGGTGTGGGTGGTGTACTCCGAGACGCCCTGACGGCCCGCTCGCGCCGCGTCCGTCAGCGGGGCGCCGCCAGAGGCTCCTCGGGATTGCGGAGCCCCTCGGCCGCGTCCGCGACCCGCCGGATGAGATCGAAGAACACCGTCCGCTCGTCGACGGTCAGCGGGGCGAGGAACACCTGGTTCATCCGGGCGGTGCGCACGGTCAGCCTGCGGTGCGTGCGCTCCCCCTCGCCGGTGAGGCGCAGCAGGGAGCGGCGGCCGTCCTGCGGGTCGCGGACCTTGTCGAGCAGCCCGCGCCGGCTGAGCCGGCTGATCACCTCGGCGATGGTGGACCGGTCGAGCCCCACCCGCTCCCCCACCGTGCGCTGGTCCAGGCCAGGCTCGGCGACGAGGGTGTTCAGGACCGCGAACTGGGGCGAGGTGATCTCCTCGGAGACCATCGCGTTCCACAGCAGGTGGTGCGCCTGCTGGAGCCGCCGGGCCAGGTGCCCGGGGTGGGTGGTGAGGTCCGCGGCCGCCATGTGCACCCCTCGGTCGATTTCATCGGTGCACTGAACAATACTCACAGCACGGGACCCTGTCTCCCACGTACACAGAGGATCACACGCGTATCGATAGGGGTCTTGACGCCCCTCCGGTCCTGATGGCAGCGTGAAGAACCGTTCGCGGAAATACTCAGTGCCCTGATTAATTGGGTCGGGTCGCTCGGAAGAGATGGGGCTCCTCGGATGGACAAGGTGGTCGCCACGGCCCTGGAGGCGGTGGCCGACGTGCCGGACGGCGCGTCGCTCGCGGTGGGCGGTTTCGGGCTGAGCGGTGTGCCGAACGTATTGATCGGGGCGTTGTTCGAGCGCGGCGTGGCCGGGCTGTCGGTGGTCTCCAACAACTGCGGGGCGATGGAGTCGGGCCTCGCGGTGCTGCTGGCCGCAGGCCGGATCGCCCGGGTCACCGGCTCCTACATCGGCGCCAACAAGGAGTTCGCCCGGCAGTACCTGGCCGGCGAGCTGGAGGTCGAGCTGATTCCGCAGGGCACGCTGGCCGAGCGGCTGCGGGCCGGCGGCGCCGGGATCCCGGCCTTCTACACCCCGGCCGGCGTCGGCACCCAGGTCGCCGACGGCGGGCTGCCCTGGCGCTACGACGGTGCGGGCGGGGTCGCGCTCGCCTCGCCGCCGAAGGAGGTCAGGGAGTTCGACGGCACCGAGTACGTGCTGGAGCGGGGCATCCGCACCGACTTCGCCCTGGTCCGGGCCGCCAAGGGCGACCGGCACGGCAACCTCGTCTTCAACAAGTCCTCCCGGAACTTCAACCCGCCGGCCGCGATGGCCGGGCGGATCACGGTCGCCGAGGTGGAGGAGCTGGTGGAGCCCGGCGAGATCGACCCGGACGCGGTGCACCTGCCGGGTGTCTTCGTCCAGCGGGTGCTCACGCTCACCCCGCGGCAGGCGGCGGACAAGAAGATCGAGCAGCGGACGGTGAGGTCCTGATGGCCTGGACGCGCGAGGAGATGGCCGCACGGGCGGCGCGGGAGCTGCGGGACGGCCAGTACGTCAATCTCGGCATCGGCCTGCCGACGCTGATCCCGAACCACCTTCCCGACGGCGTCGAGGTCGTCCTCGAATCGGAGAACGGCATCCTGGGCACCGGCCCCTACCCCACCGAGGACGAAGTCGACCCGGACCTGATCAACGCCGGCAAGGAGACGGTGACGGTACTGCCGGGCGCCTCCTACTTCGACTCGGCGCTGTCGTTCTCGATGATCCGGGGCGGGCACATCGACGTCGCCGTGCTCGGTGCCATGCAGGTCTCCGAGCGGGGCGACCTGGCCAACTGGGCCGTCCCCGGCAAGCTGATCACCGGGATCGGCGGGGCGATGGACCTGGTGCACGGCGCCCGCACGGTCATCGTGGTGATGACACACACCGCCAAGGACGGCTCCCCCAAGATCCTCACCGAGTGCGCGCTGCCGCTGACCGGCAAGGGGTGCGTGAACCGGATCATCACCGACCTGGGCGTCCTCGACGTCACCGACGCCGGGCTCGTCCTGGTCGAGACCGCGCCGGGTGTGACCGCCGAGGAGATCGCCAACAGGACCGATGCCGAACTGACCGTGCCGGAGGACCTGAAGTGAAGGACGTCTACATCGTCGACGCGGTGCGCACGCCGATCGGCCGCTACAACGGCGGCCTCGCGGGCGTACGCCCGGACGACCTGGCCGCGCACGCGATCCGCGAACTCCTCGGCCGCACACCGGAGCTGGACCCGGCCCGGGTCGAGGACGTGTACTTCGGCAACGCCAACGGGGCCGGCGAGGAGAACCGCAACGTCGGCCGGATGGCCGCGCTGCTCGCCGGCCTGCCCACGTCCGTGCCGGGCGTGACGGTCAACCGGCTGTGCGCGTCCGGCCTGGAGGCCGTGATCCAGGCGGCCCGGGCCATCGCGCTCGGCGACGCGTCCATCGCCCTGGCCGGCGGTGTCGAGTCCATGACCCGGGCGCCGTACGTCCTGCCCAAGAGCGACAAGCCCTTCCCGGCCGGGCACACCGAGCTGTACTCGACGACGCTCGGCTGGCGGATGGTCAACCCGCGCATGGAGCCACAGTGGACGATCCCGCTGGGCGAGTCGGCCGAACTCATCGCGGACAAGCACAAGATCGGCCGGGAGCAGCAGGACGAGTTCGCCCTGCGCAGCCACGAGAAGGCGGCGCGGGCGCAGGCCGAGGGCCTGTTCGACGGTGAGCTGGCGCCCGTGGCGGTTCCGCAGCGCAGGGGCGAGCCCGTGGTTCTCGCCGCAGACGAGAGCGTCCGCCCGGATGCCTCCCTGGCGGCGATGGCCAGGCTGAAACCGTCGTTCCGCACGGACGGCGGCACGGTGACGGCGGGCAACGCCTCGCCCCTGAACGACGGCGCGGCGGCGCTGCTGCTCGTCGACGACGAGGGGTTGAGGGCAACGGGCCGCGAGCCGCTCGCCCGCGTCCGTGCCACGGGTGTCTCCGCGACCGACCCGCACTACTTCGGGCTGGCGCCCGTGGAGGCGGTCAACCGGGCGCTGGCCAAGGCTGGCAAGGGGTTCGGCGACCTGTCCGTGCTGGAGCTGAACGAGGCGTTCGCCGCGCAGGTGCTCGGATGTGTGGCCGAGTGGCCCGAGTTCGATCCCGCGATCCTCAATGCGCAGGGCGGAGCGATCGCCCTCGGTCATCCTCTGGGGGCGTCCGGGGCACGGCTGGCCGGGACGGTGGCCCATCAGCTGGCCCGGCGGGGCCGCGGAGTCGGTGTCGCCACGCTGTGCATCGGGGTGGGTCAAGGGCTCGCTCTCGTTCTGGAACGCTGAGCGTTCCGCGCGGCTGCGGGCTGTTCGTGGCTGGTCGCGCCCGCGCGGCGGAGCCGCATATCGATCCAGCCCCGCGCCCCGTCAGGGCGCGCTCCTCGCCCCGTCGACGACAACCGTAAGAACCTTCAGGGACCCTCATGACTCTCACGCAGCACGACATCGACCAGGAGATCGCGGCCAAACACGCCGCGTACGAGAAGCGGCTCGCCGACGGAGGGCCCGTCGAGCACCAGCCCCGGCGTGACTACGCGCCCTACCGGTCATCGGTGCTCCGGCACCCCAAGCAGCCGCCGGTCACGATCGACGTCAGCAAGGATCCCGAGCTGGTGGAGCTGTTCTCCCCCGCCTTCGGGGAGCGGGACATCACCGAGATCGACAACGACCTCACCCGGCAGCACGCCGGAGAGCCGATCGGTGAGCGCATCACCGTCTCCGGACAGCTCCTGGACCGCGACGGCCGCCCGGTCCGCGGCCAGCTCGTGGAGATCTGGCAGGCCAACTCGGCGGGCCGGTACGCCCACCGGCGCGAGCAGCACGACGCCCCGCTGGACCCCAACTTCACCGGTGTGGGCCGCACGCTCACCGACGACGACGGCCGGTACCGCTTCACCACCGTCCAGCCGGGCCCCTACCCGTGGCGCCAGCACGTCAACGCCTGGCGGCCGGCGCACATCCACTTCTCGCTGTTCGGCACGGCGTTCACCCAGCGGCTCGTGACGCAGATGTACTTCCCGAGCGACCCGCTGTTCCCCTACGACCCGATCATCCAGTCCGTGACGGACGACGCGGCCCGGCAGCGGCTGGTCGCGACGTACGACCACAGCCTTTCGGTGCCGGAGTTCTCGATGGGTTACCACTGGGACATCGTGCTGGACGGCCCGCAGGCCACCTGGATCGAAGAAGGGCGCTGACCAGTCATGACGAGGATCGACACCAGTCGGCCGGACAGTGTGCTGCCCACGCCCTCGCACACCGTCGGCCCGTTCTACGGCCACGCCCTGCCGTTCCGCGGCGGCGAGGACATCGCCCCCGTCGGGCACCCGGACACCATCACCGTGCACGGCTGCGTCACCGACGGCGAGGGCACACCCCTGCCCGACGCCCTGATCGAGCTGTGGGGCCCGGACCCCGACGGCAACCTGCCGACGGCCGACGGCTCGATGCGGCGCGACCCGGCCTCGGGCGGCTTCCTCGGGCGCGACGGCGTGGAGTTCACGGGCTGGGGACGGATCCAGACCGACGCGAGCGGTCGCTGGTACGCGCGGACGCTGCGGCCCGGCGCCCGCGGGCGCAACGCCCCGTACCTGAGCGTGTGCGTGTTCGCGCGCGGGCTGCTCGTGCACCTGTACACCCGGACCTACCTGCCGGGCGACGCGGCGGCGCTCGCCGCCGATCCGCTGCTGGCCGGGCTGGCGGACGCCCGCCGCGACACGCTGATCGCCGCCGCGGAGGGGGACGGCACGTACCGTTTCGACATCCGCCTTCAGGGTGAGGGCGAGACGGTCTTCCTGGAGTTCCAGTGACATCTCCCTCAGGCGACACCGGACTGCTGGCCCCCGGGTGGGCCGGTTCGGCGGCCGCGGCGGCCACGGGCGACCACGCGTATCTGCGGGCGCTGCTGGACGCGGAGGCCGCGCTGACCCGCGCGCAGGCCGCTTTGGGGCTCGCCCCGGCCGCGGCGGCGACGGCGGTGACCGAGGCGGCCGGTGGCGCCTTCGACGCGGTCTCCCTCGCCGGGCGGGCCCGCACGGGCGGCAATCCCGTCATCCCGCTGGTCACGGATCTGACGAAGGCCGTGGGCGAGACCTACGGCCGCTACGTCCACCGGGGCGCGACCAGCCAGGACATCGTGGACACGGCGACGATGCTGGTCGCCTCACGGACCCTCGGCCTGGTCCTCGCCGACCTCGGCCGCACCGAGCGGGCCCTCGCCCGGCTGGCCGCCGAGCACCGCGACACCGCGATGCCGGGGCGGACCCTCACCCAGCACGCCGTACCGACCACGTTCGGGCTGAAGGCGGCCGGGTGGCGGTCCCTGATGCTGGACGCGCGGGACCGGGTGAAAGCCGTCCGCGAGTCGTTGCCGGCCCAACTCGGCGGTGCGGCCGGGACGCTGGCGGCCTTCGGCGCGTACGGCGCTAGCGACCCGGCCGGGCTGCCGGAGGCGTACGCCTGGGAACTCGGGCTGCGGGCGCCAGATCTGCCCTGGCACACCCTGCGGACGCCGATCGGTGACCTCGCCGCATGCCTGGCCTTCACCGCCGGCGCGCTCGGCAAGGTCGCGGTGGACGTCCTCACCCTGTCGCGCACCGAGATCGCCGAGGTCGTGGAGGGCAGCGGCGGGGGTTCGTCCGCCATGCCGCACAAGTCCAATCCCGTACGGTCCACCCTGATCGCCTCCGCCGCGCGGCGGGCACCGCAGCTCGCGGCCACGCTGTACGGGGCCATGGCCGCCGAGGACGAACGTCCGGCGGGGGCCTGGCACGCCGAGTGGGAGCCGCTGCGGGACCTGCTGCGGCTGGTCGGCGGGGCCGCCCGGGACGCCGCCGAGCTGGCGGAGGGACTGCGGGTCAGGCCCGGGATCATGCGCGAACACCTGGACCTCACCAACGGGTTCATCGTCTCCGAGCGACTGTCCGCCGAACTGGCCCCGGTGCTGGGCCGCACCCGCGCCAGGGAACTCCTCACACGGCTGGCCGCGGAGGGGCGCCCGCTCGCCGAGGCACCGGAGCTCGCGGACGCCGACCTCGATCCGACCCACTACACGGGCTCCGCCGGGGCCCTCACCGACCGTGCCCTGGAGCGACGTTGACACTCCTGAACCACCGTGCCGAAGGACCCTCCTCCGCTCCCCCGCTGCTGCTCGGCCCCTCGCTCGGCACCTCGTACGCCCTGTGGGACGAGGTGGCGCCCGAGCTGTCGGCCGGCCATCGGGTGGTCCGCTGGGACCTGCCGGGGCACGGCGGTTCGGCCGCCGGCCTCATCGGGGCGGGCGCGACGGTCGGCGACCTCGCCGGGCTGGTGCTGGCGCTCGCCGACTCGCTCGGCATCGAACGGTTCGCGTATGCGGGCGTGTCACTGGGCGGGGCCGTGGGGCTGCATCTCGCGGTGCACCATCCGCAGCGGCTGTCGTCACTGGCCGTGATCTGCTCGTCGGCGCACTTCAACGGTTCCGCGCCGTGGGAGGAGCGGGCCGCGCTGGTGCGGAGGGAGGGGCTGGCCGGACTGGCGGAGAACGCCGGCGCACGCTGGTTCGCCGACGGCTTCAGTGTGCCGCGCCTGGTCCGGGACCACCGGGACGCCGACCCCGAGGCATACGCCGCCTGCTGTGACGCACTCGCCGCGTTCGACCTGCGGGACCGGCTCGCGGAGATCGCCGTACCGGCCCTGCTGATCGCCGGTCGCGAGGATCCCGCGACGCCGCCCGCGCATCTGCGGGAGATCGCCGACGCCGTGCCGGGCGCGACGCTCGTGGAGCTGCCGGGCGCCTCGCACCTGGCGCCCGCGCAGTGCCCGGAGGCAGTGCTGACCGCCCTGCGCGCCCACTTCGGCCAGGGGGCACTCCTGGGGGTGGCGGTACGGCGCGAGGTGCTCGGCGATGCCCACGTCGACCGGGCGCAGGACCGGCAGACTCCGTTCACGGCCCGCTTCCAGGACTTCATCTCGCGCTACGCCTGGGGCGAGATCTGGACCGACCCGACCCTCTCGCGCCGCGAGCGCAGCATGATCACCCTCACGGCCCTGGTCGCCCACGGCCACTACGACGAGCTGGGCATGCACGTCCGCGCGGCCCGCCGCAACGGCCTCACCCCGGAGGAGATCGGCGCGGTGCTGCTCCAGACGGCGGTGTACTGCGGGGTGCCGGCGGCGAACTCGGCGTTCGCGACGGCTCAGCGGGTACTGGCGGAGGAGGAGGGCACGGCTTGAGGGCCGGCGGGGCGCCATGTCGGGTCCTGGCCGCCACGTCGCCTTCGCGTCGCGTCACGTCACGTCGCCTTCGCGCCTTCGCGCCTTCGCGCCTTCGCTGAGAGGTTCGCCGCCGGTCCGTGGCCGGGCTACGCCGGGCCGACACCGGCCTTGAGCGCGGCACGCGCCCGATCCGCCAGCCCGTCGGCCCCGCAGGAGACCGCCAGGTCCAGGCCGCGGCGCAGGTCGGCCGTCGAGCGGGCGGCGATGCCGAGTTCGATGCGGGCCGCCGCGTGTTCGTACTGGCAGGGCGAGGCCTCCAGGTACGTGACCGCCTGGGCGTAGAGCCGGACCGCTCGCTGGCCGGTCTCCAGGTCGGCGGCGCAGCGCAGGGCCTCTCCTATCGCCGTGTCCGAACCGAAGCGCTCGGCTCGGCGGCGGACGTCTACGGCGAGCCGGGCGGCGCGGGCCGGGTCCTCGGTGCTGAGGGCGCGGGCGAGGTCGGCCGCCCAGGGGACGAGCACCGGGTTGTGGTGGCCGCGGGCCGCCGCCGCCTTCTCCGCGGCCTCCAGTTCGTTGATGCCGTCCTTGATGCGGCCGACGGCCAGCAGCAGCCGACCGCGCACCGAACGTGGATCGGGCAGGACGATGGTGGACGGGTAGGGCGGGGCGAAGCCGTGCTGTTCGGCGACGTCCCAGGCCTGCTCGACATGGCCGCGGGCGAGCAGGGTGTCGACGAGGCTGCACGTCGCCGACCAGTACAGGGGCAGGCCACGGCCGACGCGCTCGGCGAGGCGCAGCGCCTCGCGCAGGGACGCCTCCGCCTCCTTGAGACGACCCCGCCTGCGGTGGCCGATCCCGACGTATGCGTGGGCCAGGGCGAGGTGACCACCGCTCCAGCCGGCCGTCTCGTAGGAACGCAGCGCTTCGTTGTAGAGGGTCTCGGCGCGGTCGAGGCGGTCGGTGAAGCCGTACGCGTTGGCCAGCATCAGCAGCAGTTCGATGCCCCACTCGGTGTCGGTCCAGCCGAATCCGGGGGCGAGGCGGCCGTTGACGAGGGCGCGGTCGCACAGCTCGGCGATCTCCTCGGCGTTCTCACCGTGCATCAGGGCGTCGAAGCCGCGCAGGATGAGCAGGGCCCGTTCGGAGTTGTCCCGGCCGGTGCAGGGGCGGGCGAGGTCGGCGAGCCGCCGGGAGCGGCCGGGTGAGGCGGCCTCACCGGCGTGCAGCCCCTCCCACATGAACTGCGCGGCCTGCAACCGCATCCGGTCGGGGCCCGGCTGGAGTTGTGCGGCCTCCACCTCGACCGTGCGGACGGCCTCCTCCAGCTGGTCGTTGTGGAGCAGCGCCTGGGAGAGCCGGAAGACGGCGTCGACCCGCCGGCCGCCTTGCAGGCCCGGCATGGCGAGCGCGGTCCGCAGATGGCCGATGGTGCGGGCGGGCGCGGTGAGGAAGGTGGCCTCGGCCAGTTCGTACAGCACCTGCGGGTGCGACTCGGGCCGGGGCGGTTCCTTCAGGGCGCGCTCCAGGCAGCGGCGGGCGGCGTCGGGGGCGCCGACGGCGAGGTGCTCGCGGGCGGCCTCGCGCAGTTGCCCGACGAGTTCCTCGTCGTCGTCCGGGTGCACCTCCAGGAGGTGCCGGGCAGCGGCCGCGGCTCCGTGTCCCTCGTCGGCGACGATCCGGGCGGCGATGCCGTGCATGGCGGTGCGCAGGGCGTCGGGGATGGAGTTGTAGACGGCGGACGCGATCAGCGGGTGGACGAACTCCAGGTCGCCGTCGGCGCTGCGGCCGGTCGCCGGATCGGGCGCGGTGAGGATGCGGGCGGTGCGCAGCAGGTCTGCGCACCGACGGGCGTCGTCCGGGCGCAGGGTGGCGAGCTTGGCGACCAGGCCTGTGGAGATGCCGGTGCCGAGGATGGCTGCGGCCCAGGCGAACCGGGTGGCGTCGATGCCGAGTTGCTCCAGGCGGGCGACGAGGCCGCCGCCGCGGGCCGAGCGGTTCAGTTCGCGCAGTTCACCGGCCCGGCCCTCGACCGGTTCGAGTTCGCTGTCCCGCACCCTTGCGAGGAGTTCGACGGTCTCGTAGGGGTTGCCGGCGGTGACGGCCCAGACCTCGCGGCAGAACGCGGCGTCGGCGTGTTCTCCCAGGGAGGCACGGGTGAGCCCGGCCGTGGCGTCCGGGGTGAGGGCGCTCAGCGTCGTCACGGGGCCGTCCGCGGCGGCTGCGACGGTGTCGAGGTGGCGGGCACTCGCGCCGGACGCTTCCTCGGGGCGGCGGGTGACGACGACCAGGACGGACGTCTCGTCGATGCGCTCGGCGAGCCCGGCGAGCCAGCGCAGGGTCTCCTGGTCCGCCCAGTGGGCGTCGTCGATCAGCAGCACCAGCGGCCAGTCCCGGCGGGCGAGCCGGCGCACGGCCGCGACCAGGCCGTCGCACACGCCCTGCGGGTCGGCCTGCCGGTCGCCCGGTTCCGCGATGCCGAGGGCGGGGCCCGCGATGTCGTACCAGTCGCCGAGGTACTCGCGGGCCTCCTCCGGCAGCATCGACACCAGGGCCGGCTGCAGCAGTTGCCGTACCACGTTGAAGGGGACCGACCTGAGGGTCTCGCCGCCGCGTGCCGACCAGACCGTGCAGCCGCGGGCCTCGGCGATGCGGCGGGTCTCGGCCAGCAGCGCGGTCTTGCCGAGTCCGGCCTCGGCGCGGAAGACCAGTAGTCCGCCGGGCGAGGAACGATCCGTGCACAGGATCTCGACCGCCCGCGTGACGGCGGCGACCTCCTCGTCGCGCTCCCACAGGGAAGCCGAGGCGGCGGCCGTGGGCCGTACCTCCGTCATCCCGCTACCTCCCCAAGTCGCCCGAACGACGTACTGACGTCGAGCGTAGCCGTCCGATTGCCCGAGTGGGGGGTGGTCGGGGCACCTCTTGCCGTGACGGGTGACACCGGGTGCCGCCGGGCGACGCGCCTGGCCCGTCACCAGCCGCATCGAGGTCAACGGCAGGCGGGCACACGGAAGGTGACGTTCCCTCAGCAGCCGCGGGACGCGCGTCCGCTGCTGCTTCGCCGCTCGCCGCCGTGCTGCTTCGCGGCCCAGGGGCGACCACCCCTGGAACATCCGGTTCCGGGTCCTCTCATGCCTCTTTCACCGACGCCTCATACGGTGGGGGCATGACGCAGGAGACTCCTCCCGGGTGGTACCCCGACCCCGGACAGACAAGTGACGGGCCCGCCACCGAGCGCTGGTGGGACGGCAAGACCTGGACGGACCGTGTCCGCCCGGTACAGCCGCCCGCGACCTGGGGTCCCCCGGCCGGGCCGGCGGGCGGGGCGCCGGGC
>NZ_POUC01000186.1 GCF_002891435.1 Streptomyces cahuitamycinicus
CCCCTTCCCCCGCCCTAGCCTGCGAGAAAAGAAGCCGAGCGTCCGTAGGACACCATCCGCACCACCCAGGAGCCCCGCATGACCGCACTTCCGCAGGAGCGCCGCGTCGTCACCGCCATTCCCGGCCCGAAGTCGCAGGAGCTGCAGGCCCGCCGCACCGCCGCGGTCGCGCAGGGCGTGGGGTCCGTGCTGCCCGTGTTCACGGCGCGTGCCGGTGGCGGGATCATCGAGGACGTCGACGGGAACCGGCTGATCGACTTCGGGTCGGGCATCGCCGTGACGTCCGTGGGCGCCTCCGCCGAGGCCGTCGTACGGCGGGCGTCGGCGCAGCTCGCCGACTTCACCCACACCTGTTTCATGGTCACGCCGTACGAGGGCTACGTCGAGGTCGCCGAGGCGCTCGCCGAACTGACCCCGGGTGACCACGCCAAGAAGAGCGCCCTGTTCAACTCCGGCGCCGAGGCGGTGGAGAACGCCGTGAAGATCGCTCGGGCGTACACCAAGCGGCAGGCCGTCGTGGTGTTCGACCACGGCTACCACGGGCGCACCAACCTGACGATGGCGCTGACCGCGAAGAACATGCCGTACAAGCACGGCTTCGGCCCGTTCGCGCCCGAGGTGTACCGGGTGCCGGTGGCGTACGGCTACCGCTGGCCGACCGGGCCCGAGAACGCCGGACCCGAGGCCGCCGCGCAGGCCATCGACCAGATCAGCAAGCAGGTCGGCGCGGAGAACGTCGCCGCGGTCATCATCGAGCCGGTGCTCGGCGAGGGCGGCTTCATCGAGCCGGCCAAGGGCTTCCTGCCGGCGATCAGCCGGTTCGCGAAGGACAACGGCATCGTCTTCGTCGCCGACGAGATCCAGTCCGGCTTCTGCCGCACGGGCCAGTGGTTCGCGTGCGAGGACGAGGGCATCGTCCCGGACCTCATCACGACGGCGAAGGGCATCGCCGGCGGTCTGCCGCTCGCGGCCGTCACCGGGCGCGCCGAGATCATGGACGCCGCGCATGCCGGCGGCCTGGGCGGCACCTACGGCGGCAACCCGGTCGCCTGCGCGGGTGCGCTCGGCTCGATCGAGACGATGAAGGAGCTCGACCTCAACGCCAGGGCGAAGAACATCGAGGCGATCATGAAGGCCCGCCTCACCGCCATGGCCGAGAAGTTCGACATCGTCGGTGATGTCCGGGGACGGGGCGCCATGATCGCCATCGAGCTGGTCAAGGACCGCGCCACCAAGGAGCCGAACCCGGAGGCGACCGCCGCGCTCGCCAAGGCCTGCCACGCCGAGGGCCTGCTGGTCCTGACCTGTGGCACCTACGGCAATGTGCTCCGCTTCCTGCCCCCGCTGGTCATCGGCGAGGACCTGCTGAACGAGGGCCTCGACATCATCGAGCAGGCGTTCTCCCGCATCTGAGCCTCCGGCGTGCGCATCTGAGCCGGCATCCGGGCAGGCGAGCCGCCCCGGTTCCGCTACCGGGGCGGCGAGCGCGCAGAGCGTGTGAAGAAGGTGTGCGAGGTGGATGTCAGGCGGCCCCGCGGCCTGTCCTGCGCCCCGCCCCTGTCGTAGGTTCTACCCAGATGAGAGATACACCCCGCCCACAGGGGACTGTGGGTGACATCAGGTCGGGGCCTCCCCAGCTTCGACCTGGTCGTGCCCTCGCGCACACCACCGGAGCCTGAGGCTCTGGATCTCCTCACCGATCGGACAGTCGCCCGCCCCAAACCCCCCGGGGCGCGCGACGTTCCGGTCCGGTCGGCCGCCCCGGAACCACCCCCCCTGTTCCGGGGCGGCCGACCTCCCTCTGCGCGAGCGGACGTCGGTGCTCGTGCCAGGCTGTGCCCATGCCGATCCCCGCGAACCAGGAACGCGCAGCGCTCCCGGGCTCCGTCGGGCTCCTGCTCGCCCTTCCGGCCCTCCTCTTCGCCGTGATCACCTGGCAGGTCGTCGCCGACGGTCCGCTCGTGCGGCTGGACGAACGGCTCAGCCGCGTCCTCGTGAACCCGGACCGCTGCTCCGAAATCCTCGCCGACCTGGGCGACATCCAGGTCGCGGCCCCGGTCCTCGCCGTCGCGCTCGGGTACGTCGCCGTACGCCGGCACCGTGCCGGCGCGGACCGCTGGTGGCTGCCCAGCGCCGCGTCGGCCCTCCTCCTGGCCCTGGTCCCGGCGCTGGTCGTCCCGCTGAAGGAGCTCACCGACCGCCCGGGCACCCCGGCCGTCCCGCCCGGCACCGGCTACTACCCCTCGGGCCACACCGCCACCGCCGTCGTCGCCTACGGCTGCGCGACCCTGCTGCTGCTCCCCTGGCTCCGTACGGCCCTGGCCCGCCACGCGCTGATCACCCTCTGTGTGGCCCTGGTCCTCGGCGCGAGCTACGGCCTGGTCCGCCGCGGCTACCACTGGCCACTGGACGTGGTGGCCAGTTGGTGTCTGTGCGCTGTGCTGCTGTCGGCGCTGTGGCTGTTCGTCCGGGCCGCGGTGACGACGCCCGGACGGTCTCAACCACCGGGGCCCTGACCGCCGTTCCCCGTCGCCAGCCCCACCGCCGCCTCGTGCATGGCCAGTTCCAGCAGGGCCGGGTCGGTCAGCAGGCCCGAGCCGTCGGGCGGCACCAGCCAGCGGACTCCACCGGGTGAGGAGCGGCCCGGGTACGGCACGACGATCCAGGTGCCGGCGCCCGCCGTGCGGATGCCCGTGCCGAGCCAGCGGGCCGCGGTGCCCGGGGGCACGAAGAAGCCCATGCGCGCGTCACCGAAGTCGACGAGCACGGGCCCCTGCTGGTCGAGGACACGGCTCAGTACGTCGAGCGTGGCGTAGCCGAGTTCGCCGGGCAGGATGAGCACGTCCCAGGCACTGCCGGCCGGCAGCAGCGCGACCCCGAGCGGGTTGCGCTCCCACTCCCAGCGGCAGGCCTCGGGATCGGGTGCGACGGATGCGAGCCACTCGACCGCCGTTTTCGGACCGGTCATCGCGAAGACCCCCTTCTCTCTCACGAAGCTCACGGCCGCCGCAGGGCGTTCGTGAGGGCATCAAGGAGGGAGAAGGGGATGTCCCCCGGCCATTACGCGGGTTCCGGCACCCCGTCGGAGTGAACCGAGTCACATCCGGTCGATCAGCTGTCGAATCCCAGCCCCAACCGGTCCATCGTGCGCAGCCACAGATTGCGGCGGCCTCCCTGGGCGTCCGCGCGGGCCAGCGACCACTTGGTGAGGGCGATGCCCGTCCAGGCGAGCGGCTCGGGCGGGAACGGCAGCGGCTTCCTGCGGACCATCTCCAGCTCGGTGAGCTCGGTGCGCTCCCCCGCCAGCAGGTCCAGCATGACCTCGGCGCCGAACCGGGTGGCGCCGACGCCGAGGCCGGTGTACCCGGCCGCGTACGCCACCTTGCTCTGGTGGGCGGTGCCGAAGAACGCCGAGAAGCGGGAGCAGGTGTCGATCGCGCCACCCCAGGCGTGGCTGAAGCGGACGCCCTCCAGCTGCGGGAAGCAGGTGAAGAAGTGCCCGGCGAGCTTGGCGTAGGTCTCGGGGCGGTCGTCGTACTCGGCGCGGACCCGGCCGCCGTAGGGATAGATCGCGTCGTAGCCGCCCCACAGGATGCGGTTGTCGGCGGACAGCCGGAAGTAGTGGAACTGGTTGGCGCTGTCGCCGAGGCCCTGGCGGTTCTTCCAGCCGATCGAGTCGAGCTGCCCGGCGGTGAGCGGCTCGGTCATCAGGGCGTAGTCGTAGACCGGGACGGTGTACGAGCGGACGCGTCTGACCAGGTTCGGGAAGATGTTGGTGCCGAGGGCGACCCGGCGGGCGCGGATCCGGCCGTAGGGGGTGCGGACGGCCATACCGGGGCCGTACGGCTTCAGGGTCAGGGCGGGGGTGTGCTCGTAGAGGCGCACGCCCAGTTCCACGCACGCCCGCTTCAGGCCCCAGGCGAGCTTCGCCGGGTTCAGCATGGCGACGCCCCTGCGGTCCCAGAGGCCCGCCTGGAAGGTGGATGAGTCGACCTGCTCCCGTACGGCGTCGGCGTCCAGGAACTCCACGCCCTCGGCCAGGCCCCGGCGGGCGGTCTCCTCGTGCCACTCGCGCAGTTCGCGCGCCTGGTACGGCTCGGTGGCCACGTCGATCTCGCCGGTGCGTTCGAAGTCGCAGTCGATGGAGTGCCGGGCGACCGCCGCCTCGATCGCGTCGAGGTTGCGGGCTCCCAGCTCCTGGAGCCTGTGGATCTCCTCCGGCCAGCGGGCGAGGCCGTTGGGCAGGCCGTGGGTGAGGGAGGCGGCGCAGAATCCGCCGTTGCGGCCGGAGGCGGCCCAGCCCACCTCGCGGCCCTCCACCAGCACCACGTCCCGCTGCGGGTCGCGCTCCTTGGCGATCAGCGCCGTCCACAGCCCGCTGTAGCCGCCGCCGACGACCAGCAGGTCGCAGGTCTCGGAGGTGGTGAGGGCGGGTTCGGGCCGGGGCCGGCCGGGGTCGTCCAGCCAGTACGGGACCGGCTGGGCGTCGGAAAGCGAACGGACCCACTGATTCATGGCGCTCGGGGCCATGATGTCAACTCCCTACGGTTATGCCTTGTGCCTGTTGCGACGGTTTCCGGCAACCATGGAAACCAGGACGAACAGTACGGCGACGACGAACATGGTCGTGCCGATGACATTGATCTGAACGGGCGTTCCGCGCTGCGCCGAGCCCCAGACGAACATGGGGAAGGTGACGGTCGAACCCGCGTTGAAATTGGTGATGATGAAATCGTCGAAGGAGAGCGCGAAGGCGAGCAGTGCGCCCGCCGCGATTCCCGGTGCGGCGATCGGCAGAGTCACCCTGACAAAGGTCTGGAACGGGCCCGCGTACAAATCCCGCGCCGCCTCCTCCAGTTTTGGATCCATCGACATCACACGCGCCTTGACAGCCGTCACCACGAAACTCAGGCAGAACATGATGTGGGCGATGAGGATCGTCCAGAAGCCCAGCTGGGCGCCCATGTTGAGGAACAGGGTGAGCAGCGAGGCGGCCATGACGACCTCGGGCATCGCCATCGGCAGGAAGATCAGCGAGTTCACGGCGCCGCGGGCGCGGAACCGGTAGCGGACCAGGGCGAAGGCGATCAGGGTGCCGAGGAGCGTGGCGCCGAGAGTCGCCCAGAACGCTATCTGGAGGCTGAGGGAAAGGGATCCGCACAGCCCGGATACGCCGCACGGGTCCTTCCAGGCGTCCAGGGAGAACTGCTGCCATTCATAGTTGAAGCGCCCCTTCGGTTTGTTGAAGGAGAACACCGTGACGACGACGTTCGGCAGGAGCAGATAGCCGAGGGTCAGCAGTCCCGCGAGGACGACGAGATTTCTCTTGAACCAGTTGACGAAGGGCATTTAGACCAGGTCCTCCGTCCCGGACCTGCGGATGTAGAGGGTGACCATGAGCAGGATGGCCGCCATGAGAATGAAGGAGAGCGCCGCGGCCGTCGGATAGTCGAGGACTCTCAGGAACTGTGTCTGGATGACGTTTCCGACCATGCGGGTGTCGGTGGAGCCGAGCAGATCGGCGTTCACGTAGTCACCGGCCGCCGGGATGAAGGTGAGCAGTGTGCCGGAGACGACACCCGGCATCGACAGCGGGAAGGTGACCTTGCGGAAGGTCGTCGAGGGGCGTGCGTACAGGTCGCCGGCGGCCTCGTGGAGCCGTCCGTCGATGCGCTCCAGTGAGGTGTAGAGCGGCAGGATCATGAACGGCAGGAAGTTGTACGTCAGACCGCACACCACCGCGAGGGGTGTCGCGAGGACGCGGTCGCCGGCGGTCCAGCCGAGCCAGCTGGTGACGTCGAGGACGTGCAGCGTGTTGAGCGCGCCGACGACCGGGCCGCCGTCCGCGAGGATCGTCTTCCAGGCGAGGGTGCGGATCAGGAAGCTGGTGAAGAACGGCGCGATCACCAGGATCATGATCAGGTTCCGCCAACGGCCCGCCCGGAAGGCGATCAGGTACGCGAGCGGGTAGCCGAGCAGCAGGCACAGGATCGTCGCCGTGCCCGCGTAGAGCACCGAGCGGACGAACTGCGGCCAGTAGGCGGACAGCGCGTCCCAGTAGGTGGCGAAGTGCCAGGTGACCTTGTAGCCCTCCTCCAGGGAGCCCGTCTGCACGGACGTGGAGGCCTGGTAGATCATCGGCAGCGCGAAGAACACCAGCAGCCAGAGGATGCCGGGGAGCAGCAGCCAGTACGGCATGAAGCGGCCCCGGCGCTTCGGCGGCTTCGGTTCGGGTGCCTCGGGCGCGAGGGGCGGTGGCGCCTCGGTGAGTGTGCTCATCAGACCGCCTCTTCCACTCCGGCGTCGGCGTCCTGCGCGGCGTCCAGGCCGAAGGTGTGGGCCGGGTTCCAGTGCAGGACGACCTCGGCGCCGGGCACCAGGCGGGGGTCGCGATCGATGTTCTGGGCGTAGACCTCGAAGTCCGGGCAGACCGGGCTGTCGACGACGTACTGCGTGGAGACGCCGATGAAGCTGGAGTCGGCGATCCGGCCGGTGATGCGGTTGCGGCCCTCCGGGATCTCGCCGGCGTCGTCCGCGTGGGTGAGGGAGATCTTCTCCGGGCGGACGCCGACCAGCACCTTGCCGCCGGTGCCCGCGGGCGCGGAGCAGCGCGCCTCGGGCAGGACGAGCTTGCCGCCGCCCGCCTTCAGCACGATGTCCTCGCCGGTCTTCGCGTCGACCTCGGCCTCGATGAAGTTCGAGGTGCCGAGGAAGTTCGCGACGAACGTGGTGCGCGGGTTCTCGTAGAGGTCGGTGGGCGCGCCCAGTTGCTCGACGCGGCCCGCGTTCATCACGGCGACCGTGTCGGCCATCGTCATGGCCTCCTCCTGGTCGTGCGTGACGTGGACGAAGGTGATGCCGACCTCGGTCTGGATGCGCTTGAGTTCAAGCTGCATCTGGCGGCGCAGCTTGAGGTCGAGGGCGCCGAGCGGTTCGTCGAGGAGCAGCACCTTGGGGTGGTTGATCAGGGCGCGGGCCACGGCGACGCGCTGCTGCTGTCCGCCGGAGAGCTGGTGCGGCTTCTTGCGGGCCTGCTCGCCGAGCTGCACGAGCTCCAGCATCTCCTCGACCTGCTTCTTCACCGACTTCAGGCCGCGACGGCGCAGACCGAAGGCGACGTTCTCGAAGATATCGAGGTGCGGGAAGAGGGCGTACGACTGGAAGACGGTGTTCACGGGCCGCTTGTACGGGGGCAGCGCGGTCACGTCCTGGTCGCCCAGGAAGACGGTGCCGGCGGAAGGTTCCTCCAGGCCCGCGATCATGCGCAGGGTGGTGGTCTTGCCGCAGCCGGAGGCGCCGAGCAGGGCGAAGAAGGAGCCCTGCGGCACGGTCAGGTCGAGCGGGTGCACGGCGGTGAAGGCACCGTAGGTCTTGGCTATGCCCGTGAGACGGACGTCGCCGCCGGGGCCGGTCTTGTTCGTCATGGTGGTCACGCCCCCGTCAGCTTCGCGAACTTCGCTTCGAACTCGGTCTCTTCCTTCGAGCTCAGCGAGCGGAAGGCATGGGACTTGGCAGCCATGGCCTTGTCGGGAATGATCAGCGGGTTGTTCGCCGCGTCCTCGTCGATCTTCGCGAGTTCGGCCTTCACGCCGTCGACGGGGCACACGTAGTTGATGTACGCGGCGAGTTCGGCGGCGGCCTTCGGCTCGTAGTAGAAGTCGATGAGCCGCTCGGCGTTCGTCTTGTGCCGGGCCTTGTTCGGGATCAGCAGGTTGTCGGTCGACGTCACGTAGCCGCTGTCCGGGATGAGGAAGTCGATGTCGGGGCTGTCCGCCTTGAGCTGGACGACGTCACCGGCCCAGGCGACGCAGGCCGCGAAGTCGCCGCTGGTCAGGTCCGAGGTGTAGTCGTTGCCGGTGAAGCGGCGGATCTGGCCCTTGTCGACGGCCTTCTGGAGCCGGGCGATGGCCGCGTCGTAGTCGTCGGCGGTGAAGTCGGCCGGGTCCTTGCCCATGTCGAGCAGCGTCATGCCGACGCTGTCGCGCATCTCCGACAGGAAGCCGACCCGGCCCTTGAGCTTGGGGTTGTCCAGCAGGTCGGACACCGACGTCACCTCGACGCCGTCGAGGGCCTTCTTGTTGTAGGCGATGACGGTCGAGATGCCCTGCCAGACGTACGAGTAGGCGCGGCCCGGGTCCCAGTCGGGGCTGCGGAACTGGGCCGACAGGTTGGCGTAGGCGTGCGGCAGGTTGCTCGGGTCGAGCTTCTGCACCCAGCCCAGGCGGATGAGCCGGGCGGCCAGCCAGTCGGTGAGGACGATCAGGTCGCGGCCGGTGTCCTGGCCCGCGGCGAGCTGCGGCTTGATCTTGCCGAAGAACTCGTTGTTGTCGTTGATGTCCTCGGTGTACTTGACCTTGACGCCGGTGCGTTTCGTGAACTGCTCCAGCGTCGGGTGGTGCTTGCCGCTGTCGTCGACGTCCATGTACTCGGTCCAGTTGGAGAAGCTCACCGTCTTCTCCTTGGCCGAGTGGTCCTCGGCCGAGACGCCGCCCTTCGACCGGCCGGCCGCCGGAATGCCGCAGGCGCTCAGGGTCCCGAGTCCGCCGGCCGCGAGCGCCCCGCCCGCGGAGGCGCGCAGCATGGACCGCCGGGTGAGGGCGGCCCTGCCGTTGGTGAAACTCCGCCGCATGGCGGCCACTTGGGCCGGGGACAGGCGGTCGGGCTCGTACTGCTCCATGCGCGTGGTGCCCTTTCGGAGGGTGGGCGGCCGGTGGTCGGGCGGCCTGCGTACGACTATCGATCCCCGAAGACGGTGCGGTGCCAGTCCTTCGCGGCCACCGCCGTGTTGTCGAACATGACGTGCTTGATCTGGGTGTACTCCTCGAACGAGTACGCGGACATGTCCTTGCCGTAGCCGGAGGACTTGTAGCCGCCGTGCGGCATCTCGCTGATGATCGGGATGTGGTCGTTGATCCAGACGCAGCCGGCCTTGATCTCGCGGGTGGCCCGGTTGGCGCGGTACACGTCCCGGCTCCAGGCGGAGGCGGCCAGCCCGTACGGGGTGTCGTTGGCGAGCGCGATCCCCTCGTCGTCGGTGTCGAACGGCAGCACGACCAGGACCGGTCCGAAGATCTCGGACTGGACGACCTCACTGTCCTGGGCCGCGTCGGCGACCAAGGTGGGCCGGTAGTAGGCGCCCTTGGCGAGCTCGCCCTCGGGTGCCTCGCCACCGGTCACCACGCGCGCGTAGGCCCGTGCCCGGTCCACGAAGCCGGCGACCCGGTCCCGCTGCACGTGCGAGATCAGCGGGCCGAGGTCGGTACCGGCCGCGAAGGGATCACCCAAGCGGACCGTCTCCATGAGCGCTGCCGTCCGCTCCACGAAGGCGTCGTACAGCGGCCGCTGCACGTACGCGCGCGTGGCGGCCGTGCAGTCCTGCCCGGTGTTGATGAGGGAGCCCGCGACCGCGCCGTGGGCGGCGGCCTCCAGGTCGGCGTCGTCGAAGACCACGAAGGGCGCCTTGCCGCCGAGCTCCAGGTGGAGGCGCTTGACGGTGGCGGTGGCGACCTCGGCGACGCGCTTGCCGACGGCGGTCGAGCCGGTGAAGGAGGTCATCGCCACGTCCGGGTGGCCGACGAGATGCTCCCCGGCCTCCCTGCCGGTGCCGGTGACGATATTGATCACACCGTCCGGGATCCCGGCGTCGGTGGCCGCCTGCGCGAAGAGCAGCGAGGTCAGCGGGGTGAGCTCGGCGGGCTTGAGGACGACGGTGTTGCCGGCCGCGATCGCCGGGAGGATCTTCCAGGCGGCCATCTGGAGGGGGTAGTTCCAGGGCGCGATCGACCCGACGACCCCGATGGGCTCGCGCCGGACGTACGAGGTGTGGTCGCCGGAGTACTCGCCGGCGGACTGCCCCTGGAGACGCCGTGCGGCACCGGCGAAGAAGGCGGCGTTGTCGATGGTCCCGGGGACGTCGAACTCGCGGGTCAGCTTCAGCGGCTTGCCGCACTGGAGCGACTCGGCGCGGGCGAAGTCCTCGGCGCGGTCGGCGAGGACCGCGGCGAACCGGTGCAGGGCGTCGGACCGCTCGCCGGGGGTGGCTCCCGCCCAGCCGGGGAAGGCCGCGCGGGCGGCGGCGACGGCCCGGTCGACGTCGGCCGTGCCCGCCAGCTCGTAGATGAGGACCTCCTCGCCGGACGCCGGGTCGACGACGGCGTGCGTGCGGCCGGAGGTGCCCCTGGTCAGGCGCCCCGCGATGTACTGCGCGCCCTGTGCGAAGCGCTCCTCGGCCGGGAATCGGTCCGGGGTGGCAGTGCCCGGGTTGTGCATGTCGCTCTCCTCCGTGTCCCCTGATGGGGCCGGCGTGGCTCAGGCTCGATTTGAGTGCCGATCCTGACAGAGGTATGGCATGCCAACAAGTGATTCCGTTGTTGATTTTTGGTTACGCGACGGAATCTGTCGACCAGGTGTCGAGTCCACCGCGAAGAGGCAGGACGCTGTGTCAGTGGTGCGTGCCAGACTCGCGTGCATGGAGAAGATCACGGGGGCGGTCGGCTCGCAGGAAGCCCTGATCAGGGCGGTCCACGCGGGGGCCAGGATCAGGTTTCTGCATTTCTGGGGGCACCGGCCGCGGCCGGACGGCCGGATCGGTGCGAGCTGTCTGAGCCAGTGGTGGCCGTCGCCGTTCACGGTCGACGGCGTGGCGTACGCGACGGCCGAGCACTGGATGATGGCCGCCAAGGCCCGGCTCTTCGAGGACACGGCGGCGGAGCGTGCCGCGCTGGCCGCCGGGCATCCCGCCGAGGCGAAGAAGGCCGGGCGGCTGGTGCGCGGGTTCGACGAGGCGACGTGGGCGCGGGAGCGGTTCCGGATCGTCGTCGAGGGCAGTGTCCACAAGTTCGCCGCGCATCCCGAACTGCGGGGGTATCTGCTCGGCACGGGCGACCGGGTACTGGTCGAGGCCAGCCCCGTGGACCGGGTGTGGGGCATCGGGCTGGCCGCGGACGACGAGGCGGCGATGGATCCGCAGCGGTGGCGTGGGCCGAATCTGCTGGGGTTCGCGCTGATGGAGGCGCGGAAGCGGCTGCGGACGGCTGGAGCATGAGTGAGGGGCCGGTCCCGTCTGGACCGGCCCCTCACGAACCCTGGGAGCCGTGCTCAGGCCGCCGCGCCGAGCCCGCCCATGATGCTGGCGAACAGCAGGAAGCCGAGCAGCGGCAGGATCACGGTGGCGATGATGCCGCAGACCAGGCCGGCGGTCGCCGCGCCCTTGTTGGTGGCCTCACCGCGGGTGGCCTTGCTGCGGCCGATGGCACCGAAGATGATCGCCAGGATGCCCAGGATCACGCCGAAGAACCACAGCAGGAAGGTCAGGCTGCACACCACGCCGATGATGCCCAGCACCAGCCCCGTGGTTCCCATGCCGTTGCTGGGCTGCGCGGGCATTCCGTAGCCGGGCGCCTGCGGGTAGCCCACGGGCGGCGCGGCCGGATAGCCGGGGCCGCCCTGGGGGTAGCCGTAGCCCGGGCCGGACTGCTGCGGGTAGCCGTACCCCTGGGCCGGCTGCTGCGGCGGCTGGGCCGGCGGGCCGAAACCACCCGGAGGCGGGTTGGTGTTGGACATGGACGCTCTCCCCTCGTTGTCAGACCAGGGCATCGTAGTGGCCAAGTCGGCTGCGGAGGGCGGCTGTTTCAGCGGTGGGACGCGGTCGCCACCGGGCCGACGGCACCGTAGTACGGGTCGTCGTCGCGGTCGCTGTTGATCGCGGCCGTGATGCCGACGGCGATCAGGACGATCACCGTGATGCCGAGGATGATCCCGATGATGCCCATGATCAGACCGGCCTGGGCCTGACCGTGGTTCGTGGCCACCCCGGCCTCGGCGCGCTTGCGGCCCTTGATGCCGAAGACGACGGCGAGGATGCCGGTGACCAGGGAGACCACGCCGTAGAGGCAGAACAGGGTGCAGGAGATGATGCCGAGCACCATCGCGGCGACGCCCATGCCGTTCTGCGGAGCCATGGGCATGCCGGGCCAGCCGTAACCGGCCTGGGGGTAGCTCCCCGGATATCCGTATCCGCCCGGCGCTCCCGGGCCGGTGGGAGCCACCGGCGGAGGTGGCACGGCACCGGTGCCGGACGGGTCGAACTGCGGGGTGCCGGCGGGCGGGGTGAAACCCGGCATGGAGGTGACCGTGGCCTGGTCGTGCACGGACGGCGGCTGAGGCGCCTGGTTCTTGTCGAGCGAGGGCGTGCTCTCCGGCGGCGCCCACGGGTCGTGGCTGCCTCCGTCGGGCTGCGTCGCGTCCGTCATCGTGCGTCCCCCCTGGGTCGATCGTCCCGTCATGCTACGGGGCCGACCGGCGCGGGCCACAGGCCGGGTGCGCGGCGGCCGGTCCCACCCACGCGGCGGAGCCGCACGCCGATACCGCGTTGTGCCCCCGGGAAGGGGCGCCGCGCCACGGCCTACGATGATGCCGAGTCATCGATCAGCCGATCACCCGCGCCCGCCCGCCCTGTGCCGGCCGGGGCGCCGTTCCGGGGAGGAACCTTGACCCAGCACCTCGTCGACCCGCACGCCCCGCGCGACCTCAAGGCGTTCATCGCGGACCTGCCCAAGGCCGAACTGCATGTGCACCACGTGGGCTCCGCCTCCCCCCGGATCGTCTCCGAACTGGCCGCCCGGCACCCCGACTCGAAGGTCCCGACCGACCCCGAGGCCCTGGCCGACTACTTCACGTTCACCGACTTCGCGCACTTCATCGACGTGTACCTGTCGGTCGTCGACCTGATCCGCACCCCCGAGGACGTCCGGCTGCTGACGTACGAGGTGGCCCGGGACCTGGCCCGGCAGCAGGTGCGGTACGCCGAGCTGACCATCACCCCGTTCTCCTCCACCCGGCGCGGCATCGACGAGCGGGCCTTCATGGACGCCATCGAGGACGCCCGCAAGGCCGCCGAGGCCGAGTTCGGGACCGTGCTGCGCTGGTGCTTCGACATCCCCGGCGAGGCGGGCCTGGAGGCCGCCGAGGAGACGACCCGGCTCGCCACCGACGACCGGCTGCGCCCGGAAGGCCTGGTCTCCTTCGGTCTCGGCGGGCCCGAGGTCGGCGTGGAGCGGCCGCAGTTCAAGCCGTACTTCGACCGGGCGATCGCCGCCGGGCTGCACTCCGTACCGCACGCCGGCGAGACGACCGGCCCGCAGACGGTGTGGGACGCGCTGACCCACCTGCGGGCCGAGCGCATCGGACACGGCACCAGCTCCGCGCAGGACCCGAAGCTGCTCGCGCACCTCGCCGAGCACCGGATCGCGCTGGAGGTGTGCCCGACCTCGAACATCGCCACCCGCGCGGTCCGCACCCTCGACGAGCACCCGATCAAGGAGTTCGTGCGGGCCGGGGTCCTCGTCACCATCAACTCCGACGACCCGCCGATGTTCGGCACCGACCTCGACAACGAGTACGCCGTCGCCGCCCGGCTGCTCGACCTCGACGAGCGGGGCCTGGCCGAGCTGGCGAAGAACGCCGTCGAGGCGTCCTTCCTGGACACGGCGGGCAAGGCCCGGATCACCGGCGAGATCGACGCCTGCACCGCGCAGTGGCTCTCCCGGTGACACCCGCCCCGGTCGCCGTGGCCCACCGGGGCGACCCCTACCGCGTCCGGGAGAACACCGTCGCCTCGCTGCGTACCGCGCTGCGCCGGGGCGCGGACGCGGTGGAGATCGACGTACGGCTCACCCGGGACGGCGTGCCGGTGCTGCTGCACGACGCGACGCTGAAGCGGCTGTGGGAGCTGGAGCGGCCCCTGCTCGCGCTGTCGGCCGAGGAGGTGCGCGGGCTGACCGGCGGCGGGGTGCCGACCCTGGCCGAGGCACTGGCCGCGACCGACGGGCACCGGGTGATGATCGACCTGCCCGGGTCGCCCGATGTGCGGGCGGTGCGCCGGATCATGGGCGTCGTGGAGGAGGCCGGGGCGGCGGACCGGGTCTACTACTGCGCGGGCGCCGACGCCATGCTCGCCGTGCGGGCGGCGGATCCGGCCGCCGAGATCGCCCTCACCTGGACGACCCTGGCCCCGCCCCGGCCCGTGCTGCTGGAGGCGATCCGCCCGCGCTGGCTCAACTACCGCTTCTCGCTGGTGGACCGCCCTCTCGCCGAGCGCGTGCACGCCGACGGCCACCTGCTGTCCGTCTGGACCCCCGACACCCGCCGCTCCATGCGGCGGCTGCTGGAGGCGGGCGTGGACTCGATCACGACGAACCGCGTCGACGTGCTGTGCGCTACACGCGCGAGCGTTGCGGCACCGTCGCCGGGTCGGCCGGGGTCGAGCGTGTGACGTACTGCGGCACCGGCGCGCTGTCCGTGCCGGTGTCGCGGACGAGGCCGTAGCGGATCGCGCCCTGCGGGGGGCCTTCGTTGACGTCCTCGTCCACCGCCTCCCAGTTCGACGGGGAGACGGCGATGCCGTAGTCGCAGCCGCGTTCGTTCTGGGTGAGGGTGACGGTGCCGTCGAGGTAGAAGTACTCGTTCTGCCACATCTGCTGGGTGCCGGGCGGCAGGACGGCGTAGCCGATGTCGGGGCCGCCCATGCCGGTGGCGTAGCCGTTCGGGGCGCCGGGCAGCGGGTCGTCCATCCGGCGCGAGCCGCCGGACGCCACGTGGAACAGCCTGCCCTTCAAGCCGGTCCAGGTCGGCATGACCACCCCGCCGGGCCGGGAGTGCGGCGAGATCTGCCAGCGGACCTGGACAAAGCCCCGGCCGCTCAGCGTCACGCTGTCGCCACGGTGCTGCATGACGGCCTTCGGGCCGCCGGTGCTGGTGATGCCGGACTCGGGACGGCGCGGCAGGGCGGCGGGCCGGGCGTTCGGGTCGGGGGCGCGGTCGACGGCGTCGACGACCGTGCCGTACGGGTCGGTCCTCTTCGTCGCGGAGGGCGAGGACTTGGGGG
>NZ_POUC01000187.1 GCF_002891435.1 Streptomyces cahuitamycinicus
GCAGTGGGCCGCCCCCGCCCGGGCCGGCGGCGGCGGCCCACTGCACGGCGGCCGTGTTGTCCCGCGTGCGCGAGCCGAGCCGCACCTCGTGCCCCAGCTCCACCAGCCGTCCGCCGAGCGTGCGCCCGACCTGTCCCGTGCCCAGCACCGCGTACCGCATCGCCACCTCCCGGCACCGCGCCGCCGATCACCGGCGCCCTGTCGGTCATTCTGTCCGGGAAGGGATGATTCCGCCTGGACAGGGCCGCACCGGTGGGCTGGGATGGAGCCGTGACCACCGAGACCGCGACCGACCTCTTCGAAGCGCACCGCCCCGTCCTGCTGGGCGTCGCCTACCGCATGCTCGGCCGGGTGGCCGACGCGGAGGACGTGGTCCAGGAGGCCTGGCTGCGCTGGTCCGGCAGCTCCCGCGCAGAGGTGCGCGAGCCGCGCGGCTACCTCGTACGGATCACCACCCGCCTCGCCATCGACCGGCTGCGCCAGATCAAGGCCCGCGGCGAGACGTACGTCGGTCCCTGGCTGCCCGAGCCGTACGTCACCGACTTCGGCGACACCGTGCCGGACACCACCGAGCGGGCCGTGCTCGCCGACTCCGTCTCCCTCGCCGTCCTCGTCGTGCTGGAGTCGCTGTCACCGCTGGAGCGGGCCGTTTTCGTGCTGCGCGAGGCCTTCGGCTTCCCGTACGCCGACATCGCCGCCATGCTCGACCGCGGCGAACCGGCGGTGCGCCAACTGGCCGGGCGGGCCCGCAAGCACGTCGAGGAACGGCGCCCGCGCTACGACGTCGACCCCGCCCAGCGCCGCGACCTCACCGAGCGGTTCCTCGCCGCCGCGGCCGACGGCGACCTCGAAGGCCTCATGGCGCTGCTCGCCCCGGACATCCGGCTCGTCGGCGACAGCGGCGGCAAGTCGCGGGCGCCGCTGCGGGTCCTGCGGAGCGCCGACAAGGTGGGCCGGTTCCTCACCGGCGCCGCGCGGAAGGGCCTCCCGGGCCTGACCACGCGCTTCCTGGAGGTCAACGGCGGCCCGGCCGTGCTGATCCTGTCCGGCGGCGAACCCGACTCCGTCCTCCAGCTCGACGTGGCCGACGGCCGCGTGCAGTCGGTCTACGTCATCCGCAACCCCGACAAGCTGCGGTCCCTGGCCCTCGCCTAGACGTCCCGCGGGTCCGGTCCGAGCTCCCGTACGACCGCCCCGTGAACGTTCCCGGCCATTGGTCTTGACCAAGGATCAGGGCCGCCTTATGGTCGCAGAGAAGTGCAACAACCTTTAATAAACAAGGGCGCTGAAACGCCGCCGACCACGGCGATTGCGGAGGACAGGGTGGGGACCACGCAGCTGGAATCGGTGCAGGAACCGAAGTACTGGCATCTCAAGACGGTGCTCAGTGAAGCGCTCGACTCGGAGTTCTCGGTGGGCGAGATCCTGCCGAACGAGCGCGACCTCGCGGCCCGCTTCGGCGTCGCCCGGGCGACGCTCCGCCAGGCCCTGGAGCAACTCGAACTCGAAGGCAGGCTGCAGCGCCGCCGAGGCGTCGGTACGACCGTCGCGCCGCCCCGCATGGGCGTCTCCCTCGGCACCGGCCCGCACACCTGGCCTGGCGGCTCCGAGGACGCCTGGCAGCCCGTCGACTGCACGGCGGCCGTGCCGCCGCCGGCGGTCGCCGACGCGCTGGAGACCGGCCGCGAGGAGCCCGTGCACATCGTGCGGCGCTCCCGGGTCTCGCACGGCCGGCCCGTGGCCGCGGAGCTGCTGTACATCCCGCAGCCCTCGGTGCCCGAGCTCTCCGCCGGTATCGAGGCCCCGTCCGGGGCGGCACACGCGCGTGCGGTGCTGCGGGAGCTGCAGCGGCTGGAGCCGGAGCGGCAGGAGAACGCGGTGGAGCTCGGCTCCGCCGGGGCCGACGAGGCGAAGGAACTGGACCGGCTGCCCGGGGCGCCGGTGCTGGTGGTGACGACGCGGTTCGTCGCCGGGGGGCGTGCGGCCGCGTTGTCGGTGGCGACGTACCGCGCTGACACGTGCCGCCTTACCTTCGGTGACTCGGAGGGTGTGGAGATCCACGCCGGGATGCAGGGGCAGGCTTCCTGACCCGGGGCGCCGTGGGGGTGCGCTGAGGAGGACTGTACGGGTTCGTTGTGGCCGGTCGCGCCCACGCGGCCGAGCCGCATGTCGACACAGCCCCGCGCCCCCTGGAAGGCGTTGTCGACTACGGGCGTTCCACTGTGAAGAGTTGGTCTTCCACGTGGTCCAGGGCCAGGCGCAGGGCTCCCGTTGCCACGGCCGCGTCTCCCAGGCTGGAGACAGTCACCGTCGGGGGACGCAGACAGTAGCGGGCGAGTTCCTGGCGGAGGGGGCCCAGGACGCCGTCCAGGCCCGCTGCCCAGCCGCCGATGACGACCAGCTCCGGGTCCAGGGCGAGGACGAGCGCGGCCACGTCGTGGACCAGGCGCTGGATGAAGCGGTCGACGGCGGCGCGGGCCTGCCGGTCACCCTCGCGGGCCCGCGCGAAGACCCCGGCGACCGCCTGCTCGTCCAGCGGGTGCAGGGGCTCGTCCGTGGTGGACAGGAGAGTCTCGGGCGTCACCTCCCGGCCCAGCAGATGCAGCGCACCGATCTCGCCGGCCGCTCCGCCGTACCCCCGGTGCAGCCGGCCCCCGATCAGCGAACCGGCGCCCGGGCTCAGCCCGGCCAGCACGAACACCACGTCGTCCGACTCGGTGGCCGCGCCCTTCCAGTGCTCGGCGACGACGGCCGCGTTGGCGTCGTTCTCGACCAGCACCGGGCACTTGAACGACCGGCTCAGCCGCTCGCCCAGCCGCAGCCCCGTCCACCCCGGCAGCGCCGTGCCCAGCCGCACCGTGCCGTCGGCCTCCACGATCCCGGGCGTGGCCACGCCCACGGCCCGCAGCGAGCCGCGCGCGACCCCGGCCCGCCGCAGCAACTCGGCGACGGCCCCGCGCAGGCGCTCCAGCCGCTCGTCGGCCTCCGCCGTCTCGGGGACCTCCTTGGACTGCGCGCCGATCACCCGGCCGTCCAGGTCGGACAACAGCGCGGCCACCCGGTGCGCCCCGATCTCGAGACCGAGCAGATGACCGGCCTCCGCCCGGAACCGGAACCGCCGTGCCGGACGCCCCTGCCGCCGGGCAGCGCCCTCCTCGGCCGCCTTCTCCACGACGAGCCCGGCCTCGATGAGCCCCTCGACGACGCCCTCCACCGTCGGCCGGGACAGCCCCGTCACCCGGGTGATCTCGGTCAGCGTCGCGCAGTCCGTGGCGCGCAGCGCGTGCAGCACCACCGCGGAGTTGATCCTTCGCAGCAGCGAGGGATCCCCGCCGGTCAGCCGCCCCACCGTCCGTCCTCCCAGGTCGTGCCCGTGTTGGCCGGATCGTACTTCGACGCGGCACACCCCGGCGAGGGGCAGGCACCGGCCCGGTGATCAGCCGGGCGCCACGAACCCCGACTCGTACGCCGCGATCACCGCCTGAGTGCGGTCCCTCGCCCCCAACTTCGCCAGCACCGCGCTGACATGCGACTTCACGGTCTCGGTCCCCACGACCAGCCCGGCGGCGATCTCCGCGTTCGACAGGCCCCGCGCCATCAGCCGCAGCACCTCGGACTCGCGCTCGGTCAGCTGGGCCCGCTCCAGCAGGGCCCGCGCCGCTCGGTTCCCGCCGGTGTCGCCGTACTCGGCGGCGAGCTGCCGCACCGAGGCCGGGAACAGCAGCGACTCGCCCTCGGCGATCAGTCGCACCGCGTGCACGATCTCGGCGGGCCGGGCCCGCTTGAGCAGGAACCCGTCGGCTCCCGCCCGCAGCGCCTCGTACACGTACTCGTCGTTCTCGAACGTCGTCACCACGAGGATCCGCGGCGGATCGTCGACCGTCCGCAGCAGCGCCCGGGTGGCCTCGATACCGTCCAGCAGCGGCATCCGTACGTCCATGGCGACGACGTCCGGCCGCAGCCGCCGCACGAGCGGGATCACCGCCGCCCCGTCCGCGGCCTCCCCCACGACCTCGATGTCGGGCTGCGCCTCCAGCACGGCCCGCAGGCCCGCGCGCACCAGGGGTTCGTCGTCGACGAGGAGAACGGTGACCGGCATCGGGCCAGCGTAGATCAACTCAGCGGCAGTTCGGCGTGAACCTGCCAGTCGCCCTCGTCGGGCCCGGTCCGGGCCAGCCCGCCGAGCAGGGCCGCGCGTTCGCGTATCCCGCGCAAGCCGCTGCCGCGCCCGGAGCCGGGGGCCCCGGCCGGCAGCGGATTGCGTATCGCGAGGACGAGGGCGCCGTCGGCGACGCGCACGCGGACGCGGACCGGGACCGCCCCCGCATGCCGCAGCACATTGGTCAGCGCCTCCTGGAGAATGCGGTAGCCCTCCCGGGACACCGGCCCGGGCACCGTCTCCACCGGGCCGGTCACCTCGGCGTCGACCTTCGCCCCGGAGGCCCGGGCCGACTCCAGCAGGCGGTCGGCGTCCGCGAGGGTCGGTCTGCCGCTCACCGGTTTTCCCGACTCGCGCAGGACGCCGAGCACCCGCTCCAGGTCCTCCAGAGCGGCCCGGCCGGTCTCCTCGATGGCGTCCAGGGCCCGGTCGGTGAAGGCTGGATCGCCCGCCGCCCTGGCCGCCCCCGCCTGCACGACGGCGACCGTGAGCGCGTGCCCGATGGAATCGTGCAACTCGCGGGCGATGCGCGTGCGTTCCAGGAGCTGTTCGGTGCGCTCCTCCAGTGCGGCGAGCCGCTCGGCGGGGGAAGGGCCGAGCAGGCGCAGGGCGAGCGCCGTGACGAGGTGCCCCGAACCGACCACGACCGCGGCGGCCAGGACCAGTGGCAGGGGCGCGAGCAGGGCGTGCCACCAGTGGTGGCCCGTGACGACGAGCCAGGTACCGCCGGCACGCTCGCCGCTGAGTGCCGTCGACACCAGGTCCACGCCGAGGAGGAGGAGCTGGAGGGCGAGGTGCGACACCAGGGCGCCGAGGAACAGCCTGGTCTGGAGCCACACCACCATCCGGCCGCGATCACCCCAGGTGGCCGAGGGGGCGACGACGATCTCCGGGCTCTCGCCGCCTTCCCGATGACCGATCAGCAGCAGCCTCGCCTGGAACCCCTCCACGATCCGCATGGCGGGGACCAGGCCCGCGAGCCCCAGCAGCACGGTCGCCGTGGCCACCGTCCACCACGCCTCGTCGATGAACAGCCACAGGGACGGCCACACGACGGCCATGGAGAGATGCAGCCACCGCGTGTACGTCACCGCCCGTGTGAAGGGGCGCAGCATGCGGACCATGGCGTCATCGTGCCAGCCGGCACCGACAGCGAGCCTCCCCCGCAGGGGGGAGACGATCTCCACCGCCGGGGGAGGACCGCACTCCGGTCCGGCCGCCACGCTGCTGTCATGACCAGCATCGACGTCCATGACCTCACCAAGGAGTTCGGCGGCCGGCGGGCCGTGGACCGGCTCACCTTCCGCGTGCAGCCCGGCCGCGTCACCGGCTTCCTCGGCCCGAACGGCGCCGGAAAGTCCACCACCATGCGGCTGGTGCTCGGCCTCGACCGGCCGACCGCCGGTTCCGCAATGATGGGCGGCCGGCCCTACCCGGCGCTCCGCGAACCCCTGCGCCACGTGGGCGCCCTGCTCGACGCGCAGGCCGCGCACGGCTCGCGCACCGCCCGTGACCACCTCCGTGTCCTGGCCGCGAGCAACCGCATCCCGGACCGGCGGGTCGACGAGGTGCTGGAGGAGACGGGCCTGGCCTCGGTGGCCCGGCGCCGCGTGCGGACATACTCCCTGGGCATGCGCCAGCGGCTCGGCATCGCCGCCGCCCTGCTGGGCGACCCCGCGGTGGTCATGCTGGACGAGCCGTCCAACGGCCTCGACCCCGAAGGGATCGTGTGGATCCGGCGGTTGCTGCAACGGCTGGCGGGGGAAGGGCGAACGGTCCTGGTCTCCAGCCATCTGATGAACGAGACCGCGTCCTTCGCGGACCACCTCGTCGTCCTCGGCCGGGGCCGACTGCTGGCCGACACCCCCATGCGGGACTTCATCCACGCACGCGTGCAACCGCGAGTCCGGATCCGCACGAGCGACCCCGCCGCCCTGCGCGGTGCCCTGGCCCGGCACGGCCACGAGGCCGAGGAGCACACGGACGGTCACTGGACCGTGCACCACGCACGCGTGGACGACATCGGCCGTGTCGCGTCCGCCGCGGGTGTACCGGTTCTGGAACTCGCGGCCGAGGAGGGCACCTTGGAGCAGGCCTACTTCGACCTCACGGCCGCCGAGACCGAGTTCACCGCACAGCCCCAGGAGGCCTGACCATGGAATTCACGCCCGTACTGCGCTCCGAGTGGCTGAAGATCCGCACGCTGCGCTCGCTCACGGCGGCGTTGCCGGCGCTGTTCGCCGCCACCGTCGCGTTCTCCGCGATCGCCGGTGTCTCCGATGCCTCGGACCCGGCGTTCGATCCGCTGTTCGCGGCCCTGTCCGGCGTCATCCCGGGGCAGATCGCGGCCATCTCGTTCGGGGCCATGGCCGTGTCGTCGGAGTTCCACCAGGGCGCGCTCCGGCTCTCGCTGGCCGCGGTTCCCCAGCGCGGCCGGTGGTTCGCGGCCAAGGCGGCCGTCATCGCCGTGCCGGCGCTCCTCGCGGGGCTGGTGACGGCCCTCGCCGCCCTCCTCGTGGGACGGGCGGGGCTCGGCTCGGCGGCCGACACGCTCAGCACCGGTGAGCAGGTGCGCGGTGTCGTGGGCTGCGGCGTCTACCTCATGCTGATGGCCCTGTTCGCCGCCGGGCTGGCCGCCCTGCTGCGCAGCGGCGTGGCCACACTGTCGTTGTTGATCCCGTTCATCCTCGTCGTGTCGTTCGTGATCGGTGACGCCGCGGGCACCGTCGCGGACTTCCTGCCCGACAAAGCGGGGCAGTCGGTCCTGCGGGAGTCGTACGGCGGGGCATCGCTCGGACCCTGGTCGGGGCTCGCGGTGACCGCGCTGTGGACGGCCGCCGCCCTGCTGGCGGGAGCCTGGAGCGTGCGGCGCAGGGACGCCTGACGGCGAGCCGGTTGATGCCCCGCCAAGTGTCAGTGGGGGCGGGTTTACTGGACCCATGAACATCGCACAGCACATCGCGCTCATCGACGAGCTGTGCTACCGCCCCTTTCCGGCGGAGCACGGCCCGTCGGACGTCGGCGTCTCGGGGCCCGGCCACCACATAGCGGTGTTAGAGGCCGCGACCGATGACGACCCGGCGGTCCGGGCGGTGACGATCGACCAGTACGAGAAGGACCGGGACGCCGTCCACGAGGTCCTCGCCTCCCGCTGGGGCGACACGCCTCCGTACAACCTCCACACCGTCCTGCTGCGCACCGAGCGGGAGGAGATACCCCGGCCGTGGGCCGAGTTGAGCGCCTGCGCGGGTATCGCCCACCTGTGGGAGGTGGAGGGCACCGGCCGCTGGGTGGCCGTCGCGGTCGCGGACCGGGACGCGTCGCGGGAGGTCCAACTGCTGGCCCTGGTGACGGAGACCGACCCGCCGTAGGAGATCAGGCCCCGGCGGCTTCCCGCAGCCGTCCGAACTCCTCCGCCATCGTCTCGGCCGTCCAGTGCGCGTTCAGCCCGCTCGGGTTGGGCAGCACCCACACGCGCGTGTCCCCGATCGTCCGCGACTGCGGCCCCACCCGCGCCGTGCGGTCGTCGAACGCGGCACGGTACGCGGTCACCCCCACGACGGCCAGCCAGCGCGGCCGCAGCCGCTCCACCTTCGCCGCGAGCAGCCGCCCGCCCTCCTGGTACTCCTCGGCGCTCAGCTCGTCGGCCCGGGCCGAGGGCCGCGCCACGACGTTGGTGATGCCGAGCCCGTACGCGAGCAACTCCTGCTGCTCGGACGGCTTCAGCAGCCGCGGAGTGAACCCGGACCGGTGCAGCACCGGCCAGAAGCGGTTTCCGGGGCGGGCGAAGTGATGGCCCGTCGCGGCCGTCATCAAGCCGGGGTTGATGCCGCAGAACAGGACGTGCAGCCTCTCCGCGACCACGTCGGGCACGACGCGGTCACGGGCGGCCTCCAGTTCCTCGGGCGTGAAACGCGCCATCGGAGGGCGGCGGGTCAGAGGATGGCCCCGGGCGTGTAGCCCGCGGCCTGGGGGTTCTGCTTGACGATCTCCTCGACCCGGGCGACGACGGTGGCGACCTGGTCGCCCGCGGCGCCGGTGAAGGACAGCTTGTCGGCCATCAGCGCGTCCAGCTGTTCCCGGTCCAGCGGGATGCGCGCGTCGGCGGCCAGCTTGTCGAGCAGTTCGTTGCGCTCGGCGCCCTGCTCGCGCATGGCGAGCGCGGAGGCGACGGCGTTCTCCTTGATCGCCTCGTGCGCGAGCTCCCGGCCGACCCCGGCGCGCACGGCGCCCATCAGCACCTTGGTGGTGGCGAGGAACGGCAGGTACCGGTCCAGCTCACGGGCGACGACCGCCGGGAACGCGCCGAACTCGTCGAGCACCGTCAGGAACGTCTCCAGCAGACCGTCCAGCGCGAAGAACGCGTCGGGCAGTGCGACCCGGCGCACCACCGAGCAGGACACGTCGCCCTCGTTCCACTGGTCACCCGCCAGCTCGCCGGTCATCGAGGCGTAGCCGCGCAGGATCACCATCAGTCCGTTGACGCGCTCGCAGGAGCGGGTGTTCATCTTGTGCGGCATCGCCGAGGAGCCGACCTGGCCGGGCTTGAAGCCCTCGGTGACCAGCTCGTGCCCTGCCATCAGCCGGATCGTCTTCGCCAGCGACGACGGGGCCGCCGCCAGCTGCACCAGCGCCGTCACCACCTCGTAGTCCAGTGAGCGCGGGTAGACCTGGCCGACCGAGGTGAACGCCTGCGAGAAGCCGAGGTGCCCGGCGATCCGCTGCTCCAGGTCCGCGAGCTTCGCGGCGTCCCCGCCCAGCAGGTCCAGCATGTCCTGCGCGGTGCCGACCGGGCCCTTGATGCCGCGCAGCGGGTAGCGGCCCAGCAGCTCCTCGACGCGGCCGTGGGCGACGAGCATTTCGTCGGCGGCGGTGGCGAAGCGCTTGCCGAGGGTGGTGGCCTGCGCGGCGACGTTGTGCGAGCGGCCGGCCATGACCAGCTCGCCGTACTCGCCGGCGAGCTTGCCGAGCCGGGCCAGGACGGCGACGGTGCGGTCGCGCATCAGCTCCAGCGAGAGGCGGATCTGCAGCTGCTCGACGTTCTCGGTGAGGTCGCGGGAGGTCATGCCCTTGTGCACGTGCTCGTGCCCGGCGAGGTCGTTGAACTCCTCGATCCGCGCCTTCACATCGTGCCGCGTGACCTTCTCGCGCTCGGCGATGGAGGCCAGGTCGACGGTGTCGAGGACGCGCTCGTAGTCGGCGAGCGCCGCGTCCGGCACCTCGATCCCGAGGTCCTTCTGGGCACGCAGCACGGCGAGCCAGAGCTGCCGCTCCAGCTTCACCTTCTGCTCGGGCGACCAGAGCGTGGCGAGCTCGGCGGAGGCGTAGCGTCCGGCGAGGACGTTGGGGATGCGGGGCTTGGCGGGAGCGGAAGTCACGTGACCGGATTCTACTGGCGATTCGTGCAGGCCAGCGCCGCGGGTGTCTTTGTCGGAACCTACGACGCCGTCATGGACGCGCCCACCTGCGGCTACGCCGGGTCTTCGTACGGCAGCAGCTCCGGCCGCTTGGGCGGGAGGCCGTCGCCGGAGGAGCGGCCCGTCAGGCGGCGGCCTATCCACGGCAGCAGGTGCTGCCGGGCGAAGCGGGCGTCCGCCACGCGCCGCATGACCCAGCCCGGCGGCAGCGTCGCCGGCAACGGCGTGTGCCAGTCGGCGTCCTCGGGGTCATGGCCCAGCGTCTGCCACACCGCCTCGGCGATCCGGCGGTGGCCCTCGGCCGTCAGGTGCAGCCGGTCCACGTCCCACATCCGCGGGTCGCTCAGGGACGGCGCGCCGTACAGGTCGACGACGATCGCGCCGTGCCAGGCGGCCAGCTCGTCGACACAGGCGAACAGCTCCTCCATGCGCGGCCGGAACCGCTCCAGGACGGGGCCCTGCCGGCCCGGGCTGCGCATCAGCACGAGCTGACGGCACGCGGGGGCCAGCTTCTCCACGGCCTCCTCCAGGAGCGCGCGCACCCGGCCCATGTCGCACTTGGGCCGCAGGGTGTCGTTGAGGCCGCCGACCAGGGTGATCACGTCGGCTCCCATGGCCGCCGCGACGTCGACCTGCTCGTCGACGATCTGCTGGATCAGCTTGCCGCGCACCGCGAGGTTGGCGTACCGGAAGCCGGGCGTACGGGCCGCCATCCGCGCGGCGAGCAGGTCTGCCCAGCCCCGGTAGGTGCCGTCGGGCATCAGGTCCGACATGCCCTCGGTGAAGGAGTCGCCGACCGCGACCAGGCTGCTGTAGGTGGGGTTCGTCTGCATGGCGACGGAAATGGTATCCCGTGCACATACCTGTCAGTCGGTCGGTCCCGCGAACCCGGTCCTCACACCCGTCGGCCGAACAGCTCCCGCAGCACGTCCTCCATGGTCACCAGGCCGGCCAGCCGCCCGTCCGACCCGAGGACGGCCGCGAGGTGCGTTCGGCTGCCCCGCATCGCGGTGAGGACGTCGTCCAGCGGGGTGTGTTCCCGCACCCGTGCGATGGGGCGCATGTCCCGCAGCCGGAACGGCACGTCCCGCCCGGCGGCGTCCAGGGCGTCCTTCACATGCAGGTAGCCGACGATCCGCCGGCCCTCGTCCACCACCGGGAAGCGGGAGAACCCCGACTTGGCCGACAGCCGCTCCAGCTCCTCCGGAGTGACCCCCACGCTCGCGTACTCCACGCGCTCCAGCGGCAGCACCACGTCCCGCACCACACGGCGTCCCAGCTCCAGCGCGTCGCGCAGCCGCTCCTGGGCGCGGTCGTCGATCAGCCCCGCCTCGCCTGAGTCCTTCACGATCTGCGCTATCTGCGCGTCCGAGTAGGAGGCGGCAACCTCTTCCCGGGCCTGAACGCGCAGCAGCTTGAGCAGCGCGTTGGCGAACGCGTTCACCGTGAAGATCACCGGGCGCAGCGCCCGGGACAGCGCCACCAGGGGCGGACCGAGCGCCAGCGCGCTGCGCACCGGCTCGGCGAGCGCGATGTTCTTCGGCACCATCTCGCCGAGCAGCATGTGCAGATACGTCGCGAGGGACAGCGCGATCACGAAGGACACCGCGTGACCCGCGCCCTCGGGCACACCCATCGCGTGGAACGCCGGCTCCAGCAGATGCGCGATCGCCGGCTCGGCCACCACGCCCAGCACCAGCGTGCACAGCGTGATGCCGAGCTGGGCGGCAGCCATCAGCGCGGACACGTGCTCCAGGGCCCACAGCACGCTCTTGGCGCGCCGGTCGCCCCGGTCGGCGTAGGGCTCGATCTGGCTGCGGCGCACCGAGATCAGCGCGAACTCGGCGCCGACGAAGAAGGCGTTGACGACGAGCGTCGCCAGACCGATCAGCAGCTGGACGGTGGTCACAGCTCCACTCCCTTCTCGTCGGGCTTCCGGTCGTCGAGCGGTGCGCGCAGTCGGACGCGGGCGGCCCGGCGCCCCGTCGCGTCCAGGACCTCCAGGTGCCAGCCGGCGACCTGGAGGGTGTCACCGGCGGCCGGTATCCGCCCGAGCACCGTCGCCACCAGTCCGGCGAGCGTCTCGTAGGGTCCTTCCGGTGCGCGCAGCCCGATCCGCTCCAGCTGGTCCACGCGCGCGGAGCCGTCGGCCGAGTACAGGGCGTGCCCGCTCTCGTCGGTGCCGGCCGCGGCCAGGTCGGGGGACTCGTGCGGGTCGTGCTCGTCGCGCACTTCGCCGACGACCTCCTCGACGATGTCCTCCAGCGTGGCCACTCCCGCCGTGCCGCCGTACTCGTCGATCACCACGGCCATCGTGCGCTTGCCGGACAGCCGGTCCAGGAGCCGGTCGACGGTGAGGGTCTCCGGGACCAGCAGCGGCTCGCGCATCAGCTCGGAGACGTAGATCCGGGTCCGGCGCTCGGCCGGCACCGCCAGCACGTCCTTGACGTGGGCCGTTCCGACGACCGAGTCGAGGGTCTCGCGGTAGACGGGGAACCGGGACAGGCCGGTCGCCCGGGTCGCGTTCGCCACGTCCTCCAGGGTGGCCTGCACCTCCAGCGCGACGACCTGCACCCGGGGCGTCATCACGTTCTCCGCGGTCAGGTCGGCGAGGTTCAGCGTGCGTACGAACAGCTCGGCGGTGTCCGGCTCCAGCACGCCCTCCTTGGCGGAGTGCCGGGCGAGGGCGGCCAGCTCCTGGGGCCCGCGCGCCGAGGCCAGTTCCTCGGCGGGCTCGACGCCGATCCGCCGCACGACCCGGTTCGCCGTGTTGTTGAGGTGCGTGATGAACGGCCGGAACACGGCGCTGAACCCGCGCTGCGCGTTGCCCACCGTCTTCGCGACGGTCAGCGGCGAGGAGATCGCCCAGTTCTTGGGCACCAGCTCGCCGACGACCATCAGGAACACCGTCGACGCGGCCGTGCCGAGCACCAGCGCGATGCTGTGCGACGCCGAGCGCGAGACGCCGAGGTCCTCCAGCGGACCGGCGATCAGGGCGGCGATCGACGGCTCGGCGAGCATGCCGACCACCAGGTTCGTGACGGTGATGCCGAGCTGCGCACCGGAGAGCTGGAACGTCAGACTCCGTACGGCCTTCAGCGCCCCCTGCGCGCCCCGGTCACCGCGCTCGACGGCGCGCTCCAGCTCGCCGCGATCGACCGTGGTGAGGGAGAACTCGGCCGCCACGAAGGCGCCGCAGGCGAGCGAGAGCGCGATCGCCGCCAGGAGGAGGAGCACTTCGGTCATCGGTTCACCCCCGTTCCATGGTTCTCCAGGACGGGGCGGTACGCACGGTGTCGCGCACGGGGAGGGTCGCCCATGGGCGGACGCTCACAACCTTTCATGCAGGACCGAGTGGCCATTCAAGGGTAAAGGATGGGCAAAGCCCTTCCGTGGAGGGTGCTCAGACGGAGCCTGCGGGCGTCGGCGAGAGGTGGTAGGCGCCTTCGTGGGCCACGACGTAACCGGCGGTGGGCGGGGCGAAGTGGGTGCCCAGGAGGAGGGTGTCGGTGCCGGCGAGCGAGCCGAGGAGCTCTCGGCGGGAGGCCTCGGACCGCACGGGATCGATGTCGACGCAGGCGCCGATGCCGGGGGCGGCGAGCTGGACGGGGTGGTGGACGCAGTCACCGGTGATCATCGCGGTGCGTCCGCGGCTGGTCAGTTCGACGGCGACATGGCCCGGAGTGTGGCCCGGGGTGGGGACGAGGCGCACGCCCGGAGCGACTTCGGTGCCCTCGGCGGGGATGTCGAGGAGGTCGAGGAGTCCCGCCTCCTCCACCGGGATCACCGAGTCGCGGAACAGCTGCCGGCGCGCTTCGTCCATGGCGTACCCGGCCCAGAACTCGCGCTCGACACGGGAGGTCACGTAACGGGCGCCGGGAAAGGTGGGCAGCCACGCGCCGTCGGTCGCCCGGGTGTTCCAGCCGACGTGGTCGGCGTGCAGATGGGTGAGGATCACCAGGTCGACCGAGTCCGGGTGGAATCCGACGGCGGTGAGCCGCTGCAGGTAGTCGGTGTCGAGGTCGTGCCAGGCGGGGTTGGCCCGCTCCTTGCCGTTGCCGATGCCGGTGTCCACCAGGACCCGCGCACCGCCGACGGTGAACGCGAAGCTGTGGCTGTCGAGGCGCAGAACGCCCTCCTCGTCGGCGAAGCCAGGGCGCAGCCACTCCTGTCCGGCGACGACCTCCGGGGTGGCGTCGGGGAGCAGCCAGGGGCCGGTGGCGGGCGGCAGGGGGACCTCGTCGACGCGGTGGACGGTCACGTCGCCCACGGTCCAGTGATCGGCGGTGGTCAAGGATCCTCCTTCGATGCTTAACGCAATCTGTTTGCGTTAAGTCGACGGTAGGCCCTAGGGTCCACTAACGCAAACAGTTAGCTTTTGTGAGCAGAAGGGGAGCCACATGCCCGACCTCACGCCCTCGGAGGCGGCCCGCTGGGCCCACCGCGCCGGGCTGGTCCTGCCCGCCGACCGCCACGCCGCCGTCGCGGCCACCGCCGACCACATCCGCCACGTCGTCGCGGTTCTGCGCGAGCTGGACTTCGGGGACACCCCGCCCGCCCCCGCCTACCGCGTGGCACAGGAGACGCACGATGCAGCCGTATGAACTGACCCTCTCCGCCGCCGCCGACGCGATCCGGACCCGGCGGCTGTCGCCCGTCGAGCTGGTCGACTCCGTGCTGGATCGCGTCGAACAGACGGAGCCGCGCCACCGGGCCTACGTCAACGTCACCGCCGAGCGGGCCCGCCGGGCCGCGCGTGAGGCCGCGGACGACATCGCGGCCGGCCGGCACCGCGGTCCGCTGCACGGCGTCCCGATGGGCCTGAAGGACCTGATCGACGTCGCGGGCGAGGCGACATCCGCCAGCTCCCGGGTCAGGGCAGGCCACCGGGCGCGGGCCGACAGCACCGTGGCCGCCCGCCTGGCCGCGGCCGGAGCCGTCCTGGTCGGCAAGACCCACACGCACGAGTTCGCGTACGGGCTGACCACCCCGCAGACCGGCAACGCCTGGGACCCCGACCGGGTCGCCGGTGGCTCCAGCGGTGGCTCCGCCGTCGCCGTCGCCGCGGGCACCGCCACCTTCGCCCTGGGCACCGACACCGGCGGATCGATCCGGGCGCCCGCCGCGCTCAACGGCGTCGTGGGCCTCAAGCCCACCTACGGCCTCGTCCCGCGCCACGGTGTGACGTCCCTGTCCTGGTCGCTGGACCACGTCGGCCCGATCACCCGCACCGCCGAGGACGCGGCCCTGGTCCTCACCGCCCTGGCCGGCCACGACCCCCGCGACCCCGCCTCCCTGGC
>NZ_POUC01000188.1 GCF_002891435.1 Streptomyces cahuitamycinicus
GTACAGCGCCCTCGCCCACGGACGGTGGCAGGAGATCGGCCTGCCGCTGCCGCGCGACTGGCGCTCCGCCCTGCATGAAGCACTGCCCCGCATCCGCAAGGAAGGTCTTCCTCGTGAAACGCCATGAGTTCCTCCGGGAACTGCACAAGGTCAGCGCCAACCGCAACTACCTGGAGATCGGCGTCAACGACGGGCGCAGCCTGACGCTGTCCCGCGTCCCCAGCATCGCGATCGATCCGGCCTTCAAGGTGGTTTCGGAGCTGAGGTGCGACGTCCACCTGGTGAAGGCCACCAGCGACGACTTCTTCGCGCGTGACAATCCGCTCCAGCACCTCAAGGGCGGCCGTCACCCGCTGCGCAACCTGCGCCGCGGCCGCAGCCCGATCGGCTACTGGCGCCGCACGACGCTGGACCTGTCGTTCATCGACGGCATGCACCTGTTCGAGTTCGCGCTGCGCGACTTCATGAACGTCGAGAAGTACTCGGACTGGGGCAGTGTGATCGTCCTCGACGACATGCTGCCGCGCAGCATCGACGAGGCGGCCCGGGACCGGCACACCAACGCCTGGACCGGCGACGTCTACAAGATGACCGAGGTGCTGGCGCGCTACCGGCCTGACCTGGTCACGGTGCAGGTGGACACCGCCCCCACCGGCCAGCTGGTCGTCTTCGGCGCCGACCCGGACAACCGGGTCCTGCACGACAAGTACGACGAGATCATGGCCGAGTACAAGATCCCCGACCCGCAGAAGGTCCCCGAGGCGATCCTGGAGCGGGCCGGCGCGGTCAGCCCCGAGACCCTCCTGGGAGCGGGCTTCTGGCGTCCCCTCACCCAGGCCCGCAACCGGGGCCTGCCCCGTGCCGTCGGCTGGGAGCCCCTGCGCAAGGCCCTGCAGCAGGTCGGTGTGAGCAGCTGAGCGACGGCGCCGACCACCGCCCGGCGCCGACGGCCTTCCCGGCCTGACACACCGCAGGCCCGGACGCTGCACGCGTCCGGGCCTGCGGTGTGTCCCAGGGGGCCGGGGCTACGTCCCCTGCCCGCCCCGCAGTTCCGCGTAGTACGCCAGGCAGGCCTCGTACGACGGCAGCAGCCCCCGGCGTTCCGCCTCAGCCAGGGTCGGGGCCTGCTCGTCCTTGGGGGAGAGGAGCGGGGTGATGCCCTCGGGCCACTCGATGCCCAGGGCCGGGTCGAGGGGGTGGATGCCGTGTTCGCGGCCCGGGGCGTAGCCCTCCGAGCACAGGTAGACCACGGTCGCGTCGTCCGTGAGAGCCATGAAGGCGTGTCCGAGGCCCTCCGCGAGGAACACCGCGTGCCGCGTGTCGTCGTCCAGCCGTACGGCCTCCCACTCCCCGTAGGTCGGGGAGCCCACACGGATGTCGATCACCACGTCCAGGACGGCACCGCGTACACAGGTGATGTACTTTGCCTGGCTGGGCGGCACGTCGGCGAAGTGCACGCCCCGCAGCACGCCCCGCCGCGAGATCGAGCAGTTGGCCTGCGCCAGGGACAGGTCGTGCCCCGTCGCCTCGCGGAACTCCGCACCGCGGTACCACTCGTGGAAGCTGCCCCGGTCGTCCGGGAAGATCTTGGGCTCCAGAACCCAAGCGCCCTCTATGCCCAGCGGTCGCATGCCGTCACCGTCCTCCGGCCTTGATACGGGAATTCACCTTCCGGCGCGCGGCACCGAGCACGCGTCGCGCGCGCCGGGCCAGCCGCAGCGCGACACCGGGTCCCGGCGCCGGCGTCACCAGCACGCTCCCGCCGCCGGCCCGCAGGGCGAACGGCAGGCCGGTGAAGCGCGCCCGGTCGGAGCCCGGGGTCAGGCACACGGCCACCCGCCAGACGTCGCCCGAGAGATCCTCGGCGGGCAGGTCCGCCGCCAGCACCGAGCCCGGCCGGTCCGCCTCGGGGGACAGCGTGCCCGGCAGCTCCAGGATCCGGCGGGAGGAGACGAATCTCAGCCGCACGTCGGTGTCGCCGGTGACGTGCACCGGAAGCAGTACCCGGAACCGCTCGTCGGAGACGGCGACGTCCCCCAGCTGCACACGGCCCAGCCCGAGCCGCTTGCCGCGCGGACGGAGCTCCAGGGAGAAGTTGCCGTGCGGCTCGGTCCAGTACGGCAGCACCGGGCGGTCGCCGACGACGCCCACCTCCGGCGTGGGCCGGTCCTCGCGCGGCGCCGGGCCCAGGCGGCACTCCTTGGTCCAGCCGCCCGCCTTCACCCGGACGAGCGCGTCCCAGGCGCCGTCACGCGGCAGGGCGGCCGGGTCGACCGTGGCGGTCGCCCGCAGCACCAGCCGGACCTCCTCGCCGTCCCCGACCGGCACGGTCTCGCGCGTGAACTCCACCGGCTGGAAGTACTGCGCGGCGCTGGAGCGCTCCCGCAGCAGCAGATCGGCCGTGGCCTGCCCGAACCGCGCGGCGGTCTCCGAGGCCACCCACCGCACAGCCTCGGTCACGTCCTTGGGCACGTCGGTCAGCGGCGTGGCCTCGGCGCCGGCCGGGAACAGCATCGGCTCGCCGCCGGACAGGTACTCGGCCGTGAAGCCGATGCGGAGGGAGCCGTCGTGCCATGCGATGTCCCCGGGGGTCGCCCGGGGGGCGACACCGGCCTCCCACTCCGCGAAGGCCACCACGTCGTCGTAGCGGTCCGCCGCCGCCAGCGCGGCGACGACCTGCTGCGTCGGTTGCAGACCGGCCGCGACGCCGGGCCCGAAGCGCTCGACGACGACCTCGTGGATCTCGCCGAACAGCTCCCTGCGGTAGTCGTCCGGCAGGTTCAGCAGGCGCCGGGACCGCAGCCGCTCCACCATCTCCACCCGCAGCCAGCGCCGGAAAAGCCGGTCACGCACCGGACCGGGCTCGGTGTACCGCTCGACGACGTCGAGGGCCTCGCGCAGGTTCCTGAAGTAGCCGACCGGGTCGAAGCGTTCGAACCCGGCGTTGGAGCCGTCGTCCCGCCGGAGGTGGTAGTAGCAGACGTAGTCGCTGAGCACGGAGACGTTCTCCGCGCGCAGATACGCCTCGGCGATGAAGACGTGGTCCTCCAGGCGCCGCCTGCCCTCGGGAAAGCGCAGGCCGATGCGGTCCAGGAAGGCCCGGCGGAACATCTTGTGCGGAGTGAGGCTGTCGATGAGCGGGGCGTTCTCGACGGTGGCGCGCGGATGGTTGCGGCGGAACAGCTCCACCGGCACCCCGCGGTTCTTGCCGGCCATCTTGCCCACGACGACGTCGGCGCCGTTGGCCACGCCGTAGTCGTACATCCGCTCCAGGGCTTCGTCGCCCAGGTAGTCGTCGTTGTCGACGAACATCACGAACTCGCCCCGGGAGGCCTCGATGCCGACGTTGCGGGGCTTGCCCGACCAGCCGGAGTTCTCCTGGTGGATGACCTTCATCCGGGGATCCTCGGCGGCCAGCGCGTCGAGCCGGGCCGGGGTCTCGTCGGTCGAGCCGTCGTCGACGAAGATCACCTCGAACTCGTCGGGAGGCAGCGACTGCCGCTGCAGCGAGGAGATGCAGTCCTCGATGTAGACCCCCGGGTTGTACACGGGGATGATGACGCTGACCTTGACCGGCATCGGGTTTCCGGGCCCCTTCGGGTCGCTCGCCGTAGACGTCCTGTTGTACTGCGTGTTGCCCGATGCTAACCCGCTGGGCGAGGCCGCCTCACCTTTCGAGGCCTCGCCGTGATCATCTCTGCCCGCAGGGCAACTGAGCTGCGGTGTCTGTCTGTTCGCGGTCAAGGTGCGCTTCAGCCCGAGACATGCACACCGTGGCCCCGGGCAAGGGCGCCCAGCCCTTGGTCGTCCCCCTCCTGCCCCATGGTGCGCAGACGCCACAGCGGGCCGCGGCGGTGGAGGTCGGCGAGCAGCAGGGTGCGCTCGGTCAACCTGGGTGCCGATTCATCCGTATAAGTGGATATTGAGCGGCACCCTCTAGAGTGATGAGGTGCGACTGCTGCTGATGTCCGACACCCACCTGCCCAAGCGTGCCAAGAGCCTTCCCAGCCCCCTGCTCGCCGAGATCCCCCACGCCGACGTGGTGTTCCACGCCGGGGACTGGGTCGACACGGAGACGCTCGATCTGCTGGAGGCCCGCTGTCACCGGCTCGTCGGGGTGTACGGCAACAACGACGGGCCGGATCTGCGCGCCCGGCTGCCGGAGGTGGCGTACGCCGAACTGGAAGGGGTGCGGTTCGGCGTGATCCACGAGACGGGCGCCAAGCAGGGCCGGGAACAGCGGTGCGCCGCCCGCTTCCCCGGCCTGGACGTGCTGGTCTTCGGCCACAGCCACATCCCCTGGGACACCACGGCCCCCACCGGCCTGCGCCTGCTCAACCCGGGTTCCCCGACGGACCGCCGCCGCCAGCCGCACTGCACGTACATGACCGCCACGGTCGCCGGCGGGCTGCTCACGAACGTGGAACTGCACCGGCTCCCGCCCCGCGCACCGAACTGAACCGTGCCTGGAGGTGCTCCGGCACGACGTCGCCCGCGACGAACCCCCGGCCGGGCCTTCGACCTGGTCCACGCCCGTCCCGCAGACCGGCACATGACGGCTCGCAGCTCGCCTAGGTGCCCGCCTGCCCCTCCGCGAAGCCGGTGCCGTCGAAACCGGGCTCCAGTTCCACACCGGTGGCATTCAGGAAGTACGCCACCATGTGGTACTGCCCCACCAGCATCACGATCTCGATCAGTTCGGCCTCGTCGAAGTGCTCGGCCAGACCTTCCCACGTGGCGTCGGACATCGTGGCATCGCGGTTCAGCTCGTCCGCCGCCCGGATCAGGTGCCTCTGGAGGTCCGTCCAGCCGGGTGCCTCCGGCCCTTCGCCGACTCGGTCGATGTCCGCGTCCGTGACGCCCTCGGCCCTGGCCAGGGGGAGGTGCCGCCCCCACTCGTACCGCGAGCCGGTGTTCCACGCGGTGCGCAGGATCAGTAACTCGCGCACTTCTCCCGGCAGTCGGCCGCCGACGAGCAACTGGCCGCCGAACGGCATGAAGCGCTCGTAGAGGTCGGGATGGCGGACGAGCGTGGTGAAGATGTTCGGGGCCCCGCCCCCGGGGTCGCGGGGAGCGATGGCCAGCAGTTCCCGGGTGCGTGGGTCCCACTGTGCTTCGGGGAGCGGCGTCAGCCGCGGACGGGTCGGTCGGGCGGCTTCGTGGCGCTGTGACATCGCGGCCTCCAGTCTCCGAGAGGCTCACCCTAGGAGACCGGCCGACCGACCGGTAGGTGTGTGGCCGGGAGCAGTCAGCCGGTCGGGTCGAGGAGGACCTTGCGGACGCCGTCTGAGCGGCCTGCGAACAGTTCGTACGCGGCGGGGCCCTCGGAGAGGGCGAAGCGATGGGAGACCACGACCTCGGGCTTGATCCGGCCGGCACGGGTGAGCGCGATCAGAGGAGGGAGCTCGAAGTGCACCGAGCACAACCCGATGGCGAACTCCAGTTCCTTGACCTGCGCCAGATACATGTGGAACGGGAATGCCTTGTTCTGGCTGACCCCGATGACGCTGACCCGGCCGGCCTGCCGGACGGCCTTGACGGCCAGTGCGATGGTGGCGTCGGAACCCACCGCCTCCACCACGGCGTCCGGCCCACGGCCGCCGGTCATGTCCCGGATGGCGGCCCGCGCGTCGTCACCCTCGACCGGCTCGACGCCCAGGCCGGCGGCGAAGGCGCGGCGTTCCGCGACCAGGTCCACGCCCAGCACCCGGGCCGCGCCCATCGCGAAGGCGGACTGGGCGGCCATCAGGCCGACCGGGCCGAGGCCGATGACCAGGACGGTCTCACCGGGCCGGATACGGGCACGGCGGCAGCCGTACCAGGCGGTGGGGGCGTTGTCCGTCAGGACGACGGCGGCGTCGTCGGAGATGTCCTCTGCCGCAGATGCCGGCCGCGGTCACCTGAACCACCGCGTCCGCGGGGCTGGTGACTGCCGGGTCGGGGGCCTCGCCGTAGCGGATGTCGTGACGGCCCTGGTAGGTCAGTGCCTTCATCGGATCTCTCCCTCCCCTCGCGCCCGGTCAGTCCGCGATCTTCAGCACCAGCTTGCCGTGGTTGTCACCACGGAACAGGCGCATCAGGGTCTCGGGGAACTCCGCGACCGAGCCGGACACCACGTCCTCCAGGGACTTCAGCCGGCCCTCGGCCCGCCATGCGGCCATCCGCGCGATGCCCTCCGCGTACCGATCGGCGTAGTCGAACACCACGATGCCCGTCATGGAGGCGCGGTTCACCAGCAAGGACAGGTAGTTGGCGGGGCCCTGCGGCCTGATGCTGTTGTACTGGGAGATCGCGCCGCAGACGACCACGCGGGCGCCGCGCGCCAGCCGCAGCAGCACGGCGTCCAGGACATCGCCGCCGACGTTGTCGAAGTACACGTCGACACCGTCGGGGGCGTGCTCGCGCAGCGCCTTGCGGACGTCCTCGCTCTGGTAGTCGATCGCGGCGTCGAACCCGAACTCGTCCACCACCATCCGGCACTTGGCCTCGCCGCCGGCGATGCCGACGACCCGGCAGCCGAGGATCTTGGCTATCTGCCCGACGACGCTGCCGACGGCCCCGGCCGCACCGGAGACCACGACGGTCTGCCCCGGTTCGGGACGCCCGACCTCGATCAGGCCGAAGTAGGCCGTCAGGCCCGACATGCCGAGCGTGCCGAGGTAGGTCGGCAAGGGGGCCGCCGCAGGGTCGACCTTGGTCACGCCGCGCCCGTCCGACACGCAGTACTCCTGCACGCCGAACGTGCCCGACACGTGGTCGCCGACCGCGAACCCGGAGTGCCGGGAGGCGACCACCCTCCCCACGGCGCCGGCGCGCATCACCTCGCCGATCTCCACCGGGCGGATGTAGGACCTGCCCGCGTTCATCCAGCCGCGCATCGCCGGGTCGATCGACAGACAGAGCACCTGTACCAGGAACTCGCCGTCGCCCGGCTGCCCGGCCGACTCCTCGGCATGCTGCCAGTCGGTGGGGCGCGGCTCTCCCACGGGACGTGCGGCCAGGCGTATCTGGTGGTTGATCGTGCTCATGTCCGGCACCTCTCCTCGGCTGCATACCGGCCAGTCGGTACGGCGGTGAGCGTACGGGTGCCCGCCGCCCGAGGCAAGAGGCGAGTCCGCCAGGGCTGGTGAGGCTGGTGGGCTGGTTGCCGATGCGCAGACTGCGACCCGACGTACGAACCCGGCCTGACGGTGACTGACCGGGAGCGGTGCCGGTGATCAGGATGTTCGGTGCGGATGCACCGCCCCCTCCGTGGCGGTCAGCGGCGCGCCGCTGCCGCCCCAGCGCAGCGCCACGATCTCGGCGGCGACGGACACCGCCACCTCCTCGGGCGTACGGGCCCCGAGGTCGAGGCCGACCGGTGAGCGCAGCCGGGACAGCTCGGACTCCGTGAGCCCGGCCCCGGCCAGTCGCGCTGCCCGGTCGGTGTGGGTGCGGCGGCTGCCCATCGCCCCGATGTAGGCGGCCGGGCGGCGCAGCGCCTCCGTCAGCAGCGGCACGTCGAACTTGGGGTCGTGTGTCAGGACACAGATCACCGTGCGCTCGTCCGTGTCCGTCTCGCGCAGATAGCGGTGCGGCCACCGCGCGACCACCTCCACCCCCTCGGGGAAGCGCCGGGGCGTGGCGAAGACCGGGCGGGCGTCGCAGACGGTGACCCGGTAGCCGAGGAAGTCGCCGATGCGGGCCACGGCCGCGGCGTAGTCGATCGCGCCGAAGACCAGCATCCGCGGCGGCGGTGCGAAGGACTGCAGGAAGACGCTCACGGCGTCCTCGCGGCGCTGCCCCTGGGGCCCGTAGTGCCGCAGGCCGGTGGCTCCGAGGGCGAGTTCCCCGCGGGCGTCGGCGGTCACGGCCGCGTCCAGGCCGCTCGCGCCGAGCGTGCCGAGGGCCCGGTCCGGCCAGACGGCGAGGGCCGCCCCGCGCGGCGCCGGCCCGTCGGTGACGGTCGCCACGGTGACCGGCTCACCCGCCGCGACCGAGTCGGCGACCGCGCCGAAGCCGGGATCCCCCTCGGGCGTGACCGCGCGCACGAGGACGGTGATCTCGCCGCCGCAGGTCAGGCCGACCGAGAAGGCGTCCTCGTCGCTGTAACCGAAGGTCTCAAGACGGGCCTCGCCGCCCGCGGCGACCTCCTGCGCCAGTTCGAACACCGCGCCCTCGACGCACCCCCCGGACACACTGCCCACGACCTCCTCGTCCGGGCCCACGGCCATCGCCGCGCCCGGGTCACGTGGTGCGCTGCGGCTGACCTGGACGACCGTCGCGAGGCCGAACGGGACGCCGGCCGCGTACCAGCGGCCGAGTACCGGGAGAACGTCACGCACGAGCCGCTCCTCTCCTTGCGCGCACCCCGCCGGGTACCCCGGCAGCGGCTAGAGGGCCTGTCGTTTGGATCAGGCCACAGACGCGGGGTCTGGCACGCACACTGCCGCGTTGCCGTCGGTTGCCGACTCCCCCACGCTCGGCTGCGCTCGCGCGGGAGGGACCCCCATCGCGTCGACGCCCTCCTCCGCCTTGCAGCTGCACGCACCAGACCCCGCTCACCGGCGCTGAACAGCACCGTCGATTTCCTGCGGACTGATCCAAACGACAGACCCTTAATTCCGTTGTGGCGCCCCGTGCCGGTCTGGTGCACTGCTCGGGTCAACGGCGTCACCGAGTCCGGAGGAGTTCCGAATGCGCACAGCGTGCATGTCCCCCCAGCCAGGAACGGACCTCTCTGAAGGACATGACGCTTCGTGCACATGCTCAACCTTGGAATTCTCGCCCATGTCGACGCGGGTAAGACCAGCCTGACCGAGCGGCTGCTCCATTCGGCCGGGGTGATCGACGAGATCGGCAGTGTCGACGACGGGAACACCCGAACCGACACCCTCGCCCTGGAGCGGCAGCGCGGCATCACCATCAAGTCCGCCGTCGTCTCGTTCCCGCTCGACGGCGTGACCGTCAACCTCATCGACACCCCAGGCCACCCGGACTTCATCGCTGAGGTGGAGCGCGTCCTCGGCGTGCTGGACGGCGTCGTCCTCGTGATCTCCGCCGTCGAAGGGGTGCAGGCGCAGACCCGGGTGCTGATGCGCACGCTCCAGCGGCTGCGCATCCCGACCCTGCTCTTCGTCAACAAGATCGACCGGAGCGGGGCACGCCACGACGCGGTGCTGCGGGAGATCCGGGCCCGGCTGACCCCCGCGATCGTGCCGATGGTGACCGCCACCGGCCTCGGCACCCGCGCGGCCCGCGTCATTCCCGTCCCCGGACCGGCGGCGGCCGGCACCCTCGACGTCCTGACCGGGCACGACGACGTCCTGCTGGCCGCGTACGTCGAGAACACCCTCACGGACGCCCTGCTGCACGGGTCGCTCGTCGCGCAGACCCGTGAGGCGCTCGTCCACCCGGTGTACGTCGGTTCCGCCGCCACAGGCGCGGGCGTGGGGGCGCTCCTGTCCGGCATCCAGACACTGCTGCCCGCCGCCGACGGGGACGCGGACGGGCCGGTCTCCGCCACCGTGTTCAAGGTCGACCGGGGCCTGGCGGGGGAGAAGGTGGCCTACGCACGGATGTTCTCCGGGACCCTGCGCACCCGCGACCGGGTCCCCTTCGGAGCGGCCGGCGCCGAGGGCCGGATCACCGGCATCAGCGTCTTCGGGCACGGCACGGACACGCGTGCCGACCGCGTCGCGGCCGGCCGGATCGCCCGTCTCACCGGGCTCGGAGACATCCGCGTCGGCGACGCGATCGGCGAACCCCGCACGGCGTACGAGCACGTCTTCGCCCCGCCGACCCTGGAGACGGTCGTCGTCCCCGGCCCGGACGTGCCCCGGGGAGCGCTCCACCTCGCCCTCACCCAGCTCGCCGAGCAGGACCCGCTGATCGGCCTGCGCCACGACGAACGCCGCCGGGAGACCTCCGTCTCCCTCTACGGCGAGGTGCAGAAGGAGGTCATCCAGGCCACGCTCGCCGACGAGTACGGACTCGACGTCGGCTTCCGCGAGACGACGCCGCTGTGCGTCGAACGGCCCGTCGGCACGGGGCAGGCCGCGGAGTTCATCAAGAAGGACCCCAACCCGTTCCTCGCGACGGTCGGTCTGCGCCTCGAGCCCGCGCCGGTCGGCTCGGGCGTGGCCTTCCGGCTGGAGGTAGAGCTCGGCGCGATGCCGTACGCCTTCTTCAAGGCCGTCGAGGACACCGTGCGCGAGACCCTCGACCAGGGACTGCACGGCTGGCAGGTCACCGACTGCGTGGTCACCATGACGCACAGCGGCTACTGGCCCCGCCAGAGCCATGCCCACCAGGGCTTCGACAAGAGCATGTCGAGCACCGGGGCCGACTTCCGGGGCGTGACACCGCTGGTGCTGATCGAGGCGCTGCGGCGGGCCGGGACGCGGGTCCACGAGCCGATGCACCCTTCCGGATCGAGGCGCCCGCCGACACCCTCGGCGCCCTGCTGCCGGTCCTCGCCCAGCTCGCGGCCGTACCCGGGACGACCCGGAACCGGGAGGAGGTCTGTGTGCTCGAAGGCACCGTGCCGGCCGCCCGGGTGCACGCCCTCGAACAGAGGCTGCCGGGGCTCACCCGGGGCGAGGGGGAGCTGGAGAGCTCCTTCGCTCACTACGCTCCCGTCACGCACGGCACGATCCCCGAGCGCCCGCGCACCGACCCCAACCCGCTGAACAGGAAGGAGTACTTGTTGAACGTGACACGGAGGCTCGGTGGCTGACGTGTGAGGGTTGTCCGGACGGAACTTACTCCAAAGTCAGAAGGGTTGACGGTGTCCTGATATCGCCGGACTGTAGTGGACATGCCGACTATCCGAGCGCGTCTCCTGGTCGTCCTGGTCGTCCTCTTCGGTTCGGTGTCGGTGGCGGGCGTCCCGCCGGCCACCGCCGCGCCACCTACCGGCTCCCTCTGGTTCGACGACCCCACCGTCACGGTGCGGGACGGCCGCTTCACCGATGCCCACGGTCGCGAGATCGTACTGCGCGGCTACAACGTCTCCGGCGAGACCAAGCTCGCGGAGAACAAGGGCCTGCCCTTCGCCTCGGCCGCCGACGCCCGTAAGTCGGCGACCGCGCTGCGGGCCCTCGGCGGCGGCAACACCGTCCGCTTCCTGCTCTCCTGGGCCTACGCCGAGCCCGAGCGCGGCCAGGTCGACACGGCCTACCTGGCCGCCGCCACCGACCAGATGAAGGCGTTCCTCGACGCCGGCATCCGCGTCTACCCCGACTTCCACCAGGACCTCTACTCCCAGCACCTGTTCGACACCGACAGCTGGTACACCGGCGACGGCGCCCCCAAGTGGGCGGTGGACGCCGGGAACTACCCGGACGAGTCCTGCGGGATCTGCCTCTTCTGGGGGCAGAACATCACCCAGAACGAGGCGGTGAAACGTGCCACCTACGACTTCTGGCACAACGCGCACGGCGTGCAGGACGCCTTCCTCGCCACCGCCCAGAAGACCATGGCGTACATGCGGCAGCACCTGGGCGCGGACCAGTTCAGAGGCGTCGCCGGATTCGACCCCTACAACGAGCCGCACCCCGGCGTCCTCGACTCCGGGCAGACCAGCCGGGCCTGGGAGAAGGACGTGCTCTGGCCCTTCTACGAGAAGTTCCGGACCCGCATGGACACGGCCGGCTGGCGCGACAAGCCCGCCTTCGTCGAGCCGAACCTCTTCTGGAACGCCAACCTCGACTTCCAGAAGCAGGAGGGTGGCCTGCTCGACGCCGGCACCCTCGGCCCGCGCTACGTCTTCAACACGCACTTCTACGACCAGAAGGCCATCTCCGGCGTCTTCATGTGGGGCAAGGCGGCCGACGGCCAGTACGCGAACGACTTCCGCACCGTCCGCGACCGGGCCGCAGCCGCGCGGACGGCCGCCGTGGTCAGCGAGTTCGGGCATCCGCTGGCGGGCAACGTCTCCGACAAGGCGCCAACCGTCCTCAAGGCGATGTACCAGGCCCTCGACTCCCGTGTGAAGGGCGCCGACTGGTGGGCCGACCCGGCGGCCTCGGGGCGCGTGCTCTCCGGCTCCCAGTGGCAGTGGGACATCTACAACGGCCGCCACCGCGAGCTGATGAACGGCAATGCCGACAAGGTCCTCACCGCCGGCGACGCCTGGAACGACGAGGACCTGTCCGCCGTACGCCTCGACGACGCGGGCAAGCCCGTGCTGCGCCAGGACGCCCGCCTCCTGGACCGCCTCTACCCGAGCGCCACGGCCGGTGAGACCGTCGCCTTCACCTACGAGGACCGCTCCCGCGACGGCTCGACGACCCTGACCTGGAACCCCGTGCCCGGTTCCCTGCCGAACGTGCAACGGCTGGTGGGATCGGGGCAGTACGGGCTGCTGCTGTGGCGCTCGGACGGCGGCCCGGCGCCCACCGAACTGCACCTTCCGGCGAGTTTCCCGGCCGCGTCCACCACGGTCGTCTCCGACCTGGGCACGGTCCATGCCCCGCCGGGGTACACCGCCTCGACCCCGGTCGGCGTGGCCCCGGAGCCCGGCGGCACGGGAAGCCGCCGCCTGCTGCTCACCGCGCCGGACTCGGGCGTCCTGCACTACGCGCTGGTGACCAACGGGGCGACGGCGCCATCGGCGGACCTGCTCGCCGCGGCCCGATCGGAACTGGCGGCCTGGGCGGCGGAAAAGGTCAACTAGCGGACGGGCTCGTCCAGTCGGCCGCCACCCGGCCGAGCCGGACGCGCTGCGGGTGGTCACCGACCGGCACGGACGCGACCTTCTTCCCGGTGGCGAAGTCGATGGCCGTGACCTGGTCGGTGCCGCTCTCGGAGACCACGCAGGACTTGCCGTCACCGCTGACCGTGGCCCAGTAGGGCTTGGAGGCGGTGACGAGCGGGCCCTCCTGGAGGGTGGCGCGGTCGACGACGGTGGCGTAGTCGTCCATCGTGCCCGCGACACACAGCTTGCGCCCGTCCGGGCTCATGGAAATGCCGTGGTGGCGCGAGTCGTTGACGAAGGTCGTGCGGTCGTCGCTGGTCGCCGGGTTCTTCGGCAGGGTCTTGGTGCGGGTGATCTTGGCGGTGGCGATGTCGTACTCGAAGAAGCCGTTGAAGAAGGAAACCTGGAAGTACAGCTTCGACTCGTCCGGCGAGAAGACGGCCGGGCGGACCGCGTCGGAGTGGTCCTTGAGGCCGAGGGCGTCCAGTTGCGGGCGCATGTCGATGACCTTGACCTGCTTGAACGTGGTGGCGTCGACGACGGTGATGCGCCGGTCGCCCTTCGTCCAGTCCAGCCACGGGGCGTCGGTCTGCGTGTTCACGTCGCCGATCGCCATGTTGTAGATGTACTTGCCGTCCTGGGTGAAGATGTTCTCGTGCGGCTTGTCGCCGGTGCCGAACTCGCCCAGTTCCTTACCGGAGACGATGTCCAGCACATGCACGGTGTTGGAGGTCGACGCCGAGACCGCGACCCGCTTGCCGTCGGGGGAGACGGCCATGTGGTCGGAGCGGTAACCGGACACGGGGAAGCGCCAGTTGAGCCGCCCGGAGGCGAGGTCGATCGACACGACGTCGGCGAAGCTCGGCCGCGAGACGACCACCGACTTCCCGTCCGGCGTCGAGTACATGTCGTCCACGAACTGGTCGTGGCCCTCGCCGACGCTGTTGCGGATCGCCATGAAGTAGATCCACCTGATCGGATCGGCGTTGATCGCCGCCATCCGCTCGTCCTTGTCGGGGATCACGTTGATGCGGCCGATCTTCGCGAAGTCACCGGTGGACCGGATGACATCGGCGGTGCCGTCCCAGTTGTTGCCCACGAACAACACCTCGCGCAGCGCGGCGGAGGAGCCCGGGGCGGCCGCGGTCGCGGCGGTCGTGGGAACGGTGACGGTCAGGGCGAGGGCTGCGGCTACGGAGCACAGGTGCCGGCGTCGGAAGACGGGCATGACTGTTCCCCTCTCTGCTGGGGGGTCTCTGCTGGGGGCGAGCATGGTGAGTGGGGCATGCCAAAGGGAGGTGCGCGGAGTCTGAACACGTGTGCTTTCAGAGTCAACTTACTGCAAAGTAAGGAAGGGGCGGCCTTCTCCACAAGACCGCGTGCACGACAAAATCGGTGTTCGAACGAGGAAGGGAGAGCCGGTGCCGGGCAGACTCAGAGCGCCGACCGGCCGCTACGGCGGCAAGACCGCTGAGGAGCGACAGGCCGAACGACGCCGCCGGTTCCTCGACGCCGCGCTCCAACTGTTCGGCGACACCCCCGGCTTCCGCTCCACCACGGTCGCGGCCCTCAGCGAGACGGCCGGGCTCTCCACCCGCCAGTTCTACGAGGAGTTCCACACCCTTGAGGACGTACTCGCCGCGTTGCACATCCAGGTCAACGGGTGGGCCGAAGCGGCCGTTCTGGAGGCGGCCGCGGACGCCGCGGACCTGCCGCTGGTCGAGCGCGCCACCGCCGTCTTCCGCGCCTATGCCGGGAACGTCGCCGCCGATTCGCGCCGGATCCGCATCACCTTCGTCGAGATCATCGGTGTCAGTCCGCGCCTGGAGGAGCAGCGGCTCGCCCGCCGGGCCGGCTGGGTCGACCTCATCTGCGCCGAGGCCGACGCGGCCGTCGCACGCGGAGAGGCCGCACCCCGCGACTACCGCCTCGCCGCGACGGGCTTCATCGGCAGCGTCAACGGCCTGCTGCATGACTGGAGCGCCGGCTGGGTCGACGCGACGCTCGACGAGGTCGTCGACGAACTGGTCCGGCAGCTGCTGGGAATCCTGCGGCCGCCGGGCTGGAAGCCGCAACCGCAACGGTGAAGATGACGGCGGTTGCGGGGCGATGACCGTTGCGGTGGCCGTGATGGTGGGCCGCACGCCACACGCACCCACCACCCGCGTCACACACACG
>NZ_POUC01000189.1 GCF_002891435.1 Streptomyces cahuitamycinicus
CAGGCGCCCTATGGCCAGCAGCCCCCGTACGGCCAGGCCCCCTACGGCGTCCCCCAGCCACCTGCCCCGGGCGGCGGCAAGAAGAAGACGGGCATCATCCTGGGCGCGGTGGCCGTCGTGGCCGCGATCGCTGTGGGCGCGTACTTCGTGATCGGCGGGGGCGGCGGCCTGGAGGACGACGGGCCGCACAAGCTGTCGACGCCGGCGACCGTGCTCACCGAGTACAAGCGCACCACGAAGGACGGGCAGACCACCGGCTCCGAGGAGAAGTCGGAGTTCGAGAAGAGCGGCGTCAAGAACGCCAAGACCGCGGCGGGCCTCTACTCCACGGTGGATCAGAGCGACTACGACCCCGACGATCCCTCCTCCGCGGCGAAGATGGCATCGGCCAAGACCCTGTCGGTCGCCGGCGCCTACGGTGAGATCTCCGACCCCGAGGCGACCCTGGACCTGTTCTTCGCCAGCTTCAAGAAGTCGTTCGAGAAGGAAGCCACCACCGGAGCCGGCAGGCCCGAGCTGGTCGGCGAGCCCGAGGAGACGGACCTCGACGGCGCCGTCATGAAGTGCCAGTCGCTCAAGGGGCAGGACCGGAAGACCCAGAAGACGAAGACCAACTGGTTCTGCGCGTGGGCCGACTACAGCACGATCGCCATCGTGTCGCCGGGGGAGGTGGCACAGGGCATCACCAAGGACGTGGCCATCGACCTCACCACCAAGCTCCGCAAGGAGGTCCGCGTCCCCGCCTGACGCCGGCAACGACGAAGGCGCCCGGCAACTGTGCTGGGCGCCTTCGCGTGCAGTGGGTGACTAGGCCGTCTTCTGCTCGCCCGGCCCGCGGCCGTTGCGCGCGTCCCGCGGGATCAGCGTCGGGTTGACGTTCGACTGGACGACGTCCGCCGTGATGACGACCCGGGCCACGTCCTTGCGGGAGGGGACCTCGTACATCACGCCCTGGAGGACCTCCTCCATGATGGCGCGCAGGCCGCGCGCGCCGGTCTGGCGGAGGATGGCCTGGTCGGCGATGGCTTCGAGGGCCTCGCGCTCGAAGTCCAGCTCCACGCCGTCGAGTTCGAAGAGGCGCTCGTACTGCTTGACGAGCGCGTTGCGCGGCTCGACCAGGATCTGGAGCAGCGCCTCGCGGTCGAGGTTGTGGACCGAGGTGATGACCGGGAGACGGCCGATGAACTCGGGGATCATGCCGAACTTGACCAGGTCCTCCGGCATGACCTCCTGGAACTGGTCCTTGGACTCCATCTCGCGCTTGGAGCGGATCTGCGCGCCGAAGCCGATGCCCTTGGCGCCGGCCCGGGACTCGATGATCTTCTCAAGACCGGAGAAGGCACCGCCCACGATGAACAGCACGTTCGTCGTGTCGATCTGGATGAACTCCTGGTGGGGGTGCTTACGGCCGCCCTGCGGCGGGACCGAGGCCGTGGTGCCCTCCAGGATCTTCAGCAGGGCCTGCTGGACGCCCTCACCCGACACGTCGCGCGTGATCGAGGGGTTTTCACTCTTCCTCGCGACCTTGTCGATCTCGTCGATGTAGATGATCCCGGTCTCGGCCTTCTTGACGTCGTAGTCGGCCGCCTGGATCAGCTTGAGCAGGATGTTCTCGACGTCCTCGCCGACGTATCCCGCCTCCGTGAGGGCCGTGGCGTCGGCGATCGCGAAGGGGACGTTCAGCATGCGCGCGAGGGTCTGCGCGAGGAGGGTCTTGCCGGAGCCCGTGGGGCCGAGGAGCAGGATGTTGGACTTCGCCAACTCGATGGCGTCGTCACGGCCGTTCGCCCCGCCGTTCTCGCCGGCCTGGACGCGCTTGTAGTGGTTGTACACCGCTACGGACAGGGCCTTCTTGGCGGCCTCCTGGCCGACCACGTAGCCCTCTAGGAACTCGTAGATCTCGCGGGGCTTCGGGAGTTCCTCCCAGCGGACCTCGCTGGTCTCGGCCAGCTCCTCCTCGATGATCTCGTTGCAGAGGTCGATGCACTCGTCGCAGATGTACACACCGGGCCCTGCGATGAGCTTCTTGACCTGCTTCTGGCTCTTGCCGCAGAACGAGCACTTGAGCAGATCGCCGCCGTCACCGATGCGTGCCACGGTGTGCTTCCCCTTCGCCTGGGAGACTCCTGGACGTCGACGTCCAAGCGGACTCCTGGTGCTGCCTTATGTCCGACGGTACCTTGCCGGGCCCCTCGTCCGGGCCCCCCTTGGCGCGGTTCGCTTTGACGTGAACCGAGCCAAACCATGCCAAGGGGCGGCAGACGATACAGCCTCTCGCCTCAGCGCAGGCTCGAGTTGTCCATCTTCCGGGTGCTGATGACCTGGTCGATCAGGCCGTAGCTCAGCGCATCCTCGGCCGTGAGGATCTTGTCGCGCTCGATGTCCTCGCGGATCTTCTCGACCGGCGTCGTGGAGTGCTTGGCCAGCATCTCCTCCAGCTGCGAGCGCATCCGGAGGATTTCGTTCGCGGCGATCTCCAGGTCGGACACCTGACCACGGCCGGTCTCGCTGTACGGCTGGTGGATCAGCACACGCGCGTTCGGCAGGGCCATGCGCTTGCCCGGCGTACCGGCGGCCAGCAGGACGGCGGCGGCGGAGGCGGCCTGGCCCATGCAGACCGTCTGGACGTCCGGCTTCACGTACTGCATCGTGTCGTAGATCGCCGTGAGCGCCGTGAAGGAGCCGCCCGGGCTGTTGATGTAGACCGAGATGTCACGGTCGGGGTCCATCGACTCCAGGCACAGCAGCTGCGCCATGACGTCGTTGGCGGAGGCGTCGTCGATCTGGACGCCGAGGAAGATCACGCGCTCCTCGAAAAGCTTCGCGTACGGGTCGTACTCGCGGATGCCCTGGGAGGTGCGCTCGACGAAGCGCGGAATGATGTAGCGGGACTCGGCCTGCGGGCCGGTGTAGCGGCCCTGCGAGGCGCTCATGTCCTGCACGGCGTCCATACGGTCGTAGATCCCGCTGCCGGGGAACTGGTTCACGGTGTCTCCTGAAGAGGGCTGAGGCGGTCGGCTGGGGCTGTCTGGGGTCGCTGGGGGCCCGGGAGGGCTCCGTGGGCCTCACGGGGCGCCACAGGCCCCGTGGGGACCGCTCAGGCCCCGGTGCCGCCGCCGCCCGGCATACCGGCGGCCGTCGTCATCACGTCGTCGATGAGGCCGTACTCCTTGGCCTCGAAGGCGTCGAACCAGCGGTCGCGGTCCGAGTCGCGGGTGATCTGCTCGATCGTCTGGCCGGTGTGCTGCGAGGTCAGCTCGGCCATGCGCTTCTTGGTGTGCAGCAGCCGCTCGGCGTGGATCTTGATGTCCGAGGCCGAGCCGGCGAGGCCGGCGGAGGGCTGGTGGATCAGGATCTCGGCGTTCGGCAGCGCGAAACGCTTGCCGGGGGTGCCGGCGCTGAGCAGGAACTGGCCCATCGAGGCCGCGAGGCCCATGGCGATGGTCACCACGTCGTTCTTGATGTACTGCATCGTGTCGTAGATCGCCATGCCGGCCGTGATCGAACCGCCGGGGCTGTTGATGTACAGATAGATGTCCTTGTCCGGGTCGGAGGCAAGGAGCAGCAGCTGTGCGGTGATCTTGTTGGCGATGTCGTCGTCGACCGGCTGGCCGAGGAAGATGATTCGCTCGTTGAGCAGCCGGTTGTAGACCTGGTCGCCGAGGCCACCACCGATGGAAGGGTCGCCGGCGGCTGAGGGCATCAGATTCGTCACGTATCCACCTGCTCGTCTTACGACGGCGCCGGGCCGTCTCACGTTTCCCTAGGGGCTAGGAGCCGTTCGGGGACTCCACTGCCCTCGTATTCATGGACCCTAACGCGCGGGTCCCTTCGGGGAATCCCGGAGATGGGAGTGTTCGCCGGGGGCGTAGCGCGGTGGGCTCCGCCGGGGCGCCGTGCGGTCCCGTCGTGGGTGGTGCGGAAATCGCCGGGCCGCAGGCGGGTGGGGGCTTGCCGCGCAGTTTCCCGCACCCCTGGAGTGCGCTGTGCCCCCGGGGTGGCGAGAAGGCCCTGGGGCATGCCCCAGGGCCTTCTTCACGAACTCACCGCGACCGGGACTCAGCCCTCGGTCTTCTCCTCGGCGGAGGCCTCCGTGGCCTCGGCCTCGACGGCCTCGGTCCCGGCGGACTCGGTCTCGTCCTCGTCGTCGTCGAGGTCGATGACCTCGCCGTTGGTGTCCTTGACCGTGGCCTTCTCGACCACGACGGCCAAGGCCTTGCCGCGGGCGACCTCGCCGACCAGGAGCGGAACCTGGCCACCCTCGACGACCGCCTGGGCGAACTGGTCGGGGGACATGCCGGAGGAGGCCGCACGGCGCATGAGGTGCTCCGTGAGCTCCTCCTGGTTGACGTTCAGCTTCTCCTGCTTGACGAGCTCGTCGAGCACGAACTGGGTCTTGATGCCCTTGACCGCGGCTTCCTTGGTCTCGGCTTCGAACTCCTCCTCGCTCTTGCCCTGGATCTCCAGGTACTTCGCGAGGTCGAGACCCATCTGGCCGAGCTGGTGGTGCTGGAGGTTGTGCTTGCGCGTGTTGACCTCGTCCTCGAGCAGCTTCTCGGGGACGGGGACCTCGACCAGGTCGAGCAGCTTCTCCAGGACGCGCTCCTGGGCCTGCGTGGCCTGGTCGTACTGCTTCATGTTCTCAAGGCGCTTGCGGCTGTCCGCGCGCAGTTCCTCGATGGTGTCGAACTCGGAGGCGAGCTGCGCGAACTCGTCGTCCAGCTCGGGCAGTTCACGCTTGGCGACCTGGGTGACCTTGACGGTGACCTGGGCCTCCTTGCCGGCGGCGGAGCCGCCCTTGAGCTCGGAGGTGAAGGTGGCCTCGCCACCGGCCTCCAGGCCCTTCACGGCGTCGTCGATGCCTTCCAGCAGCTCACCGGAGCCGATGGTGTAGGAGACGCCGTCGGCGACGCCGTCCTCCAGGACCTCGCCCTCGACCTCGGCCTGCAGGTCGATCGTCACGACGTCGCCGTCTTCGGCGGCACGCTCGACCGGGGCGGTGGAGGCGAAGCGCTCGCGCAGCTCCTCGACGGCCTTGTCGACGTCCTCGTCGGTGACCTCGACCGCGTCGACCTCGACCTCGATGCCGGAGAAGTCCGGGATCTCGATGGCCGGGCGGATGTCGACCTCGGCGGTGAAGTTCAGCGTCTCGCCGTCCTTCAGCTCCGTGATGTCGACCTCGGGCTGGCCCAGCACGCTGAGCTCCGCCTCGTTGACCGCGTCGGTGTAGAACTTCGGAAGCGCGTCGTTGACCGCCTCCTCCAGAACCGCACCGCGGCCGAACCGCTGGTCGATGACCCGGGCCGGGACCTTGCCCTTACGGAAGCCCTTCACCGTGACCTGCTGGTTGATCTTCTTGTACGCCGCGTCGAGGCTGTCCTTGAGCTCCTCGAAGGGCACCTCGACAGTGAGCCGAACCCGAGTCGGGTTCAGGGTCTCCACGGCGCTCTTCACGGTTCGGTCTCCTTGTGGCTGACTTCTTGGTTTCTGCCGGGACCAGAACGGCCCGGCGGACTTCGCCGCCCGGAGACTTCAGACCTGAGACACACGGGCGTGCAGCTTGCATAGTAACGGCAGCGACTACACCGCCCAAAAGGCGATCACGTGAGTGATCCGATGGGTGATCACGCGAGTGATCGGGTGGCTGGTCGGGGTGGCGGGATTTGAACCCACGGCCTTCCGCTCCCAAAGCGGACGCGCTACCAAGCTGCGCCACACCCCGTCTGGTGCGACACGTAGGGTACATGCCGACGGGCGGTGCGGCGGCCGCATTTCCACAGGGCCGTGCCGCGTCGCCCCCGGCGCGAATGCGGTGTGCGACGAAGGGGGCCGACCCGCTACGATGCCTTCAGTGCCGCGGTCACCCGACCCGCGGCGCGTGCCGTGCGGGCGTAGCTCAATGGTAGAGCCCTAGTCTTCCAAACTAGCTACGCGGGTTCGATTCCCGTCGCCCGCTCCATACGGCTCAGGGCCGGGCGGAGGATCATTCCTCCGCTTGGCCCTGAGTGTTTCCCGGGGCTGCGTTCGGTCCGTCGTGTCCCCCGCGTGCCCCTTCGGCTTCCCTCAGGCTCCGAGATGGCGAAGGCGCCATCCGCGAGTGCCGGCCGAGTAGTGGCGTGCGCAGGGAGCTCCCATCCCGCCTGAGCGCGCCACTGTACGAACGACCTGGACGCCAGGGGCCGTGTCTGCTCGGCTCTACCAAGCCAGCACATCATATTCACTAAGACACCTTAAATCACATTTAAGAAAACACCATGTGAAATCCCCCTGAAACGGGCATGCCCGCTCATAAAGTGCTGGTCGCGCAACGGAATGGCCCATGAGTGACCCACGGCATCCGAACACAGGAGGAACGCAATGTCCGAAACGTATCTCAGCGCCAACGTAGTCAAGCTCGCGGGCCCTGGCGTCGCAGGGATGGAGCAAGATCCGCCTCTTTTCCACTACGACGTCTCCCCCGAGGAGGTGCCGATGCTGCTGGCAGATCCCGTCAAGTTCCTCCAGGAACGCGGCATGGGAGAGGAGCAAGGCATCGCGCCCGCCGGGAAAATGACCGTCACCTTCACGTCGAACATGTGGGACGGTACTCAGTGGGTCGAAGAATCCGGCGGGCCCGAGCTGAGGCACTCGTGTTGTTATGTCACCGATGCGCAGTCGGTCTGCGTGCCGCACTCACAACCGCACTGAACTTGAGGAATTGCCGGCGGCCCTGACGACCAGCTGGTGCCGAGCGCAACCATGCCCTTCGCGTGCCCGGTTGGGTGGTGGCAGGCGGGGAGCAGCGGGAAAGGCGGTCAGGACGCTGGGTAGGCACAGGTCAGCGAGGTGGCTGGTCAGGAGGTGGGCGCATACGCGATCTTCCAAACCAGCTACGCGGGTTCGATTCCCGTCGCCCGCTCCATACGAATCAGGGCCAGGTCAGAGGATCATTCCTCCGCCTGGCCCTGATCGTTTCCAGGGTGCGTTCAGTCCGTCGTGTCCCCCGCGTGCCCTTCCGCTTTGGATCTTGGTTCTTCTCGGGCTTCCGGCCCTTATCGACGAGGGCGCTCAGGGCGTCGGCGATCAGCCGGTCACGTGCGGCACTCGCGTGCTGAATCAGAGGTTCCGGACGTCCACGGTGTAGACGGACCGGACGCCGTACGGGACGTACAGGGCGTCGCCGACGAGGAGGAGGGGCGCTCCGGAGGTGACGAGTACGTTGTGGGCCCGGCCGCCGTCGTCGCGGCCCTCCCGGGTGCCCTCGACCTTGCCGCTGCGCGCGTTCAGGGCGGCCAGGCGGCCGCTGGGCGATGCGAAGTACACGTGGGTGGCGGAGGCGGTCGGCGGACCCTGCCGCTCCAAGGTGGAGTTGGATTCCCACAGCGTCCGCCCGGTGCCCGGTGAGACGGCGCGGACGCCGCCGCTGCTGCGCGTGAAGTAGACGGTGCCGCGCACCAGGTACGCCCTCGAGTCCTCGGGCCGGGGCTTCGCCAGTCGGCGCACCGTGAGCTCGTGCGAGGAGACGTCGATCAGGGTGAGATCGCGGGTCGCCGTGGACCGGCCGTCCGCGAACACCAGGCGTCCCTCATGCCGACCGAGCATTTCCAGGCCGCCCTCGGCCTCGACGGTCCAGCGGGTCCTGCCGGTGGCCGGGTCGATCTCGGAGACGGTGCTTTCGGCTGCATCCTCGTCGTTCGTCTCGGTCGCGCAGATCAGATAGGCACGGTCGGCCGCCGAGTCCAGCAGGCAGCCGCCCGGGGCCTCCGGCCTGGGCTGCCGCCAACGGACCTCGCCGGTCTCCGCGTCGAGCAGGGCGTACTGGTCGCCCCGTGATCCGTAGAAGGTGACGACGCCCTCGGGCACAGCCGTGGCCGCGCCCTGCGTACTGTCGGGGACCGATGCCATCTCTCCGCTACCGGTCGGGGTCCGCCAGAGCTCCTTGCCGGTGTCGGCGGCCAAGGCGTAGACCGCGTAGCTGGAGCCGACGCCGCTCGTTCCTTCCGCGTCGTCGGCCCCGTAGGCGAAGACGCGTCCGTCGCCGGTGCCGATGAGCGCGCCCTCGTCGCCGAAGGCGCCGTCGGGGTTTGCGTGGACGGCCCGGCTCCAGGTGTTGCGGCCGTCGGCGAGACCGAAGCGGGTCGCCATGAGGTCGGAACCGGCACACACCAGGGAGGCGTCGACGGCGGAGCAGCCCTTGAGGGGCGTGTCGGCCCCGCCCGGGACGCCCTTGTCCTTGTCCGGGGTCCGCACCGTGGCCACCCACGGCTTCCAGCCCTCGGGAAGGTCGGCCGCCCTGGCGGTGATCGAAGGCGGGCGGTCGTTGTCGCGGATCAGGGTGACGGTGGTGGTGACGATCGCGGCGAGTGCGACGGCCACCGCGGCCGTGACCAGCAGCAGTCCGTGTCTGCGGCGGCCGCGGATGCGTTCCGCCTCGGGCGGCGGCGGCCCGGCCGGGTCAGGTGGCGGCTGGTGCTGTTCCGTCGGGGTTCCGCCGGGCCGCGGGTGCCGCGTCCCGTCCCGTTCGGCGTCCGCCTCCTCGGGCGGGCGGTGCCACATGTCGTCCCGCTCGGCGCGGGCCGTGCCGGGCCATGCGGTGCCGGCCGGCTCGGTCGGCGGGGCGCCCGGCCACGGACGTACGGGGCGCGGTGCGCGGGTGCCGGGCACCAGGACCGGGCCGGGGGTGCCGCCCTCGCGGAGCAGGGTGAACAGTTCGTCCGCGGCGGGACGGTCCTTCGGGTGCTTCTCCAGGCAGAGGCGGATGAAGGGGAGCAGTTCGTCGGGGACGCCGGTGAGGTCCGGTTCGCCCTCGACGACCCGCAGGGCCGTTTCGTAGGGGCTGGGGCTGTCGAACGGGCCCCGGCAGGTGGCGGCGTGGGTGAGGACGGAGCCGAGGGAGAACATGTCCGCGGCCGGGCCGACGTCCTGCGGGGAGGCGAACTGCTCCGGGGACATGAAGGGCGGGGTGCCCATGACGCGGCCGGTCTGGGTGAGGACGTCGGAGGCGGCGTATTCGGCGGCGCGGGAGATGCCGAAGTCGATGACGCGGGGCCCGTCCTCGGCGAGCATCACGTTGGCCGGCTTCAGGTCACGGTGGACGACTCCGGCGCGATGGATGTCGCGCAGGGCCTCGGCAAGGCCGGCGGCGAGGCCGCGCAGGCGGGGCAGCGGGAGCGGGCCGTGCTCGCGGACGTGGGTGCCGAGGTCCGCGCCCGGGATGTACAGCGTGGCCATCCAGGGGTGCGTGGCGTCGGCGTCGGCGTCCACGACGGGGGCGGTGAAGGCGCCGCTTACCCGGCGGGCGGCGGCGACCTCGCGGCGGAACCGGGTGCGGAACTCGTCGTCGTCGGCGTATTGGCTGTGCACGACCTTGATCGCGAGGCGGCGGCCGGAGGCCGAGCGGGCCAGGTAGACCACGCCCATGCCGCCGGAGCCCAGGCGGTCCTCGATGCGGTAGCCGCCCACCTCCGACGGGTCAGAATCGCGCAGCGCCATCCCTGTACGTTCCCCCCGTCACGCACCGTCCTGTGGTCGGGGCGAGCGTAACCGCCCCTGCGGCGGGCCCGTTGCGCGGGGCGCGGGAGGGGGTGTCGGCGCCCCGGTCAGAAGCTGATGGAGTTGATGGTCTGCGCTATCGAGTTGAGGAACCGCTGGATGTCGTCGGCCATGCCGGTCGAGGCGAGGAAGAAGCCGAAGAGGACCGCCACGATCGCCGGCCCTGCCTTGATGGATCCCCCTCTCAGCAACACCACAAGGATGATCGCCAACAGCAGCACCACAGACAGTGAAATGGCCACAACTGATCACACACCCTCGGTCGGTCCGCTCTCCCGGCCCGGGGACGCGACCCCGCGCACCCCGCCAGAACCATCGTGCCACCAACACGGCCGGGCTATGCGGCCGGTGACGCATCGACCACACACGTGTCGCACCCGCCCGCGCGGGACGTTTGTGTGCAAGGTCTCAACGCCGAGGAGTCGCACGGCAATTCGACGAGCCACCCGCACAGGGAATTCGACCGCATCGTTTCCATCTCCACACAACGCGTTCGCAGCTAATTCGAATTGCTGCCACAAGCCCATCAACAGCCGTGCGATCCCGGGCCGGAAGAGGGCGGAAGCGGACATTCCACTGGAGTCGCCTGCTGGTCTTATGCATCACTTAGTCCGGAAGTGTCATGACAAGCAGGGCGCAGGTGCTGTACGCAATCCGCCACCGGATGATGTGTCGGTCATCACGCCCGACAGTGGCGTCAACTGCCCGTATTCCGGGGTACCCGCATCGAATAGCCAGGAATCCTGTCCGGCGTTTTACGAATAGCTGCAGGGAACGCTAGGGTGCCTCAGATGTTCCACGCTGCCTCGTCCCCCGCACGCGCAGCGAGGTCCCGGATCGTCTCCCCGAGCTCCTGGTGGGAGGGTCTGTGACGAACTCGCTGCGACCGAACGGCGACCGCAGGGCGCCACTTCCCCCGGCACAGTCGCCGGCCGACGGAGTGCCGAGCCCGCGCTCGCCGCAGAGCACGCAGAAGAAGCAGGACGGCAAGCAGCGCGACGCGTTCTTCGACAACGCCAAGTACCTCGCGATCGTGCTGGTGGCCATGGGCCACGTCTGGGAGCCGCTCAAGGGCGACAGCCGGATACTGGAGGCGGCGTACCAGGTCGTCTACGCGTTCCACATGCCGGCGTTCATCCTCATCTCCGGCTACTTCTCCCGCAGTTTCGACATGCGGCCCGACCGGCTGAAGCGCCTGATCACCGGCGTGGCCGTGCCGTACATCATCTTCGAGACGGCCTATCCGCTCTTCAAGCGGGTCATCGACAACGACCCGCACCAGGAGATCAGCCTCCTCGACCCCTGGTACCTGACCTGGTTCCTGGTCGCGCTGTTCATCTGGCGTCTGACCACCCCCATCTGGAACCTGGTGCGCTGGCCGCTGCCGCTCGCGCTGGGTCTCGCGATGATGGCGACCGTCACCCCGGAGATCGGTGACGACCTGGATCTGCAGCGCGTCCTGCAGTTCCTGCCGTTCTTCGTGCTGGGCCTGGTCATGAAGCCCGAGCACTTCCACATGGTGCGCCGCCGTTCCGTGCGGATCGCCTCGGTGCCGGTGTTCGCCGTCGCGCTGGCCTTCAGCTGGTGGGCGGTGCCGCGCATGAACACCGCGTGGTTCTACCACCGTGACGCCGCGCAGGAGCTGGGCGCCCCCTGGTGGACCGGTCCGGTCATGGTGCTCGCGATGTTCGGCTGCTCCCTGGTGCTGACCGCCTGCTTCTTCGCCTGGGTGCCACGCCGCCACATGTGGTTCACCGCCCTCGGCGCCGGCACGCTCTACGGCTACCTGCTGCACGGCTTCCTGGTGAAGGCCGGCGACTACCAGGGCTGGTTCGAGGCGTCCTGGCTGCACCGGCCGGCCGGTGAGATCCTCGTGACCGTCCTCGCGGCCGCCGTCGTGACCGTGCTGTGCACCAAGCCGGTGCAGCGCATGTTCCGGTTCGCGATGGAGCCGAAGATGGAGTGGGCCTTCAAGAAGGACGCCGCCGAACTCGCCCGCGAACGCCAGAACGCCGAGCGGCGCGAGCGCGAGCGCGAGAAGGTCAACGCCTGACCCCCACAGCGGAATTCATCCGACGAGACCGAGAAGTGCGCGCATCCGCGCGTACTTCTCGGTCAGTCGTTCACGGGTCGCCTCGTCGAGGACCGCGAGACGGGCCGGGTCCGCGTTGTGCGCCAGGTCCGACTCCTTCACCAGCAGCGCCCCGGGCGTGGCGAGGATCCGCGCGGCGTACGCCTCCGGCGGCTCCCCCGCCCGTTTGGTGACCGCGAGGACGATGTCCTTCGTACGGCTGCTCAGCGGGGCCTCGCGCAGCCACTGTGCGGAGAGGGCGTCGTCCTCGACGGCGTCGTGCAGCCAGGCCGCGGCGATCTGCTCCTCGTCGCCGCCCCGCGCCCGTACGCCCTCCGCCACGGCTCGGAGGTGTTCGGCGTAGGGCCGTCCCACCTTGTCGGTCTGTCCGGTGTGCGCGGCGCGGGCGGCGGCCTCGACCTGGGCCAGGGTCATACGGGATGTCTCGGTCACCGCTCCAGTGTCTCCCCGCGCAGCGCCGCCCGGGCCGGCAGGGTGACCGCGGCCAGGCCGAGGACGAGGATCGCGGCGGCGAACGAGCCGTACACGAGGCCGGGGTCAGCACTCCCGAGGCACGGACCAGGACGGACGTCTTCGGCAGGCCCATGGCCGCGGTGACCCCCGGGGGGTGCGCCCGGCCCGTCGCACGGCGTCCGGGAGCGGCGCCGGTGCGTCTCGAACGTACGGAAGCGGCCGGTGGCCGGGCCATGAGGACGACCGCCCGACCGGCCTGGGAGCCCGCCTCAGCGGGGAACGGCGGCCGTCGGTCCCTCGCGGCAGATCAGGAGCAGGGCCCGGTCGTCGTTGACGTCCTTGGCGACCGCCTCGATGAGATGCCAGGCGGCACCGTGGAAGCCGCCGGCCACATAACGGTCGGCCTCGCCGGTGAGACGGTCGATGCCCTCGACGATGTCGCGGTCGGCGGTCTCCACCAGGCCGTCCGTGAACAGCATCAGCACGTCGCCCGACCGCAGCGAGCCCTTCACCGGGTCGAACTGGGCGCCGTCGTACACCCCGAGGAGCGGGCCCTCGGCCGTCTTCTCCTCCCAGCGGCCGGTGCCGGCGCTGAGCTGGAGGCCGGGCGGGTGGCCTGCGGAGTAGAGCTCGTAGTCGCCGGAGTCCAAGTCGAGGACCAGGTGGATGGAGGTGGCGAAACCCTCGTCCCAGTCCTGGCGCAGGAGGTAGCCGTTGGCGGCAGGGAGGAAGGCGTGCGGCGGGAGGGAGCCGAGCAGGCCGCCGAACGCGCCGGACAGCAGCAGGGCACGGGAGCCCGCGTCCATGCCCTTGCCGGAGACGTCGGTGAGGACGACTTCGAGCGTACGGCCGCCGTTGGTACGGGCAGCCACCACGAAGTCGCCCGAGAACGACTGGCCGCCCGCCGGGCGCAGGGCCATCTCCCGGTGCCAGCCGTCCGGCAGGTCGGGCAGCTTGCTCTGCACCCGGATGCGTTCACGCAGGTCGAAGAGCATGGTGCCGCCGCGCCGCCAGGGCACACCGACCCGGCTGCGGAACTGGGCCAGGAGCAGCCCGAAGAAGCCGCAGGCCGCGACCACGAGCACGACGCCCGGGGTGACCCGCGACGGGCCCTCCGTGTACGGGCCGAGTTGCACCGACTCCACGATCAGTGCCGTGGCCGCCGCCGCGTACAGGCCGAGCAGGCTCGCCGGGCGCAGCAGCAGCCCGCCCACGACGACGGGCAGCACCAGCGCGGCCGGTGAGAACCACACCGAGTTCGCCAGGGTCGCCGCCGCGATCAGCGGGACGGTCAGGAGCAGACCGACCAGGGCGATCCAGTCCGAGCCGTTGCCGCGGAAGTAGTCCACGGCCGCTCGTCGCACGCCGACGCGGACCCGGTGCCACTGCTTGTTCAACCGGGCCGTGAACGTCTCGGCTTCCGCGCGCCGCTCTCGTCCTGATGCCATTAGTTCGGGACCCTATCCATCGGACCAGCCGCTTGGCACGGGAGGTCCCACTTGTCCCCCGTCCGAGGGCCGACTTCACAGTGAACGTCACAGCGCGCCGCCCCGCCGCCACCCGGGAGAAATTCCCTGGCTCGTCCCGCATTGCCCTGGTAGGCATGACTCATGGCAACTGACGCGAACGGCCTCTCGCCCGGTCTGCGGGCCCTCCGCAGGGATGACTGGGACAAGTGGTACGACACTCTGATCCGGGGCTTCGGAGGCGTGCCGGAGTCCGCCGAGGAGCGGGAGTTGTGGAACTCGCTGACCGAGGTCGACCGTTCACTCGGCGCCTGGGACGGGGACGAGTGTGTGGGGACGGCCGGTGCGTTCAGCTTCCGGCTCACGGTGCCCGGCGGCGCCTCGGTGCCGGCCGCGGGCGTCACCATGGTCAGCGTGGCCGCCACCCATCGCCGGCGCGGGGTGCTGACCTCGATGATGCGGCGGCAGCTGGACGACGTCCGTGCCTCGGGTGAGCCGCTGGCCGTGCTGACGGCGTCCGAACCGGCGATCTACGGCAGGTTCGGATACGGGGCCGCCACCTTCCAGTTGAGCGCCGAGATCGACACGACCCGGGTGCGGCTCACGTCGCTGCCCGCGGGTACGGACGACGTGCGCGTGCGCTACGCCGTTCCCGCCGACGCACTCGATGCCTGCGAGGCGTTGTACGCCCGGCTGGTCCCTTCGCGGCCCGGGATGCTGGCACGGCAGCCCGGCTGGGAGCGGCTGGAGTTGCTCGATCCGGAGAGCGACCGGGAAGGAGCGTCTCCACTGCAGTGCGTCCTCGCCGAGCGGGACGGCGAGACGGTCGGGTACGCGCGGTACCGCATCAAACCGGACTGGGAGGCAGCCGGGCCCAACGGCACGGTGACCCTGGAGAGCTCCGCCGCGCTGGACCCCGCGGCGGACGCGGCGCTGTGGCGGTTCCTGTTCGGCATCGACCTGACGTCGTCGCTGGTGGTGCGGGGGCGGGGCCGGCCGGTGGACGACGCGTGGCGGCACTGGGTGTCCGACATCCGCCGGTGCCAACCGCGGCTGCTGGATTCGCTGTATCTGCGGCCGGTTGATCTGGGGGCCGCGCTGGAGGCGCGGACGTATCAGACGCCGGTGGACGTGGTGTTCGAGGTGGAGGACGCGTTCTGTCCCTGGAACTCCGGGCGTTGGCGGCTCAGCGGGGATACGAAGGGGGCGTCCTGCGAGCGTACGGCGGATGCGGCGGATCTCGTGCTGTCCGTACGGGAGTTGGGGGCCGCGTACCTCGGGGGTGTGCCGCTGGCCTCGCTGGGGA
>NZ_POUC01000018.1 GCF_002891435.1 Streptomyces cahuitamycinicus
GGCCGGTCGGTCGCGGCGCCGAGAGCGGACTCGGGCAGCGGTGCGGAGAGGATCGCGGCGATCTCGGGCCGGGGCGCGGGCTGCGGCGCGCACGCCCCGGCGTAGTCCTTGGCGCGGACGGCCTTGGTGATCCAGGTGCGGTCCAGCACGCGCCGCTCGTCGGCCTCGGCGACCAGGTCCTCGGACTGGTTGTAGTCGCCGTCGGCGGCCTGGACGGCCCACAGGTGGACGGCGACGCCGTGCTCCTTGGCGGCCATCATGCCGGGCAGCAGGTCGCCGTCGCCGGTGACGAGGACGACGTCGGAGCAGGCGCGGTTGCGGGCCAGTTCGGTCAGCTCGGCGTGCATCGCCGCGTCCACGCCCTTCTGCGCCCAGCGGCCGTCGCTGCGGGTCAGGGCGCCGAGCCGGACGGTGACCCGGGGCATCACGCGCAGTCTGCGGTGCTCGGGCTGCGGGACGCGGTCGGGGGCGCCGTCGAACCAGTAGATACGCAGCAGTGGCTGCTGTGTGTCGGATTCGGCGCGCTCACGAAGCCCCTGGATGAGGGCGGCGTGGTCGACGGTGATCCGGGACCGCGAGGGCTCCCCGGCGAGGAGACTCGCCGCGGCTCCCAGCAGATACCCAGCGTCCACCAGGACGATGCAGCGGTCCACGCGACTCACCCTCTTCCCAGGAGGTTTGCTTCGGGCTTGCTTCGAGTCTGCCCGACGGCGCGAAGGTTAACGGCCGGAACTCGATCTTCGGCGTGGCGTTTCGGGACGGGCCGCTCCGACCAGCCCTGTCACACACGGTAATTGTCCGACATGCGATCGTTGTCGGCCTGTGTGAATCTGGTCCCGGCCCTGGCCCCTAGTCCCCCACAGGAGGCATCACCATGGCCAAGAACAAGAACCGTGACCGTAAGCAGCAGCGTCCGACCGAGCGTGGTCAGCGGGCGGACCGCAACCCCGCCTCGCAGACGGAGCCCCAGCCCGAGGTCGAGGTGACCCCCGGCGAGATGGCGCCGTCCGGCAAGCGAAAGCGCAGCTTCGGCCACAACTGACATCTGCGTGACGGCTGTTGAGCCCACGCACATGCACGAGGGGCGTACCCGGTGACGGGTACGCCCCTCAAGCGCATCAAGTGCCGTGCGTCGCCCGGCCGGGCAGGACGGCCACCCGGCCAGGCGGGACGGTCATCCGGCCAGGCAGGACGGTCCGAGCAGCACCTTCAGGTCACCGAAGAGCGCCGGGTCCGGCTTCACCCGGTGCCGGTCCAGCCGCAGCACGGTCGTCTTGGTCGGTCCCTGGAGCTTGATCCGGACCTCGCTGTCGCCCTTGTGGTGACTGAGGACCTCGCCGAGGCGGCTGACCAGCGGCGGAGTGACCCTGGTGGCCGGGATGGTGAGGACCACGGGCGCGTTGGTGCCCGCGTTCGACAGGTCCGGCACCATCAGCTCCATCGCGACGAGCCGCGGGATGTCCTCGCGCTTGTCGAGGCGGCCCTTGACGAACACCACGGCGTCCTCGACGAGTTGGGTCGAGACGAGCTGATAGGTCGCCGGGAAGAACATGCACTCGATCGAGCCGGCGAGGTCCTCGACGGTGGCGATGGCCCAGGCGTTGCCCTGCTTGGTCATCTTGCGCTGCAGGCCCGAGATGATGCCGCCGATGGTGACGACCGCGCCGTCGGAGTGCTCGCCCCCGGTCAGCTGGGAGATGCCCGCGTCGGCCTTGTCCGACAGGATGTGCTCCAGGCCGAACAGCGGGTGGTCGGAGACGTACAGACCGAGCATCTCCCGCTCCTGGGCGAGCAGATAGGTCTTGTCCCACTCGTCCGGGGAGAAGTCCACGTCGAGCCCGAACCCCGGCTCGCTGGTCTCGGCCTCGCCCATGCCGCCGAAGAGGTCGAACTGGCCCTCGGCCTCCTTGCGCTTGACCGCGACCACGTTGTCGATCATCGGCTCGTAGTGCGCGGTGAGGCCCTTGCGGGTGTGGCCCATGGCGTCGAAGGCGCCGGCCTTGATCAGGGATTCGGTGGTGCGCTTGTTGCAGACCACCGCCTCCACCTTGTCGAGGTAGTCCGGGAAGGAGACGTACTTCCCCTTGGCCTTGCGGCACCTGATGATCGACTCGACCACGTTCGTACCGACGTTGCGGACGGCGGAGAGGCCGAAGAGGATCACGTCGTCGCCCTGGGCCGCGAAGTTGGCCATCGACTCGTTGACGTCCGGCGGGAGCACCTTGATGCCCATGCGGCGGCACTCGTTGAGGTAGACGGCCGACTTGTCCTTGTCGTCCTTCACTGATGTGAGGAGCGCGGCCATGTACTCGGCGGGGTGGTTCGCCTTGAGGTACGCCGTCCAGTACGAGACCAGTCCGTACGCGGCGGAGTGCGCCTTGTTGAACGCGTAGCCGGCGAAGGGGACCAGCACGTCCCACAGGGCCTGGATGGCCTCGTCGCTGAAGCCCTTCTTGCGGGCGCCCGCCTGGAAGAGGACGAAGTTCTTCGCGAGCTCCTCGGGCTTCTTCTTGCCCATCACGCGGCGGAGGATGTCGGCCTCGCCGAGGGAGTAGCCGGCGATGATCTGGGCGGCCTTCTGCACCTGCTCCTGGTAGACGATCAGGCCGTGGGTGACGTCCAGGACCTCCCTGAGCGGCTCCTCCAGCTCGGGGTGGATCGGTGTGATGTCCTGCTGCCCGTTCTTGCGCAGGGCGTAGTTCGTGTGGGAGTTCATGCCCATCGGGCCCGGGCGGTACAGGGCCGACACGGCGGAGATGTCTTCGAAGTTGTCCGGCTTCATCAGCCGGAGCAGGGAGCGCATGGGGCCGCCGTCGAACTGGAAGACGCCGAGGGTGTCGCCGCGCTGGAGCAGTTCGAAGGTCGTGGGGTCGTCGAGCGGGAGGCTCAGGAGATCGATGTCGATCCCCTTGTTGGACTTCACCATCTTGACGGCGTCGTCCATGATCGTCAGGTTGCGCAGGCCCAGGAAGTCCATCTTCAGCAGGCCGAGCGACTCACAGCTCGGGTAGTCCCACTGGGTGATGGTGACCTTGTCCGTGTGCCTGACCCAGACGGGGACGTGGTCGGTGATGGTCTCGCTGGACATGATCACGCCGGCGGCGTGCACGCCCATCTGCCGGACCAGGCCCTCGACGCCCTTGGCGGTGTCGATGACCTTCTTCACGTCCGGCTCGTTCTCGTACATCGCCCGGATCTCGCCGGCCTCCGAGTAGCGGGGGTGCTCGGGGTTGGTGATGCCGTCGAGGTTGATGCCCTTGCCCAGGACGTCGGCGGGCATGGCCTTGGTGAGGCGGTCGCCCATCGCGTAGGGGTAGCCCAGCACGCGCGCCGAGTCCTTGATCGCGTTCTTGGCCTTGATGGTGCCGTACGTGCCGATCATGGCGACCTTGTCGGCGCCGTACTTCTCCGTCACGTAGCGGATCACCTCGACGCGCCGGCGCTCGTCGAAGTCGATGTCGACATCGGGCATGGAGATGCGCTCGGGGTTGAGGAACCGCTCGAAGATCAGGCCGTGCGGGATCGGGTCGAGGTCCGTGATGCCGAGGGCGTAGGCGACGATCGAGCCGGCCGCGGAGCCCCGGCCGGGGCCGACCGCGATGCCCTGCTTCTTGGCCCACATGATGAAGTCGGCGACCACGAGGAAGTAGCCCGGGAAGCCCATCGAGATGATGGTGTCCATCTCGTACTCGACCTGCTTCATGCGGTCGTCCGGGATGCCGTCCGGGAAGCGGCGGTTCATGCCGCGCAGGGTCTCCTCGCGGAACCAGCTGACCTCGGTGTAGCCCTCGGGGATGTCGAACTTGGGCATCAGGTCGCGCTTCTCGAACATGCCCGTGGTGTCGACCATCTCGGCGATCAGGCGGGTGTTGGCGCAGCCCTCCTGCCAGGCGTCCGAGGAGTCGATGGCGTACATCTCGTCGGTGGACTTGAGGTAGTAGCCGGTGCCGTCGAACCTGAAGCGGTCGGGGTCGGAGAGGTTCTTGCCGGTCTGGATGCACAGCAGGGCGTCGTGGGCGACCGACTCGTGCGCGTACGTGTAGTGCGAGTCGTTGGTGACCAGCGGGGGGATGCCGAGCTTCTTGCCGATCTCCAGCAGGCCGTCGCGGACCCGGTGCTCGATCTCGATGCCGTGGTCCATCAGCTCCAGGAAGTAGCGGTCCTTGCCGAAGATGTCCTGGTAGTCGGCGGCGGCCTTGAGGGCCTCGTCGAAGTGGCCGAGGCGCAGCCGGGTCTGGACCTCGCCGGAGGGGCAGCCGGTGGAGGCGACGATCCCCTCGGACCACTTCGCGATGGTCTCCTTGTCCATCCGGGGCCACTTCTGCAGCCAGCCCTCGGCGTACGCGTCGGAGGACAGCCGGAAGAGGTTGTGCAGGCCGGTCGAGTTCACGGCCCACATCGTCTTGTGGGTGTAACCGCCGGAGCCGGAGACGTCGTCCCGCTTCTGGTGCGGCTGGCCCCACTGGATCTTGCGCTTGTTGCGCCGGGACTCGGGGGCGACATAGGCCTCGATCCCGATGATCGGGGTCACTCCGGACTTCTGGGCGGTGTGGAAGAAGTCGTAGGCGCCGTGGAGGTTGCCGTGGTCGGACATGGCGATGTGCGTCATGCCCATCTCGTTGCACGCGTTGAACATGTCCTTCAGCCGCGCGGCACCGTCCAGCAGCGAGTACTGGGTGTGGACGTGCAGGTGCGTGAACGGCGGCTTTGACACGGCTGCGGCCTCCAGGGGGAACGGGGTCGGACGGGGTCCGGCAGGCTGCGGAGAGTCTGGGGGACAGCGTCGAAGTCTATGCCTCGGCACTGACACCTGGAGGGCCGACCCGCGTACCTTCGTGCGAGGCTTCGCGGGCACTCCCGCGGGCCGCCGCACGTTAGGCAGAGGGCGGACCTGCCGCCCCGAACGTATGCACCAGGAGGCACCCAGCGATGTCGTTCCCGCCGCTCGACGACGAGCACCGCGGTGAGGAGATCCTCGCCGTCATCGACACCGCCTTCGGGCAGCTGCTGGCCGCCGACCCGGCCGCGTTCCGCGTCAAGTTCCGCAAGATGGCCGCCTCGGCCTTCGCCTTCTACCGGGGCACGGCCGGGCTGTTCTACCACGACCTCACCATGTCTGATCAGTTCGGGTCGAAGCGGGGCGGCCCGTACCTGGACGAGCGCACCTCGCGCGTGTGGATCCACGGCGACCTGCACGCGGAGAACTTCGGCACGTACATGGACGCCAACGGCCGCCTGATCTTCAATGTCAACGACTTCGACGAGGCCTACGTCGGCCCCTTCACCTGGGACCTGAAGCGCTTCGCCGCCTCCGTCGCCCTCATCGGGTACGCGAAGGCCCTCGCCGACGAGCAGATCACCGAGCTGGTGCGGGTGTACGCGGGCGCGTACCGGGAGCGGATCCACGCCCTGGCGACGGGCGCGAAGAGCGACGAGGTGCCGCCGTTCACGCTGGACACCGCGCAGGGCCCGCTGCTGGACGCGTTGCGTGACGCCCGCTCGCTGACCCGCTTCGGCCTGCTGGACTCGATGACGGAGATCCGCGACTTCGAGCGCCGCTTCGCCCCGGGAGGCGGCTCGGTCGAGCTGGACGCGGCCACGCGCTACAAGGTCCTCGCCGCCTTCGACGGCTACCTGGAGACGCTCCCTGACAGCTCCCTGGCCCGCCCGGACTCCTACCGTGTGAAGGACGTCGTCGGGCGGCGCGGCATCGGCATCGGCTCGGCGGGGCTGCCGTCGTACAACATCCTGCTGGAGGGGCACAGCGACGCCCTGGAGAACGATGTCGTGATCTACATCAAGCAGGCCCAGACCCCGGCCGTCTCCCGGCACATCACGGACCAGGCGATCCGCGGCTACTTCCAGCACGAGGGGCACCGCACGGTCATCTCCCAGCGCGCCCTGCAGGCGCACGCCGACCCGTGGCTGGGCTGGACCGAGCTGGACGGCGCGGGCCAGCTGGTCGCCGAGGTCTCGCCGTACGCGGTGGACCTCGACTGGGGCGACATCGACGACCCGGAGGAGATCGCCCAGGTGGTGGCCGACCTCGGCCGGGCGACGGCCACGATGCACTCGGCGGCGGACGACCAGTCCGGCGAGTCCCTGGTGCCGTTCTCCACGGAGCGGGCCATCGACGCGGCGATCGCGGCCGACGAGGAGGGCTTCGCGCCGATGCTGATCGACTTCGCGCACAGCTACGGGGCCCGCGCGCGTGCCGACCACCAGACCTTCGTGGACCTGTTCCGCAACGGCCGGATCCCGGGCCTGTAAGGACCCCTGAGCCGGGGCTTTGGCCATCCGCTCACTCACAGGCATCCTTTAGGGGTCCCTTACCGGTCCCCATGACAGACTCTCCTTTCGCTATGGACATATCCGGGATCCAGCTCAGAGCCGTACGCGCGGCGCTGTTCACGGCCGTGGTCGTGACGCTCAGCACCGCGTCGCACGTACTGCTGTCCCAGGCTCCGCTGCCGGTTGGCACGGTGGCCGCGGTCGCCGCCGCCGTGTTCGTGATCGCGTTCGCCCTGGCGGGCCGGGAGCGCTCCTTCGGGAGGATCTCGGCCCTGCTGATCCCGCTGGAACTGGCCGCCGACACGGTGTTCACCACCGGTCAGCACGCCTGTTACGGCCGCGCGGGCGGTCCGGTCACCGGGCCACTGCGCTCGGTCGGCCTGGATGTGCTCTGCGGCGGCGGAGAGGTCGGCACCCCTCTGGCCCGGATGGCCGGGGCCACCGGCACCGACCGGCTGGCGGCCACGGTCGCCCATGCCGAACCGGTCACCGCCTGGCTGCTGCTCGGCGCGCACATCGGCGTCGGGCTCATCGCCGCCGTCTGGCTGCGCCGCGGCGAGCGTGCCCTGGCCCAGCTGCTGCGGGCGGTGACGGCGACGACGTTCCGGCCGCTGCTGCTGGCGGTCGCCGCGGTCGCGGTGGAGCGGGCCCCGGCCGGACGGCGCCTGGAGCGTGCCGCCGACCGCACGCCCACAGCCCGCGACCGGATCCTCACGTACTCCCTGGGGCGGCGTGGACCGCCGTGCTCACCCGCCTTCGCGTAAGGCACCCCCGTCGCTGGAGGCTCCTGCGCCTCCCCGCGGCCCTTCGAGCACCAGCAGTCCCCCTACGTTTCCCGCACACACAGGTGTGCGCGTCCCCACGGAGAAACCACCATGAGCAAGCGGAACAGCCAGGCGTCGAAGACGGCGGCCCGCGAGCGGCTGCGCATCGAGCGTGAGCGCGAGGCGAAGCGGGCGAAGACCAAGCGGCAGGTCATCGTCGCCTGCTCGATCGTCGGCGTCCTGGCGATAGCCGGCGGCATCGGCTACGCCGCCGTCCAGGCCAACAAGCCCACCCACTGGGAGGCGGTCAAGGACGAGAAGGTCGTCGCCCCGGCCAACACCACGGGCACCGACGGCACCACGGTCGTCATCGGCAAGGACTCGGCGAAGAAGACGCTGAAGATCTATGAGGACGCGCGCTGTCCCATCTGCGCCCAGTTCGAGCAGACGGTCGGTCCGACGGTGAAGAAGGACATCGACGACGGCAAGTACAAGATGCAGTTCGTCGGCGCCACCTTCATCGACAACAAGGACAACGGCGAGGGCTCCAAGAACGCGCTGAGCGCCCTGGGCGCCGCGCTGAACGTGAGCGACAAGGCCTTCCTCGACTACAAGGCCGCGCTGTACTCGGCGAAGTACCACCCGGAGGAGACGACCGACAAGTTCAAGGACGACAGCTACCTCATCAAGGTCGCGGACAGCGTCCCCGAGCTGAAGGGCAACAAGAAGTTCCAGGACGCGGTCGAGAAGGGAACCTACGACGCCTGGGCGATGGCCATGTCGAAGACCTTCGACGACAACAAGGAAGGCGTGAAGGGCACCCCTGCCTTCGTCATGGACGGTAAGCAGTTGAACGGCGGCAGCCCGCTGATGACGGTGGCCGACTTCAACCGGGTCGTGGGCGAGGCCCTCAAGAAGTGACGGCAGGCCGGGCACCGGTCGGCATGTGAAGAGCGGGCGAACTTCCGGAGTTCGCCCGCTCCGGCGCATACCGACCAGTAACCTGATCGGTCGTGACCAGTCGATACAGATCATCGAATACGTCAGAGGGCCTCAACTCCCTCACCCCACGCCGCCGTACGGTCGTCAAGGCCGCGGCGGCGACCGCTGTCCTGGCCGGCCCGCTGGCGGCAACCCTGCCGGCGCGCGCCGTCGACCAGGCACCCGGCTTCCTGCACGGCGTCGCCTCCGGCGACCCGTTGCCGGACGGCATCCTGCTGTGGACCCGTGTCACCCCGGTACCGGAGGCGATACCCGGCTCCGGGCTCGGCCCGGACACCGAGGTGAGCTGGATCGTCGCCGAGGACAAGGCGTTCACCACCGTCGTCGCCAAGGGCTCGATCACCGCCACCGCCACCTCCGACCACACCGTGAAGGCCGACGTCCGCGGTCTGCGGCCGGGCACCGGCTACTGGTTCCGCTTCTCCGCCGGCGGCACCGACTCCCCCGCCGCGCGCACCCGTACCGCCCCGGCCCACGACGCCGCCGTCCCGGGCCTGCGCTTCGGCGTGGTCTCCTGCGCCAACTGGGAAGCGGGCTGGTTCTCCTCGTACCGCCATCTCGCGGCCCGCGGCGACCTGGACGCCTGGCTGCACCTCGGCGACTACATCTACGAGTACGGCACCGGCGAGTACGGCACCCGCGGCAAGGTCGTCCGCCCGCACACCCCGGCCCACGAGATCGTCACGCTCGCCGACTACCGCGCCCGGCACGCCCGTTACAAGACCGACCCCGACCTCCAGGCGCTGCACGCCACAGCCCCGGTCGTGGCGATCTGGGACGACCACGAGTTCGCCAACGACGCCTTCTCGGGCGGCGCGGAGAACCACACGGAGGGCGCGGAGGGCACCTGGTCCGCCCGTCAGGCCGCCGCCAAGCAGGCCTACTTCGAGTGGATGCCGGTGCGCACGGCGACCGCGGGCACCACCTACCGCCGGCTGCGCTTCGGCAAGCTGGCCGACCTCTCACTGCTGGACCTGCGCTCGTTCCGCTCCCAGCAGGTCACGGTCGGCGACGGCGAGGTCGACGACCCGGACCGCACGCTCACCGGCCGGGCCCAGCTCGACTGGCTCAAGGCGGGGCTGAAGTCGTCCGACACCACCTGGCGGCTGGTCGGCAACTCGGTGATGATCTCGCCGTTCGCCATCGGCTCGCTCTCCGCCGAACTGCTCAAGCCGCTGGCCAAGCTGCTGGGCCTGCCGCAGGAGGGCCTCGCCCTCAACACCGACCAGTGGGACGGCTACACCGACGACCGCCGCGAGATCCTGGCGCACCTGCGGACGAACGCCATCCGCAACACGGTCTTCCTCACCGGCGACATCCACATGGCCTGGGCCAACGACGTGCCGGTGGACGCCGGTACGTACCCGCTGTCCCCGTCGGCCGCCACGGAGTTCGTCGTCACGTCGGTGACCTCCGACAACCTCGACGACATCGTCAAGGTCCCGGAGGGCACGGTCTCCGCGGTCGCCTCGCCGGTCATCCGCGCCGCCAACCGCCATGTCCACTGGGTCGACACCGACCGGCACGGCTTCGGCGTCCTGGACATCACGGCCGAGCGCGCGCAGATGGACTACTACGTCGTCTCCGACCGCACGAAGCGCGACGCGACCGCCAAGTGGTCCCGCTCGTACCGCACCCGCAGCGGAACGCAGAAGGTCGAGCGTGCCTACGACCCGGTGTAACCGCCGCTACAGGGTCTCGAGGAAGCCGAGCGCCACCCGCCAGGTGGCCTCGGCGGCCTCCTCGTCGTAGTCCGGCAGGTCGGGGTCGGTGTAGAGGTGGCCGGCCCCGGCGTACCGGTACACCTCGACGTCGGCGCCGGTGCGGCCCATCTGGAGGTACCAGGCGCTGAGCCAGTCGTCCGTCTCGAAGGGGTCCGGCTCGGCCACGTGCAGCTGGACCGGCAGGTCCTCGGCCGTGACGTCCGGCGCGATGTCCGACGTGCCGTGCAGGAGCAGCAGGCCGCGCGCCTTGTCGTCGCCCAGGGCGAGGGTCTGGGCGACGGAGGCGCCGAGCGAGAACCCGGCGTACACCAACCCGCGGTCGGAGTAGGGAGCGGCGGCCAGCACGGCCCGCTTCAGCAGCTCCTCCTTGCCGATCTTCTCCTTGTGCTCCATGCCCTCCTCGACCGACTCGAAGGTGCGCCCCTCGAAGAGGTCGGGCGTCCACACCTCGTGTCCGGCCGACCGCAGCCGGTCAGCGGCCCGGAGCACCGCGGGCCGCAGCCCGAAGGTCGAGTGAAAGAGCATGATGTTCATGAGGCCATGGTGCCAGCCGGGTGTGACGAGCCCGGGCCCCGGCACTACCCAGCACGCAGCGGAAGTCACATGTTCATACACCCCGGGAGCCGGTTAGGTTCGGGGGCATGGAAAACCTGCTACGACCGCTGATCGTGGTCGGTGGCTCGGTCGTGCTCACGCTGGTGATCGGCTGGGCCACCGACTTCCTGCTGCGCAAGGCCGACGAACGGCACCACGAGACCCCGCTGTGGGGTCTGCTCCGCCGTGGCCGTATCCCCTACATGATCGTCCTCTTCGCGGCCCTGCTGAGAGGGTCCTACGACGAGGCGGACCTGCTGGAGAGCCGCGCGGACGGAGTCGGCCGGACGCTGACCCTGATTCTGATCGGGTCGGCCGCCTGGCTGGTCATCCGTATCGCGGCGGCGATCGTCGAGACGTCGTACAGCCGGTACGCCAACGCCCGGGTCCACCGTGATCCGGCCAGGGTCCGCCGGGTGCGCACCCAGGTGACGCTCATCATGCGGGTGGTGTCCGCTGTCGTCGGTGTGGTGGCCGCGGCGACGATGCTGCTGACCTTCCCGGCGTTCCGGGCGGCGGGCGCCTCGCTGCTGGCCTCGGCCGGCATCCTCGGCATCGTGGCCGGTGTGGCCGCGCAGTCCACGCTGAGCAATATGTTCGCAGGGTTCCAGATCGCCTTCGGCGACATGGTGCGCATCGGGGACACGGTGGTGGTGGACGGCGAGTGGGGCACGGTCGAGGAGATCACCCTGACCTTCCTGACCGTCCGTACCTGGGACGAGCGGCGCATCACCATGCCGGTGTCGTACTTCACGTCCAAGCCGTTCGAGAACTGGTCGCGCGGCACCCCGCAGATGACGGGCATCGTCTTCTGGCACCTCGACCACTCCGCCCCCGTGGAGGCGATGCGCGACAAGCTCCGCGACATCCTGCGCGAGTGCCCGGCCTGGGACGGCCGCGCCTACAACCTGTCGGTCACGGACACCACTCCGAACACGATGCAGGTGCGCGCCCTGGTGACGGCCAAGGACGCGGACGACATCTGGACGGTGCGGGTCACCGTCCGCGAGCAGATGATCGGCTGGCTGGCCGACGAGCACCCGTACGCCCTGCCCCGGGTCAACACGGCCGACGCGGTCCTTCCGCCGCCCTACAGCGGCAACGGCCACCGCTCGTCCCCGGACGGCGTACCGGCCCAGCAGCGCCGCTACCACGGCAACCACAACTCGGGGCGGCCGGAGCGCTGAGCCCCCGCACGGAAGGAAAGGAGGGGCTCCCCGCGGCGTGGGGAGCCCCTCCTTTCCTTCCGCCGGTCAGTGGCCGCGCTCGGCGCCGCCGTTGACCTGGATGATCTGCGAGGTGATGTGCCCGGCGCCCGGGGAGGCCAGCCAGTGCAGGGTCTCGGCGACGTCCCCCGGGGTGCCGGCCCGGCCGTTCGAGGTCTCACCGATGAGTCGCGCCCGCCGTTCCCCGGCCATCGCGTCCCCGAAGAACTCGGTGTCCTCGATGTACCCGGGCGCCACCAGGTTCACGGTGATGCCGCGCGGCCCCAGCTCCCGGGCCAGATCGTGGGCGTAGGGATGCAGCCCCGCCTTGGCCGCCGCGTACGCCCCGCTCCCGGACCCCCGGTAGGCGGCGATGGAGCTGAGGAACAGCACCCGTCCGCCGGGCTCGGCGAGCCGCGGCTTCAGCGCCTCGGTGAGCAGGACCGCCGTCAGGGTGTTGAGCCGGAAGTTCACACTCCAGGTGTGTGCGACGGCCGCGAGCGGATCGTCCCCCGGGGCATCCGGTTCGAGCAGCCCGTTGCCCCCGGCGCTGTGCACGAGCACGTCCACAGCCCCCAGCTCCCGTTCCACGAAGGCGGCGACACCGCGCACGTCCTCCGGCTCGGCGAGATCGGCGGCGTACGTCAGCGCGCCGGGCACCTCGGCCCGCTCCAGCACGTCGGCCCGCCGCCCGAGCAGCAGCACCCGATCCCCGTCCGCGGCGAACACCCGGGCCGCCGCGAGCCCAATTCCGGTTCCTCCACCACTGATTACCACATTCCGTGCCATACGGCCGACCCTACGGCTCCCCGGCCGCCCACCGTCAAACCGGCAGCCGCAGCGGCCGGTGACTCACCGCAGGCTACGGACGTCGAGGTGCCGCAGAACCCGGTCGACCACCTCGGGATCCGCCCCGGGCTCGCTGCGCGCCGCCAGCACCTCGTGCCGCGCCGCGCTCAGCATCTCCTGCTGGATGCGCCTCAACCGCTTCACCCGCCGGGTGCCCTCCCGGTACGCCTCCCGCCGCTCGTCCTCCGCCAGTTCGGGACTGATCCGCACCCCGATGTCGTAGGCCCGCCGCAGCATCTGCTCGGAGAGTTCCTCCGGCAGCTCCTCGTTGTCCTCGATCTCCCGCAGCCGCTGCTTCGCCGCCTTGGCCGCCCGGATCGCCAGCGCCTTCGCGAGTTCCTTCTCCCGGTCCGTGTCGGCCTTCACCCCGAGCCGCCGCACCAGCCACGGCAGCGTCAGGCCCTGCAGCACCAGCGTCGCCATGATCACCCCGAACGCGATGAAGATGATCTCGTCCCGGCTGGGGAACGGCGCGCCCGCATCGGTCTCCAGCGGAATGGCCAGCACCAGCGCCACCGAGGCCACCCCGCGCATCCCCGACCACCACATCACCACGGTCTCGCGCCAGCTCACCGGGATGTCCTCGTCGTAGTCCCGCCGGGCGTGCAGCCGTTTGGTCAGCCAGGTCGCCGGCAGCAGCCACAGCAGCCGGGCGAACACGACGACGACCACCACGACCGCCGCCCACCCCAGCAGCTCGCCCCACCGCCCGGAGGCCGTGCGGATCGCGTTGTGCAGCTCGAGACCGACCAGCCCGAACGCGACGCCGGTGACGAGCGTGTCGACGACGTTCCAGAACGTGTGTCCGGCCAGCCGTGTCATGACGTCGTCGGCGTCCGAGCCGTACTCCGCGAGGAACAGCGCGGTGGTGAGCACGGCGAGCACGCCGGACCCGTGCAGCTCCTCGGCCATGACGTACGCGGCGTACGGCACCAGCAGGGTCAGGCCGACCTGCAGGGTGGCGTCGCCGAGCACTTCCATCAGCTTGTTCGCGCCCCAGCCCAGCGCGAGGCCCACGGCCACCGCCACCACGGCGGACAGCACCAGATCGAGCCCGGCCTCCCAGGGCGAGAACGTCCCGCTGACGGCGGCGGCGATCGCCACGTGGTAGAGGACGATGGCCGTCACGTCGTTGAACAGGCCCTCGCCCTCAAGGATCGACACCAGCCGGCGCGGCAGTCCCAGCTGTCCGGCGACGGCGGTCGCCGCGACCGGGTCCGGCGGCGCCACCAGCGCGCCCAGCGCGAACGCCGCGGCGAGCGGCAGCCCCGGCACGATCGCGTCGGCGACGGCCGCCACGCAGGCCATGGTGACGAACACCAGCGCCACGGCCAGCAGGAAGATCGGCCTCTTGTTCGCCGCGAACTGCCGCCAGGACGTGCGCCGCACGGCGGCGTACAGCAGGGGCGGCAGCAGCAGCGGCAGGATCAGGTCCGGCGCGATGTCGACGTTCGGTACGAACGGCAGCAGAGCGAGAACGATCCCCAGAAGCGTCATCAGTACCGGCGCCGGCACCTTGAACCGGTCGCCCAGCGGGACACTGATCACGGCCCCGAGCAGCAGCACGAACAGCAGGGCCAACTGATCCACGGTCAGCGCTCCGGGAGGTCAAGTGGTCACACGACTGACTTCAAGCCTGCCACGCAACTCCCATGACAAACCGTTTCGGCGCCGGCCACGGGAGACTAGAGGGAACGCCGCATCGCCTGGTGCGGAAGGCCCGCCTCCAAGTACTCGGGCCCGTACGGCTCATAGCCGAGCCGCTCGTAGAAGCCGAGCGCGTGCGTCTGCGCGTGCAGGTCCACGGCCGCGAGCCCCCGTGAGCGTGCCGCGTCCTCGACGGCCCGCACCAGGGCGGCACCGACACCGAGCCCGCGCGCGGGTCTCGTCACGGCGAGCCGGCCGAGGGAACCCACCGACGGGCCGGCGCCGGTCTGCGCCACGGCCGCCTCCCCGTGCAGCAGCCGCCCCGTCCCGAGCGGCACGCCGTCCTCCCGGACCGCCAGCACATGGACCGCGCCGGCGTCGTAGGCGTCGTACTCGAGGTCCTCCGGCACGCCTTGCTCGCCGACGAAGACCTCCTTGCGCACCGCGAAGCACGCTTCACGATCTGCCGGGTCCTCGGCGACCCGCACGACGTACGGGGTGCTCACGCGTACGTCTCCTCGCGGACCTGCTCCAGGGCCTTCTGCAGGTCCTCCGGGTAGTCGCAGGAGAACTCCGCCCACTGCCCGTCCCCAGGGTGCTCGAACCCGAGCCGCACCGCGTGCAGCCACTGGCGGGTCAGGCCCAGGCGCTTGGCGAGCGTCGGGTCGGCGCCATAGGTGAGGTCGCCGACGCAGGGGTGCCGGTGGGCGGCCATGTGGACGCGGATCTGGTGCGTGCGGCCGGTCTCCAGCTTCACATCGAGGAGCGACGCCGCACGGAAGGCCTCGATGAGGTCGTAGTGCGTGACGGACGCCTTGCCCTCGGCGGTGACCGCCCACTTGTAGTCGTGCTGCGGGTGCCGGCCGATGGGCGCGTCGATGGTGCCGCTCGTCGGGTCGGGGTGGCCCTGGACGAGCGTGTGGTACCGCTTGTCGACCGTGCGCTCCTTGAACTGGCGCTTCAGCGAGGTGTAGGCGCGCTCCGACTTGGCGACGACCATCAGCCCCGAGGTGCCCACGTCGAGCCGGTGCACGATGCCCTGGCGCTCGGCGGCGCCGGAGGTGGAGATCCGGTACCCGGCGGCGGCCAGGCCCCCGATGACGGTCGGCCCCGTCCAGCCCGGCGACGGGTGCGCGGCGACCCCGACGGGCTTGACGATCACGACCACGTCATCGTCGTCGTGCACGATCTCCATACCCTCGACCGGCTCGGCGACGACCTGTACCGGCGCGGGCGCCTGCGGCATCTCGACCTCCAGCCAGGCGCCGCCGTGCACGCGCTCCGACTTGCCGACCACCGATCCGTCGACCGTGACCTTCCCCGCGGCGGCGAGCTCGGCCGCCTTGGTACGGGAGAAGCCGAACATGCGGGAGATGGCGGCGTCGACGCGCTCGCCCTCCAGGCCGTCGGGCACGGGCAGGTTACGGATCTCGGGAAGCGTGCTCACCCGTCGAGTATGCCGGACGGCTCCGTCGGGGCTGCACGCGCGCTCAGTCCTTGTGGACGGTCCCGTCGGGGTCGAGGCCCCTGAACGACAGCAGCACGATCAGGATGCCGCCGCACACGATCGCCGAGTCGGCCAGGTTGAAGACGGCGAAGTGCTTGGGCGCGATGAAGTCCACGACCGCGCCCTCGAAGACGCCCGGCGCCCGGAAGATCCGGTCGGTGAGGTTGCCCAGCGCACCGCCGAGCAGCAGACCGAGCGCGATCGCCCAGGGCAGGCTGTAGAGCTTGCGGGCGAGACGGGCGATCACCACGATCACCGCCGCCGCGATCATGGTGAAGATCACGGTGAAGGCCTCACCGAAGCCGAAGGCCGCGCCCGCGTTGCGGATCGCCTCGAACCTCAGCCAGTCGCCGACGATCTCGATGGGCGGGTGGTGCTCCAGCTTGGCCACCACGATCATCTTGCTGATCAGGTCGAGGGCGTACGCGAACGAGGCGACGGCGAACAGCACCGCGATCCGGCGCCGGCCCCGGGGCTGCCCGGCACCGGACTCGCCGGGCGGGGTGCCTTCGGAGTCGGGCCGCTCCTTGCCGCCCCCGGCCGCGTCCGGTGTGTCCGGCGTACCGATGATGCGCTCCGCCTCTGCCACGTGAGTCCCTCAACCTAGGTGCCTGACTGAGGACGAGGGTACGGCACACCCCGTACGTCCCACGTGCTCAGGAGACATTCCGCGGCCGGTCAGTACCGGCGCTCCTGCTTCTGCTTGCACTCCACGCAGAGCGTGGCCCGGGGGAAGGCCTGCATGCGTGCCTTGCCGATGGCGTTTCCGCAGTTCTCGCACAGGCCGTAGGTGCCCGCGTGCAGGCGTTCCAGGGCACGCTCGGTCTGGAGGAGCATCTCCCGCGCGTTGGCGGCGAGGGCCAGCTCGTGCTCGCGGGTGATGTTCTTGGTGCCGGTGTCCGCCTGGTCGTCGCCGGCGCCGTCCCCGGAGTCCCGCATCAGACCGGCGAGCGACCGCTCCGACGAGGAGATCTCCTCGCGCAGCCGGATCTCCTCGGACGTCAGCTCGGACCGCGCTTCCTCGACCTCCTCCGCCGTCCAGGGGTCCTCGCCCGGGCGTACCGCGAGCTCACCGGGCTCCGCCGCGGCGATCCGTGCCTTCGGAACGGCGGTCTTCGCCGCCGTGGCCGTGCCAGGAGTCTTCTTCGCAACCACCGTCGTCGCTCCCGTCTGCTGGGCGGCCTCGGCCGCACCCGCTTTCTTGGCCGTGCTGCTCGCGGCCGTGTCCTGTGTGACCGCGCCGGTCCGGGCAGCGCCCTTCCCGGCGGCGGTCCTGGTGGTGCTCTTGCCTCCGGCGGCCTTCTTGGCCGGGGCCTTCTTCGCGGCGGGCTTCTCGGGGGCGGCCTTCTTGACGCCCACCGCTTTGTCGCCCGTCGCGCCCGTCGCCTTACCGACGGCGCTCTTCCCGGCGCGGGCGGTCTTCCCGGCGTCGGTCTTCCCGGTGGTGGCTTTCCCGGCCGAGGCGATCTTCGCGGCTGTCGCCTTCCCGGCCGAGGCGGTCTTTCCGGCTGCGGCCTTCCCGGCCGAGGCGGTCTTCCCGGCCGCCGCCTTCCCGGCCGAGGCGGTCTTCCCGGCTGCCGCCCTCTTCCCTGCCTCCTTCTCGGCCGGTGCTCTCTCCGCCGGTGCCTCGGCCGACTCCATCTCCGCCGATGCCCCGTCCGCCGGCACCTTGGCCCGCGCCGTCTTGGCCGGTGCCTTCACCGCCGATGCCTTGGCCGACGCCCGGGGGCGTGGTGTCTTGGCCGGTGCCTCGGCCGGTACCTCGTCCGCCGACGCCTTGGCCTGTGCCTTCCCTGCCGCCGGCTCGGCCGCGGGCTCCTCGCTCGCGGCCCCCTTGGCCGCGGCCTTCCCGGTCGCCGTCTTCTTCTCGGCCGCCGTCGTGCCCTCGACCGTCTTGCCCCGGTCCTCCTTCGCCGCCCGCCTCGCCGAGCCCCCCTGCGTGGACTTCTTCCCGCCCACGTCCTTGGCCGCGCCGCCTGAGGCCTCCGCGGATCTGCCGGACGCCGGCTGCTGTACGGCGGTCTTCTTCGCCACCATGGCCGCGGCCCCTTCACATATTGTGATCTTGCTCGCGAATCGTGCTGGGACGATAAATCGACTCGAGTCCCGCGGCAACGGGGCACACCGCCCGATTCGCCCGCCTCGCGCACGCCGCGGCGAACCTGCATCCGTTGTGCCCAGCTCCCCGCCCGGTAATCCGCTGAGCCGGACGTCCCAGGATCCGAACACCTATACCACCCCATTAAGGTCATCAAACCCATTTCGCACTCCCCGGCACCCGGCGGCCCGGAAAACCGGTCGGCCGCCGCCCGCGCGGCGCCGTACACTGGTCGGAGCGAAAAAGCGTGGATGGGGACGAGTAGCGGCGTACGCAGCCCAGAGCGACCCGGGGACGGTGGAAGCCCGGGGGCCGGCGCGACGTGAAGATCACCCCGGAGCCGCCGGAAGAACGCCGCAGCGAGAATGCGGCCAGTAGACCCGGCATCGCGACCCCAATGAGGGGGCCAACCGGCGCACACCCCGTGCCGGAGGGCCAAGGAGGGTGGTACCGCGGGAGCGCGCCGAAGGCGGCGCAGGCAGACGTAGCTCTCGTCCCTCCGGACGGAAGGCAGCAAGTCCGCCGGAGGAAGCCCGCTGATGACATCGCCGACGTACCGCCAGGTGCCCGCCCAGGTCGACCTGCCCGCCCTCGAGCACGCCGTGCTCGACTTCTGGCGTGAGCAGAAGATCTTCGCCAAGAGCCTGGAGCAGTCCGAGGGCCGCCCCGAATGGGTGTTCTACGAGGGCCCGCCCACCGCCAACGGCATGCCGGGTGCCCACCACATCGAAGCACGCGTCTTCAAGGACGTCTTCCCCCGCTTCCGCACCATGCGCGGCTACCACGTGGCCCGTAAGGCCGGCTGGGACTGCCACGGCCTCCCGGTGGAGCTCGCCGTCGAGAAGGAGCTCGGCTTCTCCGGCAAGCAGGACATCGAGGCGTACGGCATCGCGGAGTTCAACGAGAAGTGCCGCGAGTCGGTGACCCGGCACACGGACGCCTTCGAAGAGCTCACGACCCGCATGGGCTACTGGACCGACCTTCAGGACCCGTACCGCACGATGGACCCCGAGTACATCGAGTCGGTCTGGTGGTCGCTGAAGGAGATCTTCGACAAGGGCCTGCTCGTCCAGGACCACCGTGTCGCCCCCTGGTGCCCCCGCTGTGGGACGGGCCTGTCCGACCACGAGCTGGCGCAGGGCTACGAGACGGTCGTCGACCCGTCGGTGTTCGTCCGCTTCCCCCTCACCTCCGGCCCGCTGGCCGGCGAGGCCGCGCTCCTGGTGTGGACGACCACGCCCTGGACCCTGGTCTCCAACACGGCGGTCGCCGCGCATCCCGAGGTCACCTATGTCGTCGCGACCGACGGCGAGGAGAAGCTCGTGGTCGCCGAGCCGCTCGTCGCCAAGGCCCTCGGCGAGGGCTGGGAGACCACCGGTGAGACCTTCACGGGCGCCGAGATGGAGCGCTGGACGTACCAGCGCCCCTTCGAGCTGGTGGAGTTCCCGGAGCCGGCGCACTTCGTCGTCAACGCCGAGTACGTCACCACCGAGGACGGCACGGGTCTGGTCCACCAGTCCCCCGCCTTCGGTGAGGACGACCTCAAGGTCTGCCGCGCCTACGGCCTGCCGGTCGTGAACCCCGTCCGCCCGGACGGCACCTTCGAGGAGGACGTCCCGCTGGTCGGCGGCGTCTTCTTCAAGAAGGCCGACGAAAAGCTCACCGAGGACCTCCAGCAGCGCGGCCGGCTCTTCAAGCACATCCCGTACGAGCACAGCTACCCGCACTGCTGGCGCTGCCACACCGCGCTGCTCTACTACGCGCAGCCCTCCTGGTACATCCGCACCACCGAGGTCAAGGACCGCCTCCTCGCGGAGAACGAGGGCACCAACTGGTTCCCGGACACGGTCAAGAACGGCCGGTACGGCGACTGGCTGAACAACAACATCGACTGGGCCCTGTCCCGCAACCGCTACTGGGGCACCCCGCTGCCCATCTGGCGCTGCGAGGACGACCACCTCACCTGCGCGGGATCCCTCGCGGAGCTGACCGAGCTGACCGGCACGGACCAGTCGGGCCTGGACCCGCACCGCCCGTTCATCGACGACGTCACCTTCGCCTGCCCGCAGGGCGGCTGCGGAAAGACGGCCACGCGCGTCCCGGAGGTGATCGACGCCTGGTACGACTCGGGTTCGATGCCGTTCGCGCAGTGGGGCTACCCGTACAAGAACAAAGAGCTGTTCGAGGCCCGCTACCCGGCGCAGTTCATCTGCGAGGCCATCGACCAGACCCGCGGCTGGTTCTACACGCTGATGGCGGTCGGCACGCTCGTCTTCGACAAGTCGTCCTACGAGAACGTCGTCTGCCTCGGCCACATCCTCGCCGAGGACGGCCGCAAGATGTCCAAGCACCTGGGCAACACCCTGGACCCGATCCCGCTCATGGACCGCCACGGCGCCGACGCGGTGCGCTGGTTCATGGCGGCCGGCGGCTCCCCGTGGGCGGCCCGGCGCGTGGGCCACGGCACCATCCAGGAGGTCGTCCGCAAGACACTCCTGACGTACTGGAACACGGTCGCCTTCCAGGCCCTGTACGCCCGAACGTCGAACTGGGCCCCGTCCGAGGCCGACCCGGCCCCGGCCGACCGCCCGGTCCTGGACCGCTGGCTGCTGTCCGAACTGCACGCCCTCACCGACCAGGCCACCCAGGCGCTGGACGCCTACGACACCCAGCGCGCCGGCAAGCTGCTGTCCGCGTTCGTCGACGACCTGTCGAACTGGTACGTGCGCCGCTCGCGTCGCCGCTTCTGGCAGGGCGACAAGGCGGCGCTGCGCACGCTGCACGAGGTCGTCGAGACGGTCACGCAGCTGATGTCCCCGCTGACGCCGTTCATCACCGAGCGGGTCTGGCAGGACCTGATCGTCCCGGTCACCCCGGGCGCTCCGGAGTCGGTCCACCTGTCCACCTGGCCGGAGGCGGACCTCACCGCCATCGACCCGGAGCTGTCGAAGCAGATGGTGCTGGTGCGCCGGCTCGTGGAGCTGGGCCGTGCCACGCGCGCGGAGTCGGGCGTCAAGACGCGCCAGCCGCTGTCCCGCGCGCTGATCGCGGCGACGGGCTTCGAGACGCTGGACTCCGAACTGCGCGCGCAGATCACGGAGGAGCTGAACGTCGAGTCCCTGGCGACCCTGAGCGAGGTCGGCGGCAGCCTGGTCGACACCACCGCGAAGGCCAACTTCCGCGCCCTGGGCAAGCGGTTCGGCAAGCGCGTCCAGGACGTGGCCAAGGCCGTCGCGAACGCGGACGCCGCCGCCCTGTCGCTTGCCCTGCGCGAGGGCACGGCGTCGGTCGAGGTCGACGGTGAGACCATCACGCTGGCACCCGACGAGGTCATCATCACGGAGACCCCCCGTGAAGGCTGGTCGGTGGCCTCCGACTCGGGCGCGACGGTCGCACTGGACCTGGAGATCACCGAGGAGCTCCGCCGTGCGGGACTGGCCCGTGACGCGATCCGCCTGATCCAGGAGGCCCGCAAGAACAGCGGCCTCGACGTGGCCGACCGCATCGCACTGCGCTGGACGGCCACGGACCAGGCGACGGTGGCGGCCCTGACCGACCACGCAGGCCTGATCGCCGACGAGGTTCTGGCAACCGACTTCGGTCAGGGCGAGGCGGACGCCGGCTACGGCGACCCGTTCACGGACGAGGGCCTCACCCTCACGTTCCGCCTGCGCAAGGCGTAGCCCACAGGCCGAAGGCCCGGTCCCGCCAAAGATCTCGGCGGGACCGGGCCTTCGGCGTTGCGTACGCACGAACATGGCTACGCGGACACGAACGCGCGTGGCAAAAGGGCGGGCCCCGGGTTCACACCCGGGGCCCGCCCTGAACGCTGCCGACGTCTATGCCGTACTACTGGCCATCAGGCCGTCAGTTGTCATCCTCGTCGATCAGGAAGCCCCGCATGGGCGAGGGCGCCTGGCCCATCGGCGACGGGCCCTGCGGGCGTACCGGCGCCATCGGCTGGGTCATCGCCGGCGACATCTGCTGCTGACCGCCGTAGGACGGAGCAGCCGGTGCGGGACCGCCGCCCATCGTCGGGTTGCCGCCGCCGTAGGACGGTGCGCTCGCGCCGGCCGGAGCCATGGAGGGCGCCGAGGACGGCGGGAGGGACGCGGTCGCCGGAGTGCGCGGCGGGGCCAGCGAGTCGTCGGCCTGGGTCTCCAGCTGACGCAGCTGCGACTCCAGGTACGACTTCAGGCGCGTGCGGTACTCGCGCTCGAAGCCGCGCAGGTCCTCGACCTTGCGCTCCAGCGTGGCGCGGGCGGACTCCAGGGAGCCCATCGCGACGCGGTGCTTCTCCTGCGCGTCCCGCTCCAGGGCGTCGGCCTTGGCACGGGCGTCACGCTCCAGACCCTCGGCACGCGAACGCGCCTCGCCGACGATCTTGTTGGCCTCGGAACGAGCCTCGGCGATCGCCTGGTCGGCGGTCTGCTGGGCCAGCGAGAGGACACGGGCGGCGCTGTCGCCACCGGGGCCTCCCTGACCGGGGCCGCCCATCGGACCGCCCATCGGGCCGGGGCCGCCCATGGGGCCGCCCATCTGCTGCTGCATCGGGGGCTGGCCCATCGGACCCGGACCCTGGCCCATCGGGCCGGGACCCTGGGGTCCACCCTGACCGCCGGGACCGGCGGGCAGCTGCGGGGCACCGCTCGGCAGCTGGGGCGGACCACCCATGGGGCCACCCATCTGCTGCTGCGGCGGGCCCGATATGCCGGCGGGGACAGGACCACCCGGACCGCGCATACCCTGCTGCTGCTGTTGCTGTTGCTGCTGGTGTTGCTGCTGGTGTTGCTGCTGCTGATCCTGCTGCGGCTCCGGAGGCTTGCGCATGTTCTGCTGGTTCTGCGCAGCAGCGCGAGTGGCCGCGGCCAGTTTGGCGCGCAGGTCCTCGTTCTCACGGAGCAGGCGGGTCAGTTCGGCTTCGACCTCATCGAGGAAGGCATCGACCTCGTCCTCGTCATAGCCTTCTCGGAGGCGGACGGTCGTGAACTGCTTGTTCCGCACGTCCTCGGGGGTCAACGGCATCTCTTCACCTCAACGTAGTCGTCGGCATTCGGCAAGACCGCATCTCTCACATCGTTCACATCGCGTTCCGCACAAGCGTGATCAGGATGTAGACGATGATCATCAGCACGAAGAAGGACAGGTCGAGCGCCACGCCCCCGAGACGCAGCGGCGGAATGACCCGCCGCAGAAGCTTGAGCGGTGGATCAGTGACAGTGTAGGTGGCCTCCAGAACGACCACCATCGCCTTGCCGGGTTGCCATGAGCGGGCGAACTGGAAGACATAGTCCATGACCAACCGGAAGATGAGCACGATGAGGAAGCACATCAGCGCGATGTAGACGACATCCAGAACCACGCTCATGACCTCTTGCTTCCCTCTCCCCTGTGCCCTGCTCGGTACTGCTGTTTCCGGTGGTGCGTCTCAGCTCTGGTTGAAGAACCCGCCCTCTGCGATGCGGGCCTTGTCCTCCGCTGTGACATCGACGTTAGCAGGCGACAACAGGAACACCTTCTGCGTCACCCGCTCGATGCTGCCGTGAAGACCAAACACCAGACCGGCCGCAAAGTCGACAAGTCGCTTTGCATCTGTGTCATCCATCTCAGTCAGATTCATGATCACCGGGGTGCCTTCACGGAAGTGTTCCCCGATGGTACGGGCCTCGTTGTAGGTCCGTGGGTGAAGCGTGGTGATCCGGTACGGCTCTCGTTCCGACACGACCTTGGGCATGATCACCGGTGCGTTCTTCTCCAGACTTGCGCGTTCTTGTGTGATGGATGCCACGGGCGCGATGCGCGCCGGACGGCTGGATTCCGCGGGGAGCGAAGCGGAGCGGGCGGCCGGTTCGCGGGGCGCGGGCGGCTGTACGACTCGTACCTCTTCGTCCCTTTGGGGCTGATGTGAGACGTGCGGCTGGTGGGACGGCTCGTGCCGTCGGTGGTCCCGCTCGGGCTCCGGGTCCAGCTCGGGTTCGAAGTCGTCGTCGGGGTCGAATCCGCGGCCGTCGTACCCATCGTCCTCCACGAGGCCGAGGTAGACCGCCATCTTGCGCATCGCGCCGGCCATGCTCTGAGTCCTCCGCTCTGTGGTGGATCGGCTGACGACTGCCAAGTGCCCGCGATCCACGTGGTCCTTGAATCCGCCTATCGGCGGCAATGACCATATTTTCTGCTGTGGTCCGACTTCTTGGCGACGTTACCCGAGCCTGGGGCGGACTCCGAGTACCGCACTGCCGACGCGCACATGTGTCGCTCCGGCCGACACGGCCTGTTCGAGGTCCGTACTCATCCCTGCCGAGACCATGGTGGCAGCCTGATGACTCCGGCGCAGGTCGGTCGACAAAACCATCAGCCGCTCGAAGGCCGCTTGTTCGCGTCCCGCGTACTCGCCCGTGAGCGGCGCCACGGTCATCAGTCCGTCGAGCCGGAGCCCCGGGGCCCCGGCCACGAGATCGGCCAACTCCCCGATTCCGCCGGGCCCGATCCCGCCCCGCTCGCCCCGGCCGCTCTCGTCGGCGTCGAGTGCGACCTGGAGGAGACATCCCAGTTCACGCCCGGCCCGGACCGCCTCCTTCGACAGGGCGGAGACGAGCCTGGAACGGTCGACGGACTGCACGAAATCCGCGTAACCGACCACCGATCGCACCTTGTTGGTCTGGAGTTGCCCCACGAAGTGCCATGTGAGGGGCAGATCCGAGCAGGCCTCGGCCTTCGGGGCCGCGTCCTGGTCACGGTTCTCTGCGACGTGCCGCACGCCGAGTTCGGCGAGGATCCGCACATCGCTCGCGGGATAGGTCTTGGTGACCACGATGAGGGTCACCTCGTCGCGCGCACGCCCCGCTGCGGCGCACGCGTCGGCGATGCGCCGTTCCACTTTCGCCAGGTTCGCGGCGAGTTCGTCCCTACGGTCCGTCATGTCCTGTCAGTCCAGCCACACATAACCCGCGAGCCGACCGGTGGTGCGGTCGCGGCGGTACGAGAAGTGATCGCGCGACTCCAGCGTGCACACCGGCGACTGCTCCCGGTCGCGCACCCCGAGCCGATCCAGCTGGGCGTGCACTCCGGCAGTCACGTCGACCGCCGGTGTACCCCAACTCGTCTCGGCGTACGCCGCCGGCTCGACGGCGGACACCTCGGCGCGCATCGCCTCGGGCACTTCGTAACACCGGCCGCAGACGGTGGGCCCGGTGCGGGCCACGATCCGGGAGGGCTCGGCACCCAGGTCCGTCATCGCGCGCAGCACGGCCGGGACCACTCCGGCGATCATGCCGGGCCGGCCCGCGTGTGCCGCGGCGGCGACACCGGCGACCGGGTCGGCCAGCAGCACCGGCACGCAGTCGGCGGTGAGTACGGCGAGGGCGAGCCCCCGGCGCGTGGTGACGACCGCGTCGACCGACGGGACCGGGGCCGAGGATCCCCACGGCCCGTCCACCACCGCGACGTCGGCCCCGTGCACCTGGTTCATCCAGACCACCCCCTTCGGCTCGATGCCGAGGGACTTGGCGGCCAGGTCCCGGTTGGTGCGTACGGCGTCGGGGTCGTCACCGACCGCTCCGCCGAGGTTGAGCTCCTCATACGGAGCGGCGCTCACCCCGCCCCACCGGTCGGTGAAGCCGAAGTGCGCGCCGCTCGCGCTTTCGCGCTGTCCTATCACGACTGAAGGATCACTTGAGGAAGTCCGGTACGTCCAGTTCCTCGGCCGCGCTGTCCGAGTAGGTCCGCGGCGCCGGCGTGACCGGCGGGGCGACCGGGATGTCCTTGACCGGCTCCGGAGCGGGCTCCGGGTCCTCCTTCGGGGTCACGCTGCCGAGCGATCCGAAGGACGGGCGGCTCTCGGTCTGCCGCGCCGGGACCGGCTCCTCGCGCTTGGCCGAGGAGGAGCCGAGGACGTTGTCCCGCTTGGCGGGCGGCTGGCCACCGTCGAAGCCGGCCGCGATCACGGTGACCCGCACCTCGTCGCCGAGGGCGTCGTCGATCACCGCGCCGAAGATGATGTTGGCCTCGGGGTGGGCGGCCTCGCTCACCAGCTGGGCGGCCTCGTTGATCTCGAACAGGCCGAGGTCGGAGCCACCGGAGATGGAGAGCAGTACGCCACGGGCGCCGTCGATGGACGCCTCCAGCAGCGGCGAGGAGATCGCCATCTCGGCCGCGGCCACCGCGCGGTCGTCGCCGCGTGCCGAGCCGATACCCATCAGGGCCGAGCCGGCCTCGGACATGACCGACTTGACGTCGGCGAAGTCGAGGTTGATGAGGCCCGGGGTCGTGATGAGGTCGGTGATGCCCTGGACACCGGAGAGCAGGACCTGGTCGGCCGACTTGAAGGCGTCCAGCACCGAGACCTGGCGGTCCGAGATGGACAGCAGCCGGTCGTTCGGGATGACGATGAGGGTGTCGACCTCTTCGCGGAGTTCGGCGATGCCGTCCTCGGCCTGGTTCGCGCGGCGCCGTCCCTCGAAGGTGAACGGGCGCGTGACCACGCCGATGGTGAGGGCACCGAGCGAGCGTGCGATGTTGGCCACGACGGGCGCGCCGCCGGTTCCGGTGCCGCCGCCTTCACCGGCTGTCACGAAGACCATGTCGGCCCCCTTGAGGACCTCCTCGATCTCCTCGCGGTGGTCCTCGGCGGCCTTGCGGCCCACGGCCGGGTTGGCTCCGGCGCCGAGTCCGCGGGTGAGTTCACGGCCGACGTCCAGCTTGACGTCGGCGTCGCTCATCAACAGAGCTTGCGCGTCGGTGTTGATGGCGATGAACTCGACGCCCTTGAGACCGACCTCGATCATCCGGTTGATGGCATTGACACCACCGCCGCCGACACCGATGACTTTGATGACTGCGAGGTAGTTCTGCGGTGCTGCCACGTCGAAGGCCTCTCGCCTCGAGTTACGTGTCGCCGAATCAACGTGACGCCCTGCGCCCCGCGACCCGACGACTGATGCCGAATGGGACGGTCCGTATCGCCGACCCGAACCCTAACCCTGAAGTTTAGGGTTACCAGTGTGTCTGTTCCTTGGAGTCTTCTGAACAGGACACTAAGTCGACAAGTGGCGCACGTTCAACGAACACGCCGAACCTCCCGTTTTTCTTTTCACCCTATGTGATCAGCCGTAGCACTGCCCAACCAGGGTGCTGGCCTGCGCTGATGTGCGTCAACTCCCTGATGACGCCGGGGCGGTGGGCACACTCACGTCGAAGTACCCCGCATCGGGCGTTGCTTTCAACAAGGCGGTGAGGGTACGGGCCTTCGCGGTGCCCTTCTCGCTGCTCCCCCAGACGACCGTGCGGCCGTCTCTCAACTCCAGCGAGATGTCGTCGTAGGAACGGACCTTGACGGTCCGTGTCTCGCGCGCGACGGCGGCCGGAACGGCGCGGGCGACACCGACCGCCTCGCGCACCAGCCGGGACTCCCCGAAGCGGCGCAGACTGGCGGCGGCCGAGCCAGAGCGGGAGAGCGTCAATTCCAGTGCCGGGACGCCTTTCGGGGCTTCAGAAACCGTGGCGAAGCGGACACCTTCATCGTCCACTTCGACGAACTTTTCACCCTGGTGGACAATCAGAACCGGAGTCCGCTCCACCACTTTCAGATCGATTCCATGAGGCCAGGAACGGACCACGTCAACCGCGTCAATTCGGGGCAATTTCCGGCGCAGTCGTGTCTCGATCGCACCGGTGTCGACGGAAATCAGCGGCTTCCCGAGCGGAACCGCTGCGGCGGATTCGACCTGATCGGAAGTCAGAACCCGGGTGCCCGACACGGAGACCTCCTCGGCGCGCAGCCAGTCGGAGCCGTAGAAGAGCCAGGCCGTCGGGATGCCGAGGAAGACCAGGGCGAGGCCCAGGAGGACGATCGCGCGGAGCCTGGCCCGCCTCGACCGCAGGCGGGGCGGCGGGCCGGACGACTCCTGCTGACGTTCACCGCGCTCGGCGGTGGTCGATCCGGCCACGCTCCCTGCCTTCCGTCATACAGTCCTATCGATGTGCACGACTGGCGGCGATCGCCTCGTACACCATGCCGACGAGCAGGTCGTCGGCGTCCCGGCGGCCGAACTCGGCGGCGGAGCGGGACATCTGGTACAGCCGGTGCGGGTCGGCGAGCACGGGCAGGACGTTGTGCTGGACCCACTCGGGAGTCAGCTCCGCGTCGTCGACCAGCAGTCCGCCACCGGCCTTGACCACCGGCTGGGCGTTGAGCCGCTGTTCGCCGTTGCCGATGGGCAGCGGGACGTAGGCGGCCGGGAGCCCGACGGCGGAGAGTTCGGCGACGGTCATCGCACCCGCGCGGCAGAGCATCATGTCGGCCGCGGCGTACGCGAGGTCCATCCGGTCCAGGTAACTTACCGGGATGTAGGGGGGCATCCCCGGCATCTGGTGGACCTGCGGCAGTTCGTTCTTCGGGCCGACCGCGTGCAGGATCTGGATCCCGGCCTGCTGGAGCCAGGGCGCGACCTGCTGGACGACCTCGTTCAGGCGGCGGGCACCCTGGGAGCCGCCGGTGACCAGCAGGGTGGGCAGATTCGGGTCGAGGCCGAACGCGGCCCGGGCCTCGGGACGTACGGCGGCCCGGTCGAGCGTGGCGATGGAGCGGCGCAGCGGAATGCCGATGTAGCGGGCGCCCCGCAGCTTGCTGTCGGGCGTGGAGACGGCGACCTGGCTGGCGTACCGCGAGCCGATCTTGTTGGCCAGGCCCGGGCGGGCGTTGGCCTCGTGGATCACGATCGGCACGCCCAGGCGCTTGGCCGCGAGGTAGCCGGGCAGGGCGACGTAGCCACCGAAGCCGACCACGGCGTCCGCCCGGGTGCGCTCCAGGATCTGCTCGGTCGCCTTGATGGTGCCGCGCAGCCGGCCCGGGACGGTGATCAGTTCGGGGGTGGGCTTGCGCGGCAGCGGAACGGCGGGGATCAGCGCCAGTTCGTATCCGCGCTCGGGCACGAGACGGGTCTCGAGGCCGCGCTCCGTGCCCAGGGCCGTGATGCCCACGCTCGGGTCCTGCCTGCGCAGGGCGTCCGCGAGGGCGAGCGCGGGCTCGATGTGGCCCGCGGTTCCCCCGCCGGCGAGTACGACATGCACCGAAATTCACCGCTCTCCGGACGAGCGCGCCGCCGAGGCGCGCCGTCTCATCGTGTTCCATCTCCGGGAGGCTCCGGCCGGCCTTTCGGTCCGCGCAGGGCCCCCCGCCCCCCGCTTTCTACCAAAGCGGGGTTGCCGCATCGCAAGCGCCATCCGCGCAGCGGGGTCCTGGCGCGCGAAGGCGATCAGCAACCCGATGGCGAACATGGTCGGCAGCAGGGCGGACCCTCCGTAGGAGAACAGCGGGAGGGGGACACCGGCGATCGGCAGCAGACCGAGCACCGCACCGATGTTGATCACGGCCTGCGCCGTGATCCAGGTGGTCACGCCTCCCGCGGCATACCTCACGAAGGGGTCCTCCGTGCGTCCGGCCACGCGGATACCCGCATAGCCTAGAGCCGCGAAGAGGGCGAGTACCGACAGCGTCCCCGCCAGGCCCAGTTCCTCACCGGTGACGGCGAAGATGAAGTCGGTGTGGGCTTCGGGGAGTTGACCCCATTTCTCCACACTCGCACCCAGCCCGGAACCGAAGATTCCGCCCGAGGCGAGGGCGTAGATCCCGTGCACGGCCTGCCAGCAGTCGACGGGTCCCGACTGGGGCTCGGTGGCGCCCAGGCACTGCAGCCGGGCCATGCGGTTGGGGCTGGTCTTGATGAGGATCAGGCCGAGGACGGCGGCGATCGACAGCACGCCGGCGAACAGCCGCGTGGGCGCGCCGGCCAGCCAGAGCAGGCCGAACAGGATGGCCGTGAGGATGATCGCGGTTCCCATGTCGCCGCCGATCATGATCAGACCGAGCAGCATGAAGCCCGCAGGCACCAGCGGCACGAGCATGTGCTTCCACTGGGTCAGCAGCTTCCTCTCCTGCTTGCGGGCGAGCAGGTCCGCGCCCCACAGCACGAGGGCGAGCTTGCCGAACTCGCTGGGCTGGATCTGGAAGGAGCCGCCGAGGGAGATCCAGTTCTGGTTGCCGTTGACCGACACCCCTATCCCCGGGATCTGCACCAGGACCATGAGGACGACGGCGCCCGCGAGGATGGGGTAGGCGAGTGCCCGGTGCAGTCTCACCGGCATCCGCGAGGCCGCGAGCAGCAGAACGGTGCCGATCCCCGCCGCGAGCAACTGCTTGCGGAAGAAGTACGAACCGGGCAGCGACATCTGGAGCGCGGTGATTTGGGAGGCCGAGTAGACCATCACCAGGCCCAGCACGGTGATCAGCAGACTGCCGCCGAGGATCAGGTAGTAGGCGGTCAGCGGCCGGTCCCAGCCGCTGCGTGCGCGGAGGTAGAGGCTCAGGGCGCGGTTCTGGCGCGCGAGCCGGGGCGCGACGGGGCGCTTGGGGGCACGTGAGGTCGCAGGCCGTCCGGTGCGGCTGGTGGGCATCGCGGCTCACCCCGCCATGCCGGAGGGGAGCGTCGCGCGGTGCACGCCCCCTGGCCGCTCGGGCACCAGCCACATCCGTGTCACGCGTCCCTCCCAGGTACGCCCGGCACCGCCGCCGGGCGAGGCGGACCCGGGTCAGCCGTCGGCGGAGCCGAGTTCACGGACGGCGTCCGCGAAAGCGTCCCCGCGCTTGTTGTAGTTGGCGAACATGTCCATGGAGGCACAGGCCGGAGCCAGCAGTACCGTGTCGCCCGCTTGAGCGAGTTTCCGCGCCTCCCGGACCGCCGCGCGCATCGCCCCAGTGTCGGTCCGTTCGAGGTCGACGACGGGTACCTGCGGGGCGTGTCGCGCGAGGGCTTCCCGGATGAGCGCGCGGTCCGCGCCGATCAGCACGACACCCCGCAGCCGCTTCGCCGACGCTGCGACCAGTTCATCGAAGGTCGCGCCCTTCGCGAGCCCGCCCGCGATCCACACGATCGGCTCGTACGCCGCCAACGAGGCTTGTGCGGCATGCGTGTTGGTGGCCTTGGAGTCGTCGACGTAGGCGACCCCGTCCACGTCGGCCACGTGAGCGATGCGGTGGGCGTCCGGGGTGAAGGCCCGCAGGCCGTCCCGTACGGCCCTGGCGGGCACGCCGTAGGCGCGGGCGAGGGCCGCAGCCGCGAGGGCGTTGGCGATGTTGTGCGGGGCCGGCGGGTTCACGTCGGCGACCTCGGCGAGCTCCTGGGCGTTCTTCTGCCGGTCCTCGACGAAGGCCCGGTCGACCAGGATGCCCTCCACGACGCCGAGTTGGGACGGCGCCGGGGTGCCGAGGGTGAAGCCGACGGCCCGGCAGCCCTCCTCGACGTCGGCCGCGCGGACCAGGTCCTCGGTGGACGGCTTGTCGGTGGCGTCCACGTTGTAGACGCAGGCGACGCTGTTGCCCTCGTAGATACGGCCCTTGTCGGCGGCGTAGGCCTCCATGGAGCCGTGCCAGTCGAGGTGGTCGGGGGCGAGGTTCAGCACGGCCGCCGAGTGGGCGCGCAGGGAGGGCGCCCAGTGCAGCTGGTAGCTGGAGAGTTCCACGGCCAGGACGTCGTACTGCTCCTCGCCGAGCACCGCGTCCAGCAGGGAGACGCCGATGTTGCCGACGGCGGCGGTGCGCAGGCCCGCCGCCCTCAGGATCGAGGCCAGCATCTGGACGGTGGTGGTCTTGCCGTTGGTGCCGGTGACGGCGAGCCACGGAGCGGCGTCGGGGCCGCGCAGGCGCCAGGCCAGTTCGACGTCGCCCCAGACGGGCACGCCCGCCTGCTCCGCCGCCGCGAACAGCGGCTTGTCCGGCTGCCAGCCGGGCGCGGTGACGATCAGCTCGGAGCCCTCGGGCAACGTGTCGCCGTCGCCGAGGCGCACGGTGACGCCGAGCGCCTCCAGCTCGGCCGCCTGCGCCCGCGCGCGCTCGTCCGCGCCGTCGTTGACGACCGTGACGCTCGCGCCGAGGCCGTGCAGCACCTTGGCCGCCGGGACGCCGGAGACGCCGAGTCCGGCGACGGTGACGTGCTTGCCCTGGAAGTCGAAGGGCTCCGAGGAGGTCACTTGTCCGCTGCCCATCCTGCGTAGAAGAGGCCGAGTCCGACGATCACACAAATGCCCTGGATGATCCAGAAGCGGACCACGATGAGTACTTCGGACCAGCCTTTGAGTTCGAAGTGGTGCTGGAGTGGCGCCATCCGGAAGACGCGTTTCCCGGTCAGACGGAAGGAACCGACCTGGATCACCACGGACATGGTGATCAGGACGAACAAGCCACCGAGGATGGCGATCAGCAGCTCGGTGCGGGAGCAGATCGCGAGGCCGGCGAGCACACCGCCGAGCGCGAGCGAACCGGTGTCACCCATGAAGACCTTGGCCGGCGACGTGTTCCACCACAGGAAGCCGAGGCAGGCGCCCATCAGCGCCGAGGAGACCACGGCGAGGTCGAGGGGGTCGCGCACCTCGTAGCAGGCGCCCGGGTTGGTCAGGGTCTGCGCGTTGGCGCAGGACTCCTGGAACTGCCAGACGCCGATGAAGGTGTAGGCGCCGAAGACGAGCACCGAGGCGCCGGTGGCCAGACCGTCCAGGCCGTCGGTCAGGTTCACGCCGTTCGACATCGCCAGGATCATGAACAGCGCCCAGACGACGAACAGCACGGGGCCGATCGTCCAGCCGAAGTCCGTGATGAACGACAGCTTGGTGGAGGCCGGGGTGTTGCCGCGGTTGTCCGCGAACTGGAGCGACAGCACCGCGAAGGCGATGCCGACGGTCAGCTGGCCGGCCATCTTGGCCTTGGCGCGCAGACCGAGCGAGCGTCGCTTGACGATCTTGATGTAGTCGTCGAGGAAGCCGACCAGACCCATGCCGACCATCAGGCCGAGCACCAGCAGACCCGAGAAGGTCGGCGCCGCGTCGACGTCCGGGTCCAGATACCCCGTGATCACCTTGGCCAGGAAGTACGCGGCGACCGTCGCCAGGATGAAGGCGATGCCGCCCATGGTCGGCGTACCGCGCTTGCTGGCGTGCTCGCGCGGGCCGTCGTCGCGGATGTACTGGCCGTAGCCCTTGCGTGCGAGGAGTTTGATCAGCAGCGGGGTGCCGACCAGCGTGAGAAAGAGACCAATGACTCCTGCGAACAGGATCTGCTTCATCATCGGGCGGAAACCTCACCCTCGGCACCGGTCTCCATGAGCGCCTGCGCCACGCTCTCGAGACCGACCGAACGGGACGCCTTCACGAGCACGACGTCCCCCGGGCGCAGCTCGCTGCGCAACAGGTCGACCGCCGCCTGTGCGTCGGACACGTGCACCGACTCCTCACCCCACGAACCCTCGTTATATGCGCCCAGTTGCAGCCAGGCGGCTTCCCTGCCACCGACCGCGACGAGCTTGCTGACGTTGAGCCGGACGGCGAGCCGCCCGACCGCGTCGTGCTCGGCGAGAGCCTCGTCCCCGAGCTCGGCCATCTTGCCGAGCACCGCCCACGTACGGCCCCCCTTTGCCTGTGAGGCTTTGCCCATCGCCGCGAGCGCGCGCAGAGCGGCTCGCATGGACTCGGGGTTCGCGTTGTAGGCGTCGTTGACGACCGTCACGCCGTCCGGGCGCTCGGTGACCTCCATCCGCCAGCGGGAGAGGGAGCCCGCCTCGGAGAGCGCCACGGCGATCTCGTCAGCGGACATGCCCAACTCGTGGGCGACGGCGGCCGCGGCGAGCGCGTTCGACACGTGGTGCTCACCGTACAGGCGCATGGTCACATCACTTGCACCGGAGGGTGTGTGAAGCCTGAACGAGGGCTGTCCGGTGTCCGTGAGTCGCACGTTCTCGGCGGAGACGTCCGCTTCGCCGGACTCTCCGAAAAGGAGCACCTTCGCCTTCGTACGGGTGGCCATGGCCCGTACGTAAGGGTCGTCCGCATTGAGGATCGCGGTACCGCCCTCGGCCTCGGACGGCAGGGCCTCGACGAGCTCGCCCTTGGCCTGCGCGATCTGCTCGCGGCCGCCGAACTCGCCGATGTGGGCACTGCCGACGTTGAGGACGAGACCGACCTTCGGGGGTGTCAGGCCGGCGAGGTAACGGATGTGCCCGATGCCGCGGGCGCCCATCTCCAGGACCAGGAACCTGGTCTCCTCGGTGGCGCTCAGCGCGGTCAGCGGCAGCCCGATCTCGTTGTTGAGCGAGCCGGGCGTGAAGACCGTCGGGGCCTTGCGCCCGAGCACCTGCGCGATGAGGTCCTTGGTGCTGGTCTTGCCGGCCGAACCGGTGAGGGCGACGAGGGTGGCGCCGAGGCGGCGTACGACGTGCCGGGCGAGGGCGCCGAGGGCGGTCTGGACGTCGTCCACGACGATCGCGGGCACGCCGACGGGCCGGGTGCCGAGCACGGCCACCGCTCCCGCCTCGACGACCGCCGCCGCGAAGTCGTGGCCGTCCACGCGCTCCCCGGCGAAGGCCACGAACAGGCTGCCCGGCCCCGCCTCGCGGGAGTCCCGGACGACCGGGCCGGTGACCTGGACGGACGGATCCGGTATGTCGTGCGTCTGCCCGCCGACGACTTCTGCGATCTCGGCGAGGGAGAGGGCGATCACAAGTTCATCCCCTGGGTCTTCTGGATTTTCATCCCTGGGTCTTCTGGATGGCTTCGCGGAGCACCTGGCGGTCGTCGAAGGGACGGACCACCCCGGCGATGTCCTGGCCCTGCTCGTGGCCCTTGCCCGCCACCAGCACGGTGTCGCCTGGTTCGGCGCGGGCGACGGCGGCGGCGATCGCGGCGGCCCGGTCCTCGAAGACCTGCACCTCGCCGCGCTCGTGCGCGGGCACGGACGCCGCGCCCTGGAGCATCGTGGCGAGGATCGCGAGAGGGTCCTCACCGCGAGGGTTGTCGGAGGTCAGTGTGGCGGTGTCGGCCAGCCGCGCCGCGGCGGCGCCCATGGGCTCGCGCTTGGTCTTGTCCCGGTCGCCGCCGCAGCCGAGGACGATGTGCACCTTGCCCTCGGTGACCTTGCGCAGGGCGCGCAGCACGGACTCGACGGCGTCGGTCTTGTGGGCGTAGTCGACAACCGCGAGGTAGGGCTGCCCCGCGTCCACGCGCTCCAGACGGCCCGGGACGCCGGGCACGGCGGCGACGCCGTCGGCGGCGGCCTGCGGGTCGAGGCCTGCGACGGCGAGGGCGACGATCGCGGCGAGGGTGTTGGCCACGTTGAACGGGCCCGGCAGCGGCGACTTGGCGGTGATCCGCTCGCCCTTGGGGCCGATGACGGTGAACGTCGAGTCGAGTCGGCCGACCTCGACGTCCTCGGCGCGCCAGTCGGCGTCGGGGTGGCCCTCGGCGGAGTAGGTGACGACCGGGACGGTGGCTTCCTTCGCCAGCCTGCGGCCGTACTCGTCGTCGACGTTGACCACGCCGAGCTTGCCCCGTTTCGGGGTGAACAGCTGCGCCTTCGCCTGGAAGTAGTCCTCCATGCCCGAGTGGAACTCCATGTGCTCCGGGCTGAGGTTGGTGAAGACGCCGATGTCGAAGACGCAGCCGTCGACCCGGCCGAGGACCAGGGCGTGGCTGGAGACCTCCATGGCCACCGCGTCGACACCGCGTTCGCGCATGACCGCGAACAGGGCCTGCAGATCGGTGGCTTCGGGGGTGGTGCGCTCGGACTTGATGCGCTCGTCGCCGATGCGCATCTCGACCGTGCCGATCAATCCGGTGGACCGGATCGTCTTCAGGCCGCCCTCGACGAGGTAGGCGGTGGTGGTCTTGCCGGAGGTGCCGGTGATGCCGATCTGGAGCAGGTCCCGGCCGGGGTGGCCGTAGATCGTGGCGGCCAGCTCGCCCATCCGCCCGCGCGGGTCGTCGACGACCAGCACCGGCAGTCCGGACGCGGCGGCGCGCTCGGCGCCGGTCGGGTCGGTCAGCACGGCGGCGGCGCCGAGGCTCGCGGCCTGCTCGACGAAGTCGGCACCGTGCAGCCGGGCCCCCGGGAGGGCGGCGTACAGGTCGCCGGGGCGCACGGCGCGTGAGTCATGGGTGATGCCCGTGACCTCGGCGGCGTTCTGCGGCGTGGAAGCACCCAGCTGATCGGCGAGTTCCGCGAGGGGTGTGGCGGAGACCTGCACCGGCCTGGGCGGCCCGGGGTATGTCACGGGATGGCCCTTCTGGGTGGTTTGGGACTGATCAGCGTGTGGCACGGCGGTGAGCGTACCGGGCGTACCCGCCTCCGGGCGAAGTGAGGGGCTGGGGCTGCTCTCGTTGCCGGGGTCGGGGGTGATCGTTGTCACGGAGGCGGTCCTGGTGGCTCGGTGGGGCTGAGTACTGATCAGGGCGTGTCCGCCCTGATCACGGCTTGAAGGAGACGGGCATCCTCGCGGGCTGGGCGCCGGTCGGCGGGACCTGGAGGGACTTCAGTGCGAACTCCATGACCTTCTTGTAGACGGGTCCGCAGATCTGACCGCCGAAGTAGCTGCCCTGGGTGGCGTTCTGGATGGCGCAGTAGACGGTGACGCGGGGCTTGTCGGCGGGCGCGAACCCGGCGAACGACGAGGTGTAGCCCTTGTACTTGCCGGTGGCCGGATCCACGCGGTTCGCGGTGCCCGTCTTGCCCGCGACGCGGTAGCCGGGGATGCGCGCCTTGGTGCCGGTGCCCTCCTCGTCGTCCACGACGGACTCCAGCATCCGGGCGAGGGTCTTCGCCGTCTTGGCGTCGACGACCCGGTGTTTCGCGGGCTTGGGGGCCGGCGTGAAGCGCCCGTCGGGTCCCTTGGTGCCGCGCACGAGGGTGGGTTCGACGCGGACTCCGCCGTTGGCGATGGTCGAGTACACGGAGGCGGCCTGCATGGCGTTGATGGAGACGCCCTGGCCGAAAGGGATCGTGTACTGCTGCGAGGTCGACCACTTGTCGGGCGGGGCGAGGATGCCCTTGGTCTCGCCGGGGAAGCCGAGTCCGGTGTAGCTGCCGAGGCCGAACTTGCGCAGGTAGTCGTAGAGGACCTTGTTGGCTTGGGCCTGCGTCTTGCCGAGCTGCCCGGTGGCGAGGATGGTGCCGATGTTGCTGGACTTGGCGAGGACGCCGTTGAGCGTCAGGTACCAGGTCGGGTGGTCGATGTCGTCCTTGAAGAGCCGGTCGCCGCGGTGCAGCCGGTTGGGCACGACCACATGCGTCCCCGGTGTGGCGGCGTTCTGCTGGAGGACGGCCGCCATCGACATGACCTTGGCGGTGGAACCGGGCTCGAAGGCGTCCTGGAGGGCGGCGTTGCCGAGGGCGGCCGGGTCCGCGTCCGACAGGTCGTTCGGGTCGAAGCCGGGCGAGTTGGCCATGGCCAGGATCTGCCCGGTGCGGGTGTCCTGGACGATGACGTAGCCGCGGTCGGCCGCGGACTCCTTCACCTGGTCGCTGATGGCTTTCTGGGCGGCCCACTGGATGTCGCGGTCGATGGTGAGCTCGACGTCGCTGCCGGGGACGGCGGGTGTCTCGGTGGAGCCCGCGGTGGGCACGAGACGGCCGCCGGACTGGGCGTAGCGGATCTTGCCGTCCTTGCCGGCGAGCTGCTTGTTCAGCTGCAGTTCGATGCCGCCGCCGGGCTTGCCCTCGCCGTTGACCCAGCCCAGTATCCCGGCGGCGAGGTCGCCGGCGGGGTACACGCGCTTGCTGGTGGCGACGGAGAACACACCCGAGAGGACGTTGGGCGTGGACTTGTCCGTCTCCGCCTTCTTGGCGAGCGCCGACTTGAGGTCCTTGATCTGCTTCCAGACCTGCGGAGTCTGACGGGAGGCCAGTTTGACGTAGCGCAGGGCCTTGTTCTTCGGGCGCAGCTTCTCGACCAGGTCTTCCTGCTCCTGACCGAGGATCGGCGCTAGGAGGGCCGCCGCCCGTTCGGGCCCGTCCCCGATCTTCAGCATCTTCGGGGCGAACATCGTGGGGTCGGCGGTGATGTCGTAGGCGTCCTCGCTGGTCGCGAGGGCCACGCCGGACCGGTCGGTGATCTCGCCCCGGTCCGCGGCCAGCACCTGCCCGACGTAGCGGTTCTGCTCGGCCTTGGCGGCGTACGTGCTCGCGTCGACGGCCTGCACCTGGAAGAGCCGCACGACGAAGGCGGCCAGGACCAGGGTCAGGGCGAGTCCGACCAGGCGCAGGCGGGGGCGGGGGCTGCCGAGCCGCAGCGGCCCGGGTGCCGCCGGACGGGCCTGCCCCGGCCTCCGTGCCGGACGGGCGCCGGGGCCGAGCCTCGCCATGGCCCACAGGATGTGTTTGGGTGGGAGTTGCCACCGCACACGTGCGGGAACGCGGCGCAGCAGGAGGCCCGCGAGGCGCAGTTGACGGGTGACGGTGGCTGGTGCGGGGGCCGGTCTGCCGTACGACTTGTGGGCGTACGGCAGCAGGGAGGCGTACGCCAGATGTGCCACGCGCCGCCACAGCACCTCGCGCGCCGGTACGAGGAGGGGCTGCGTCGGTGGGCGCAGCAGGAAGTCGTCCACCTCGCGTGCCTCGGGTACGGCGGCCAGGAAGCCGTAACGCTCGCCCGTGTCCGGATCGGTCGCGGTCAGCATGCGGTACGGGTCGAGAGGCCGTCGTTCGCACCGCGACCGTCCAGTCGTTGAGATTTCACCTACCCGGTTGAGGGTTCGGTAAGGCTCCCCTTATATGCTGGCGACGCCGATCAAGCCCCGGACCGGGCCGCAGTTGCCTGCCCGCCCTCCCGCACGACAGGATCCGACATGCGCACCACCTCCCGCGGCCTCATAGCGGCGCTCGCTCTCACCCCCGTGCTGACCGGCTGCTTCGCGCCCGGCGACAGCGACACCGGGGCGGGGTCGGGCGGGCGGCTCCGGGTCGCGCTGGCCGTACCGCCGGTGCAGGCGCTGTCCCCGTACAGCAACGACGCCACCGTGCTGAGCAAGCTGTCCGTTGCCGAGGGCCTCACCGCGCTCGACGAGAACGGCACGGCCAAGCCCGCTCTGGCGAAGTCCTGGAAGCAGGACGGCGACACCACCTGGACCTTCGAGCTGCGCAAGGCCGAGTTCCAGGACGGCACCGAGCTCACCGCCCGGGCCGTCGTCGACGCACTCGATCACGCGAGCGCGGCCAAGCCCAAGCCCCGCGTGCTGAGCGACGTGTCACTGACCGCCAAGGCCGACGACGCCGACACCGTCACCCTCACCACCAAGTCGCCCGACCCGGTGCTGCCGCTGCGACTGGCCAGCCCCGCACTGGCGATCCTGTCGGCGAAGGCGTACGCGAAGGACGGCTCCGCCAGCCCTGTCGGCACCGGCACCGGTCCGTTCGAACTCACCCGGCTGAGCGGCAAGAGCAAGGCCACCCTCGACCGCTTCGACGGCTACTGGGGTGGCAAGGCGAAGGCGCCCGGCATCGACGTCAGCTGGATCGCGGACGGAACGGCCCGTGCCAACGCACTGCGCGGCGGCGAGACCGACGTCGCCGAGTGGATCCCGACCGCCCAGGCCAAGCTGCTCGACAAGAAGACCCGGCACGAGGTCCCCTCGGTGCGCACCGACAGCCTGATCCTCAACACCGGCAGCGGCCTGTTCACCGACGCCGGGCTGCGCGCCGCCGCCCGTCAGGCCGTCGACGGCTCCGCGCTGGTCGACTCCGTCTTCGGCGGTTACGCCGACCCCGCGCAGGGCCTGTTCGGGCCCGCCGTCCCCTGGGCGGCGGGCAAGCGCACCGAGGTGACGGGCCGTGCCGAGGCCGCGACCGCCGCCGAGGTCAAGACCGGGGCCAAGGGCAGGACGCTGCGGCTGGCCACCTACACCAACCGGGCCGAGCTGCCCGAGGCCGCGGCCGTGCTCCAACAGCAGCTGGAGAAGGCCGGATTCACCGTGAAGCAGGACGTGCGCGAGTACACGCAGATGGAGGGCGACCTCCTCGCCGGGAAGTACGACGCCCTCGTCTTCTCCCGGGTGACGCTCCTCGACACCGGCGACGCGGTCGACTACCTCGCCAGCGACTTCACCAGCGAGGGCGTCTACAACATCGCCGGGCTGAAGGACGCCGCGGTGGACAAGGCCATCCGGGCCGCCGCCGCCGAGCGGGACACCGCCGGGCGCCAGGAGAAGATCATGCGGGCGGAGGCGGCGATCCTGCGCACCGACGCGGTGGTGCCGCTGGTGCACGAGCAGGCCGTTCAGGGCATCGCGGACGATGTCGAGGGCGTGATCCTCGACCCGCGCGAGCGGTCCCTGATCGACGTCGACACCCGCCTCAAGTAAGCCCGTATGAGTTTCGCGCGCACGTCCGTCGCCGCACGCCCGTCCCTCTGGCCGGCGGCGGCCGGCCGTGTGCTCGCCGGTTGTGCACTGCTCGGCGCCGTGGCGCTGCTCCCCTGGTTGTCCGGTGCCGACCCGGCCCGAACGGTGCTGCGGGCGCGCTCCGCCGACCAGAACCCCACACCTGCGGAACTCGCCGCCGTGCGCGACCAACTGGGCCTGGACCAGGGCCCGCTGGTCCACCTCGGCCACTGGCTGGCCGGCCTGCCGCGCGGGGACGCGGGCGTCTCATGGGTCTCCGGCGCACCGGTCATGCCACAGGCGGGGACGGCCCTGTCGGTCTCCCTGACGCTGATGCTGGGCGCGTTCGCGGTGACCGTCCTGGTCGCCGCGCTGGTGTGCGCCCGCACCGTGTTCCTCGGCTCCCGGCGACGGTTGCGGCAGGACCGGGCGGGCACGACGGCCGCCGTGCTGGCCGCCCTGCCGAAGTTCCTGCTCGCCTCGGTGCTGGCGACCGTGTGCGGGGTCTGGTGGGGGTGGTTCCCGTCCAGCGGCTGGGAGGGGCCGCAGTCGATGGTGCTGCCCTCGCTCGCCCTCGGCATCCCGTCGGGCGCGATGCTCGGCGGCATGCTCGACCAGGCGCTGCCCGCCGCCTTCCACGAACCGTGGGCGCGCACGGCGTACGCCGTCGGGCTCCCGCCCGGCAACATCGCCCGCAACGCGCTGCGCCGCACCCTGCCCGGCATACTGCCGCAGCTGCTGCCGACCGTCGTGGCCCTCGTCGGCGGTGCGGTCGCGGTGGAGAAGATCTTCAACATCCCGGGGCTCGGCCGGCTCGCCCTGGAGGCCGCCGTGGCGCAGGACCTCCCGGTGCTCCAGACCGCGACCCTGGCGCTGGTCCTGCTCGGCGTGAGCGCCGGCATCCTGATCCGGGCCCTGCGCCACGCGCTCCTCGGCCGCCCCCTGCGCGACGGCGCCCTGCCGACCCTGCACCGGCCCCCGCTCGTCCCGCCGCGTTCCCTGCGCTGGATCACCGCGGCATGTTCGGTGGTCCTGATCGCCCTCGTCACGGCGGGCCTCCTGCGCGACCCCTTGCAGGTCGACACGGCGGCGCGGCTGGTGGCGCCGTCCCTCGAACACCCCCTGGGCACGGACGCGCTGGGCCGGGATCTGCTGGCCCGGCTGGGCCACGGGGCGCTGCGCACGGCCGGTGTCGCCCTCGCCGTGACGGTGGTCAGCGCGATCACCGGTCTCATGCTGGGTATGGCGCCGCGGGCGAGCGCCGGTCCGACCGAGGTCGTGTCGACCCTGCCCGCGGTCCTCTCCGGACTGCTCATCGCGGGCGTTACCGGGCCGTCGGTGTGGGGCGCGGCGTGCGCGGTCTGCGTGGTCGGCTGGAGCCCGTACGCCGCCCAGACGGCCGCGCTGCTCGAACAGGAACGCGCGAGCGGTCACATCGCCGCATCCGTCGCACTCGGCGCGGGACGGCCGCACCTGCTGCGACGTCACATGCTCCCCGCGGTGCTGCCGGCCCTTCTCCGCAATGCCCTGCTGCGGCTGCCGACCGCCGTCCTGGTACTGGCCTCGCTCGGCTTCCTCGGCCTGGGCGAACAGCCGCCCACCCCCGAGTGGGGCCGGCTCCTGTCGGAGAACCAGCCGTACGCCGAACTCGCCCCCTGGACGGTGCTCGGCCCGGCCGCCGCCCTGGTGGTGCTCTCCGTGCTGGCGGTGACGGGCAGCGCGCTGGGACGCCCGAAAGGCGAGTAGCAGGCGCCCAGGTCCGTGGAGTCCACGGGCCTGGGCGCCTGCTACTCGCCTTTCGGGCGGGTCTTCAGACGGGGCGCGTCTCGTCGACCACGTAGCCCCGCCGCTTGTCCACGACGTTACGCAGAGGGCGGCCTTCGACGTGCCGGGTGAGGTTGTCGAGGAACACCTCGACGAGCGCCTCCCGCTCGCCGGTGGTCTCCCCCGCCGTGTGCGGGGAGATCATGACACCGGGCATGTCCCACAGCGGTGACCGGGCCGGCAGCGGCTCCTGGCCGAAGACGTCCAGGGCGGCTCCGGCGAGCCGGCCGGCGGCGAGGTGGTCGATGAGCGCCTCCTCGTCGACGAGTCCGCCCCGGCCGACGTTGATCAGCCGGGCCCCCGGCTTCATGGCCGCCAGCACGGAGGCGCCGACCATGCCCCGGGTGTCCTTGGTGAGGGGCGCGGCCAGGACGACGTAGTCCGCCTCCCTCAGGGCCGCGGGCAACGTCGTCGCACCGTGGACCGTGCCGAAGTCGGGGTCGTCCGTGCGGGCCTTGCGGCCGACGCCGCAGACTCGCATCCCTACGGCCCGCAGCAGCCGGGCGATGGCCCGGCCGATGGGCCCCGTGCCCCATATCAGCACCGTGCGTCCGGTGATGCCGTCGCTGGGTCGCGGACGCCACTCGCGACGCCGCTGGTGCTCCCAGGTGCCGGGGAAGTCCTTGGCGAGGGCGAGGATCAGGCCGAGCACGTACTCGGCGGTCGGCCGGTCGTAGACGCCGCGGGCATTGGTGAGAACGACACCCGGATCGTCCACCAGGGCGGGGAAAAGCATGGAGTCCACGCCCGCGGAAGACGCGTGCACCCAGCGAGGTGCCTTCTCGGGGTTGTCGGGCCAGGCCTCGCGGATGGCCGGTGTGATGGTGACCCAGGCCAGGAGGGCGTCGGCGCCGGGGAGGAGGTAGGGCAGTTCCTCCTCGGTGGCGTAGACGGTGTCCGCGAGACGTTCGATGAGTGCGGTGGCGGGGGGCCGGTTGCCGCGGTAGAGGACGACGAGGCGCTGGTCGGGCATGTCAGGCTCCGACGGGGACGGCGATGTACTTGTACTCCAGGAACTCGTCGATGCCGACGCGTCCGCCTTCGCGGCCCAGGCCGGACTGCTTGACGCCGCCGAAGGGGGCGGCGGGGTTGGAGACGAGGCCGGTGTTGAGGCCGATCATGCCGCTCTCCAGACGCTCGCTGACGCGCAGGGCGCGGTCGAGGTTCTGGGTGAACAGGTAGGCCGCCAGGCCGAATTCGGTGTCGTTGGCGGCGGCGATGGCCTCGTCCTCGTCATCGAAGGTGAGGAGGGCGGCGACGGGGCCGAAGACCTCGGTGTCGATGATGGCGGCCTCGGCGGAGACGCCGGTGAGGACGGTGGGCGGGTAGAAGCAGCCGGGCCCTTCGGGGAGTTCGCCGCCGGTGAGGACCGTGGCTCCGCGCTTGACCGCGTCGCGGACGACGTCGTGGGCCTTGCTGCGGCCGGCGACGTCGATGAGGGGACCGACGTCGGTGCCGGGTTCGGTGCCGTCGCCGACGGTCAGGGCGGCCATGCGGGCGGCGAGGCGGGTGGCGAACTCCTCGGCGACGGAGGTGTGGACGTAGATGCGGTTGGCGGCGCAGCAGGACTCGCCCATGTTGCGCATCTTGGCGACCATGGTGCCTTCGACGGCGACGTCGAGGTCGGCGTCGTCGAAGACGATGAGGGGGGCGTTGCCGCCCAGTTCCATGGAGGTGCGGATGACGTTGTCGGCGCACTGGGCCAGCAGGATCCGGCCGACCTGGGTGGAGCCGGTGAAGGAGAGCTTGCGGATCTTCGCGCCGCGCAGCAGCGGCTCGACGACACCGGCGGCGTCGGTGGTGACGACGATGTTGAGGACGCCGTCGGGCAGACCGGCTTCCTCCAGGATCGCGCCGAGGGCGAGGCTGGTCAGGGGGGTCTGGGG
>NZ_POUC01000190.1 GCF_002891435.1 Streptomyces cahuitamycinicus
CCCTCCCCCTGGCCCCCCTCCGCGACCAGGCGTTCCACCGGCTTGCGGCGCATGAGGCGCGCACCGATGCCGGGGTGCGCGGGAGCGGCTGTCTGGCCTGGATTCTGCGGGGGTGCGCCTTGGTCGAGCACGCGCTTGGCTCCTTTTCGCTGCCGGTCAGGGCGGCAGGGACCGCGGGCGCCCTCGAGCAGGGACCCACCGAGCGGAGTCCCCGCCACGCCACGTACGAGGCGACAGCCTATGAGCAACGACGTTGCTGTCGAAATGCAGCAACCTTGCGCATTCGTGCAAGATCATTGCGTTCCCGTGGGCTCGATGAGTGTTCGTTGCGGGGCGGCTGTCGAGTGTTGCACTGCAGGGGTCGGAGGCGCTGATCAGGTACGTGCGAAGACGGCCCCCGAACGTCCCGCGGAGCGGGACGACGAGGGCCGTGGCAGGGGCGTCGGGGCCGTCAGCTCCAGCTGGCGTGCAGGGGCTTGCCCTCCGCGTAGCCGGCGGCGCTCTGGATGCCGACGATGGCCTTCTCGGCGAACTCCTCCAGGGATCCCGCTCCGGCGTAGGTGCAGGAGGAGCGGACGCCCGCGATGATCGAGTCGATCAGGTCCTCGACGCCCGGGCGGGCCGGGTCGAGGAACATGCGGGAGGTGGAGATGCCCTCCTCGAACAGCGCCTTGCGGGCGCGGTCGTACGCCGACTCCTCCGAGGTGCGGTTGCGCACGGCGCGCGCGGACGCCATGCCGAAGGACTCCTTGTAGGCACGCCCCTGGGCGTCGTGCTGCAGGTCGCCCGGGGACTCGTAGGTGCCCGCGAACCAGGAGCCGACCATCACGTTGGACGCGCCGGCCGCGAGGGCCATGGCCACGTCGCGCGGGTGGCGGACACCGCCGTCGGCCCACACGTGCTTGCCGTACTTCTTCGCCTCGGCGGCGCATTCCAGGACGGCGGAGAACTGCGGCCGGCCGACGCCGGTCATCATGCGCGTGGTGCACATGGCGCCGGGGCCGACACCGACCTTGACGATGTCCGCGCCGGCCTCGATCAGGTCGCGCACGCCCGCGGCGGCGACCACGTTGCCCGCGACGATCGGCACCTGCGGGTCGAGGTCGCGCACCAGCTTCAGGGCGCTGATCATCGACTCCTGGTGCCCGTGCGCCGTGTCGATGACGAGGGCGTCGACGCCCGCGTCCAGCAGCTCCTGCGCCTTGCCCGCGACGTCCCCGTTGATGCCGACGGCGGCCGCGATGCGCAGCCGCCCCTGAGCGTCGGTCGCCGGGGTGTAGAGGGTGGCGCGCAACGCGCCCTTGCGGGTCAGGATGCCGGCGAGCGTGCCGTCCTTGTTCACGGCCGGGGCGTAGCGGCGGTTGGCGTGGTCGAGGGTGGTGAAGGCCTCGCCCGGGTCCATGTCCGCGTCGATGAGCAGCAGGTCCCGGGACATGACCTCGGCGAGCTGCGTGAAGCGGTCCACGCCGGACAGGTCGGCGTCGGTGACCACGCCGACCGGCTTGTGGTCCCCGTCGACGACGACGCCGGCGTTGTGCGCGCGCTTGGGTAGCAGGGCCAGCGCGTCGGCGACGGTCTGGTGCGGGGACAGGACGATCGGGGTGTCCAGCACCAGATGCCGGCTCTTCACCCAGGAGACGACGTCGGTGACCACGTCGTTCGGGATGTCCTGCGGTATCACCACGAGGCCGCCGCGGCGGGCCACGGTCTCGGCCATCCGGCGGCCGGCGATGGCGGTCATGTTGGCGACGACGAGCGGGATGGTGGTGCCCGTGCCGTCCGGGGAGCTGAGGTCGACGGCCTGCCGCGAGCCCACCGAGGAGCGGCTCGGCACCATGAAGACGTCGTCGTACGTCAGGTCGTACCCGGGCTGGATGTCATTGAGGAAACGCACGTGCTGCACATCCCAGTCGATCAGAGGTGACCCCCGGACCGGCCGGCCAGGGGGAAAGAGCACGTACTTCATTCTCCCATGCCGTACGCCCGAATCACCCCCAGCGGATCATCCAGGCTGGTCAGGGGGGCTCTCGGAGGATTCTCCAAGGCCGAGGGTCACGAACAGTCCAGGGCCCCGGTCCGTCGCCTCGGCGAAGATCTCCTCGGCGACCTGCCACTCCTCGGGCCGCGTCCCGGCGTACTTGCGCCAGCCCTGGACGACGACCAGCAGGCCCCGCTCGCCGGCTCCCGCGGGCCAGAGGGCGGGGTCGGCCATGGAGTCGGCGAGGGCGTCCCAGTTGCGGCCGAACCAGTCGGGCAGGGCCAGGTCACGGGCGCAGCGGTCCATGAAGGCCGCCTCGTCCGTGACCCCGCCCAGATCCAGGACGACCACGATCCGGCCCGCCGGGTCGTCCGGCAGCCCCTGCGGCTCGCCGACCACGTGTCAGACTCCGTCCGGGTCGGACCTGTTGAGCGCGGAAAGCGGCGGCGGGCCGGCCGTCAGCAGGTAGTCCGCGGCCGAGGTGTCCGTCACCAGGCTGGTGACGAGCCCGGAGCGCAGCACCGCGTCGATCGCGGGCCCCTTGCGCTGCCCGCCCGCGATCGCGACGACCTCGGGGATCCGGCGGAGCTGGTCGGCCTTCACCGTGATGCACCGCTCGCCCAGGTCCCGGCCGACCCGGCGGCCCTCGGCGTCGAAGAGGTGCGCGGACATCTCGGCGGCGACCCCGAGGGACGCGTAGTGCGCCCGCTCCTCGTCACTGAGCATGTCGTGCACCGTGGAGATGCCCCGCTCCCAGGAGCCGATGGAGACACAGGCGACGGTGACCTTGTCGAAGTGCTCGAAGGCCCGGGCGATCCCCGTCTGGTTGCGCAGCGCCGTGGCCGTCGCCGCGTCGGGCAACAGCATCGGGGCGTAGATGGGGTGGGCGTCGCCGCCGGACACCTGGGCAGCGCGGCGCACCGCCTCCACCGAGCCGCGCTCGGCGGTCCCGGCGTCGTACACACCCGTCAGCTGCACCACCGTGCACGGCGGCAGCCGGTCGAGCGCCGCCGCCATGTGGATGGTGGAACGGCCCCAGGCCAGGCCCAGCACATCACCTTCGTCGACCAGTTCGCCGAGCAGATCGGCGGCCACCTCTCCCAGGTTCTCGGGGTCGGGTGACTCCTCGGCCTCGGCCGGGGACTCCACCACGACCGCGTGCCTGAGGCCGTAGCGGGCGCGGAGCGCGTCCGAGCGATCGGCGTCCAGCTCGGCGGGCACACGGATCTCGATCCGTACGAGATCCCGCTCGAGGGCGGTCTCCAGGACCCGGGCCACCTTGAAGCGGCTGACGCCGAACTCCTCGGCGATCTGGATCTTGGATTTCCCCTCGAGGTAGAAGCGGCGGGCCATGGCCGCCGCCTGCACCAGCTCAGCGGGTCCCATCCGCATGGCTGACCGGCCCGCCGACATACCCGACACGGCGTTCTCCTCACTGCTGTTCACACTCTGGATTCGCCGTTCATCCTTGCAGATCCGGCGCGGTCGATCAGCCCTGACGAGAGCCGTTCACTTCGCTGTGGCTCAGTGGTCGCAGGCCCAGGAGGCCTTCGCCGTGGCCGCACCGGCCTGGTTGCGTAGTGCACGTACCGCCTCGGCCGGGTCGTTTGCCCCGTAGACCGCCGATCCGGCCACGAAGACATCGGCTCCGGCGTCGGCGCAGCGCTCGATGGTGGAAGCGGAAACTCCCCCGTCGACCTGGAGCCAGAGCTCCAGTCCGTGCTTGCTGATCAACTCGCGGGTGCGGCGAACCTTCGGAAGCATGATGTCGAGGAAGGCCTGTCCCCCGAAGCCCGGTTCGACCGTCATGATCAGCAGCATGTCGAGCTCGGGGAGCAGGTCCTCGTACGGCTCGATGGGGGTCGCGGGCTTCAGCGCCATGGAGGCGCGCGCACCCTTGGCCCGGATCTCGCGGGCGAGCCGGACCGGGGCGGCGGCGGCCTCGACGTGGAAGGTGACGGAACCCGCCCCCGCCTCCACGTACTGGGGCGCCCAGCGATCGGGGGCCTCGATCATCAGATGACAGTCCAGCGGGGTGTCCGTCGCACGGGCAAGCGACTCCACGACCGGCACGCCGAGCGTGAGGTTCGGGACGAAATGGTTGTCCATGACGTCGACGTGGAGCCAGTCGGCTCCTTCCACGGCCTTCGCCTCGTCCGCGAGGCGGGCGAAATCTGCGGAAAGGATGCTGGGGTTGATCTGCGCGGCCATGTCCTAAGACTGCCATGCCCTCCGGGGGTTGTGGGCATCGGTCCCGGGTGGAACCGCTGGTACGCCGACTGCGGGCCGTCGTGGGTTGCTCGCGCAGTTCCCCGCGCCCCTTGTGGGGCGCTTCCGCCGAGGGGGATGTCATGAAGCAAGGGGTCGCGCATCTCGTCTGCGGGCGGCGGGCCAAGTGGCTGGTCCTGGGCCTGTGGGTGGTCGTGCTGTTCATCGCCGCGCCGTTCGCCATGAAGCTCACCGACGCGCAGGACAACGACGCCGCGTCGTGGCTGCCGGGGTCGGCGGAGTCGACGCAGGTGCTGGAGATCTCCGAGGACTTCCGGCCGGAGCAGATCCCGGCGGTTGTGATCTACGCACGGGAGAGCGGCCTGACGGCGCAGGACCGTGCGGAGATCACCGAGGACGTCGCGCAGCTGAAGCAGCTGCGGGATCAGGGCATTCTCGGTGAGCGGACGCGGGGGCCGGTGTTCGACCGGCAGACCGATCCGCGGGCGGCGCAGGTCTTCGTGCCGATCATGATGGACGAGGAGGGCTGGGAGCGGATCTCACCCGCCGTGGAGTCCGTCCGGGACGAAGTCGGTACCGGCGGGGACGGGCTGAGCGTGCACATCACCGGCCCGGGCGGCACCTCGGCGGACTTCTCGGAGGCCTTCGAGGGCATCGACTCCACGCTGCTGTTCGCGGCGATGACCGTGGTCATCGTCATGCTGCTCATCACCTACCGCAGCCTGACCCTGCTGCTGGTGCCCCTGATCGCGGTGGTCTGCGCGCTGTTCACCTCCCAGGCGCTGATCTACGTGCTCGCCGAGCACGCGGGCCTGACGGTCAACGGCCAGAGCGCCGGCATCCTCACGGTGCTCGTATTCGGCGCCGGGACGGACTACGCCCTGCTGCTGGTCGCCCGCTACCGGGAGGAGCTGCGCCGCCACGAGGACCGGCACGAGGCGATGGCCCTGGCCCTGCACCGCGCCGGTCCGGCCGTGCTCGCCTCGGGCGCGACGGTCGTCCTGAGCATGCTGGTGCTGCTGACCGCCGAGATGAACTCGACCAGCGGCCTGGGCCCGGTCGCCGCGATCGGTGTCGCCGTCGCCCTGCTGGCGATGATGAGCCTGTTCCCGGCGCTGCTGGTGATCTTCGGCCGGTGGATCTTCTGGCCGGTGATCCCGCACCTGGGCTCCCCCGAACCGACCGAGCGCGGCATCTGGGCGCGCGCGGGCCGCCGTATCGCCCGCCGCCCGCGCAAGACCTGGGCCGTCACGGCACTCGCCCTGGCGGTCTGCTCCCTGGGCCTGATCCAGCTGCGCGCGGAGGGCATCGGCAACGCGGACGCCTTCACCGGGAAGCCGGACTCGATCACCGGCCAGGAGGTGTCGGCGCGCTACTTCCCGGCGGGCAGCGGTGATCCGCTGGTCGTCGTCAGCAACCAGGCGCAGGCCGTGCAGGTGGGCCGTGCGGTCGCCGGGACCGAGGGCGTGGTCCCCCAGTCTCTCGGTCTGCCGCCCGGCACGAAACCGGCCTTCGAGGGCAAGGTCCTCTTCGAGGCCACCATGACCGCCCCGGCGGACAGCGAGGCCGCCAAGCAGACGGTGGAGCGGGTGCGGAACGCCGTGCACGCGGTGCCGGACGCCGACGCCAAGGTGGGCGGCGGTACGGCGGCCCTGCTCGACATGGACAAGGCGACCACGCACGACAACATGCTGATCATCCCGCTGGTGCTGGTGGTCGTCCTGCTGATCCTGTGCGTGCTGCTGCGCGCCCTGATCGCGCCGCTGCTGCTGATCGGCACGGTGATCCTGTCGTTCACGGCGGCACTCGGCATCAGCGCGCTCGCGTTCCGGTACGTCTTCGACTACGCGGGCGAGGCGACCGACTTCCCGCTGTTCGTGTTCGTGTTCCTGGTCGCCCTGGGCATCGACTACAACATCTTCCTGACCACCCGCATCCGCGAGGCGGCGGCGCGCCAGGGCACCCGACCCGGCGTGGTCACCGGCCTGGCCGCCACCGGGGCGGTCATCACCTCGGCGGGCCTGGTCCTGGCCGGCACGTTCGCCGCCCTCGGCACCCTCCCGATGGTCGCCTTCGCCGAGATCGGGTTCGCGGTCGCCCTCGGCGTGCTCATCGACACCTTCATCGTGCGCTCGGTGCTCGTGACGTCCCTGTTCCTGGACGTCGGCCCGAAGGTGTGGTGGCCGCACCGGCTCGCCCGGGAGGACGGCGGTGCGGCGGCCCGGGAGAGCGCCGGTGTAGGTTCTCGAATCCGCTGACCAATCGCACCTCACCTACCTGCACTGATCAGTCGCATCTCAGTAGTGGCCATGAGTAATTCGTCTCACGATCTTGGCCACTGAGGAACCGACCCTCCGAGGCGAGCGAAGTCGACGATCGGCGGTGTCACCAGCGCGAGGACCGCGGCGAGGGTCAAGGTGACTCGTTGTCCAGCTGTTCGAGGATGCGGTTGGAGAGCCGTGCGAAGGTGGCGAGTTCGTCCGGGCTGAGGGCGTCGATGACCAGGCGGCGGACCGTGGCCACATGGTGGGGTGCGGCGGCCTCGATGGTCTTGCGGCCGGCCGGTGTGATGGCGACGAAGACACCGCGTCCGTCCTCGGCGCATTCTTCCCGGGCCGTCAGGCCGCGTTTGGTCATCCTGGCGATCTGGTGGGACAGGCGGCTCTGTTCCCACTCGATGATGTTGGCGAGGTCCTGGAATCGTTGCCGGCCGTCGGGGGTGTCGGTGAGGGCGACGAGGATCTGGAAGTCGGCGCCGGACAGTTTGTGCGCCTTCAGGTCACGTTCCAGCCTTGCCGAGAGCTTCTGGTGCAGGCGGATGAAGGCACGCCAGGCGTGCTGCTCGGCGGGGCTCAGCCACGCGGGTGTGTCGTTCATACGCAGCGAGTTTACCTGGCTGCTTGACACGTCATACACCTGCACCTAACGTACATGACACATCATCTGACACGTCATGTACTTCCGAGCGAAGATAGATGATGTGACATGCAGTGGGGGTGCCTCATCCCTGCCCCAACAAGAAGGAGAAGGCCGTGGCGGAGAAGAAGGTCATTGCGGTGGTCGGTGCGACCGGTTCCCAGGGCGGCGGGCTGGCCAGGGCGATCCTGGCCGACGCCGGTGGCGGGTTCGCGGTACGTGCGCTGACCCGCAACCCCGACTCGGACACCGCACGCGAGCTCGCGGCCCTGGGCGCCGAGGTGGTGAAGGCCGACCTCGGCGACCTGCGGAGCCTGACCGAGGCGTTCGACGGGGCGCACGGGGCGTTCCTGGTGACCAACTTCTGGGCGGACATGTCGCCCGAGAGGGAGAAGCAGGAGGCGGCGACCATGGCCCGGGCCGCCAAGGCCGCGGGTGTGGCCCATGTGATCTGGTCGACGTTGGAGGACACCCGCGACTACATCCCGCTCGACGACGAGCGCATGCCGACGCTGATGGGCGGCTACAAGGTGCCGCACTTCGATGCCAAGGCCGAAGCCAACCAGTTCTTCACCGACGCCGGGGTGCCGACCACCTTCCTGCAGACCACCTTCTACTGGGAGAACCTGCTCGGCCCGATGGCGCCACGACGGGGAGACGACGGCCGGCTCGTGCTGGCCATGCCGATGGCCGACAGCCTGCTCGCCGGCATCGCCGTCGAAGACATCGGCAAGACCGCCTACGGCATCTTCCGCCGCGGCGGCGACCTCATCGGCCGCACCGTGTCCATCGCCGGCGAGCACCTGACCGGCAAGCAGATGGCCGAGCAGCTCAGCGTGGCCCTGGGTGAAGACGTGGCGTACGTGCCGGTGCCCTTCGACGTGATGCGGGCTCAGCCGTTCCCCGCCGCCGCCGAGTCGGGCAACATGTTCCAGTTCTACGCGGAAGTGCCCCAGTTCAACGCGGTCCGCGACCTCGACGTCGTCCGCAGCCTGAACCCGCAACTGCAGACGTTCGAGCAGTGGCTGAACGCACACAAGCCCGCCTTCGCCGCCGCCTGACGGGCGACCCGGCGGTTCCTATTACACGCACTTAATTCCCAGAGCCCCGGCGTTCTCGCGAAATACCGATTTCGTCCCGCGCATCGGGACGCATCACGAGAACGCCGGGGCCCTGTCTGCCTCCCTCTGATTGGTAGCTCATGAACATCGTTTTGTGGATTCTGGCCGGCCTGCTCGCCGCGATCTTCCTGGCCGCCGGCGGCGCGAAGCTGGCCCAGCCGAAGGAGAAGCTCGCCGCCTCGCCGAACATGGCGTGGGCCGAGGACTTCTCCCCGGGCATGCTCAAGCTGATCGGCGCCCTGGAGGTGCTGGCCGCGGTCGGGTTGATCCTGCCCGCCGCGCTGGACATCAGCCCCGTGCTGGTGCCGCTGGCCGCCGTCGGCCTCGTGCTGCTGATGGCCGGGGCGGCGACAACCCACGCCAGACGCGAGGAGTCCAGCGCGATCGTGCCGAACCTCGTGCTGATCGTGCTGGCCGGTGCGGTCGCGTGGGGCCGCTTCGGCCCGTACCCCTTCGCCTGATCACCGGCAGTGTCCGTCCAGGGAGGAACAGGGAGGAGCACCATGCCCGCCATCACGGTCGAGGACGTCCTCGTCCTGTCCCACCTGCCCACGCCCGCCCCTGCCGGGACCCGGGTCCGTGAGGTGCGCCGGCTGGTCACCGCACCGCGCGGCTACGAGGGTGAGGGCTTCCCGGTACGCCGCGGGTTCGCCGATGTGCCCCTGTCCGAACTGGCTCCCTTCGTCCACTTCGATCATCTCGACGAGGTGGACCTGGGCCCCGGTGAGCCCAAGGGGGCCCCGTGGCATCCGCACCGCGGCTTCGTCGACCGGGCCGAGGGTGAGCTGGAGGTCGCCGAACGACAGGACGGTCGGCTGGATCCGGTACCGGTCCATGAACGCCAGGTGCGCATCCAGCGACCAGGGACCCACGTTGGCCAGAGTGTCGGCGAGGCGGCCGTGGCGCTCCAGGTAGTCGTAGTACACGCGGGGAAGTAGTGCGCGTAGGTGTCGACGCGCCAGTTGCCCTTCGGCAACCCGCCGGACGGTGCCGCAGCGGCGGCCGGCACCGCACCCGCCGCCGCGGCGAGGGGCGCGCCCGATGCCGCCTCGGTCAGTCCTCGAGGTGAGGTGCTCCGTACGGGGTCCATGTCTGGGGCTCCTCTTCAGGCAGGCCCGTCGTCGTCCGGACGGGTTGGTGGATGGGGCCGGTGCGCTGCGACAGAGGCAGGCCCGTGCCCTGGTGGATGTGGGCGACGATCTCGGCGGTGATGGAGATCGCCGTCTCCTCGGGCGTGTGCGCGCCGAGGTCCAGGCCGATGGGCGAGCGCAGGCGGGCCAGCCGGTCCTCGGGTACGCCGGCTTCGCGCAGGAACTGCTGTCGGTGCTCGTGGGTACGGCGTGAGCCCATCGCGCCGACATAGCCGACCGGCAGGCTCAGCGCCAGGCCGAGCAGAGGGACGTCGAACTTGGCGTCGTGCGTGAGGGCACAGATCGCGGTACGCCCGTCCACCTCGGTGCGCTCCAGGTAGCGGTGGGGCCAGTCGGCGACGACCTCGTCGGCGTGCGGGAAGCGGGCCCGGGTGGCGAAGACGGGGCGGGCGTCGCAGACGGTGACGCGGTAGCCGAGGAACTGCCCGGCCCGGCTGAGGGCGTCCGCGAAGTCGACCGCGCCGAAGATCAGCAGGCGGGGACGGGACGCGTGGGTGTGGACCAGGACCGACAGGCGCTCGGGGCAGGTGCCGGCGTCGCCGCCCACCTCGACACGGCGGGTACGGCCGGCCCTCAGCTGCGCGCGGGCCTGCGCTGCGACAACCTGGTCCGCGTTCGTGTCGCCCACGGTTCCGCGGTGAGCACCCGTGCCCTCGGGGACGTGGAGGGTGCGGCCGAGGAGGTCGTCCGGGCCGTCCACCACCTGGGCCACAGCGACGGGCCGGCCCCCTACGACCGCGTCGAGGGCGTCGATGAGATGCGGCTCGGCGGCGGGCTCGACCCGCTGCACCAGGACGTCGATCTCGCCGCCACAGGTCAGGCCGACCGCGAAGGCGTCGTCGGAGTAGCCGAACCGGGCGCGGGTGGGCTTGCCGCCGTCCCTGAGCACTTGGACGCACAGCTCGTAGACGGCTCCCTCCACACAGCCGCCGGAGATGCTGCCGACCATGTGGCCGTCCGTGTCGACCGCGAGGGCGGTACCGGGTGGCAGGGGTGCGCTGCCGCTGACGTCGACGACGGTGGCGAGGGCGAAGGGACGGGCCTCGCGGCACCAGTCGTACAGCGTGTCCGCGATGTTGAGCATGGGCGTGCGCTCCGGGGGATTGGGGGGCTTGAGGACCGCCGCCGCACTGTGGGGGACAGGTGCGACGGCGGCCTGGTGCCCGGCGGTGGGCCGTCGTCGACCGCTGGACGCTGGGGAGCCCGGGTGACCGGTGGTGGGGCGGCCACCCGGGAGTTCAGAGCAGGGCCTCGGGCTTGATCGGCAGTTCGCGGATCCGGCGGCCGGTGGCGTTGAAGACCGCGTTGGCGATGGCGGGCGCCACTCCGACGAGCACGATCTCACCGAGCCCCTTCACGCCGATGGGGTCGGCTTCGTAGTCCTCTCCGTCGATGTAGATCGCTTTCAGTTCGGGGATGTCGGCGTGGGTGGGCACGAGGTAGTCGGCGAGGTTGGCGTTGACGATCCGGCCGTCGCGGTGGTCGGTGACCGTGTGTTCAAGGAGGGCCTGGCCGATGCCGCCGGTCATGGCGCCGAGGGCCTGGCTGTCGGCGAGCGCGGGGCTGATGATCCGGCCGGCGTCGTACACGCCGACCATGCGCCGTACCCGTACCAGGCCGAGGCGGGCGTCTACGGCCACTTCGGTGAAGGTCGCGGCGTAGGCATAGAAGGAGAACTTCGCCGATTCCGGCGCCCCGGCGTACGAGCCCATCGCTTCGAGGTGGGTGCGGTTGTTGCGGGCCAGGAGCCGCCGGTACGTCTCCCCGCGCGCGGGGTCGTCCTTCACGTGCAGTCGGCCTCCCTGTACGACGATGCCGGCGGGGTCGACGCCGTGCAGCGGTGACTCCTCGTCCCCGACGGCGAGTTCGATCGCCTGACGCCGCAGCTTGTCGCAGCCGTCCTGGACGGAGGATCCGACGCTGGCCATGGTCTGCGAACCGAAGTGGCCGGCGGCCGGAGGCAGACGGGAGTCGCCGAGCCGGAAGGTCACCCGGCGCATGGGCAGGCCGAGGGCGTCGGCGGCGAGCTGCGTCATGGACGTGGCGGTGCCGGCGCCCATGTCGGCGGTCGCGGCCTGGAGCAGGGCGGTGCCGTCGGCGTCGAGCCGGACGGATGTCCGGGACTCGGAGCGTGCTGTGTCGTAGACGCCGGCGGCCATGCCCATACCGATGAGCCAGTCGCCCTCGCGCCTTGAGCGGGGCTTGGGCCTGCGCCGCTGCCAGCCGAACTCGCGGGCGCCCACGCGGTAGCACTCGCGCAGGCGTCGCGTGGAGAACGGCAGATTGGTGGACTCGTCGTCGGCGGGCTCGTTGCGCAGCCGCAGCTCGATGGGGTCGAGTCCCAGTTCGTGGGCGAGCTCGTCCATCGCCGACTCGACGGGGAAGGCACCGCTGGCGTAGCCGGGGCCGCGCATCCACGTCGGTGTGTTCACGTCCAGCGGTACGTGCCGGTACGCCTGGCGGACGTTGGGGGTGCTGTAGAGCATCCGGCCGGGGACCAGCACGTCTTCTATGTGTGTCTCGTATCTGGAGGTCTCGGCGCGCACGTCGTGCGCCGACGCCGTGAGACACCCCCGGCGGTTGCTGCCCAGGCTCAGTTCGTACTCGTACGCGGGCCGGTATCCCACGCCGAAGTACAACTGCTTGCGGGTGAGGGCGAGTTTGACGGGGCGCTGCACCTCGCGTGCGGCGACGGCGGCGATGACGGAGTGGGGCCAGGTGCTGAAGGCGTTGCCGAAGGCCCCGCCGATGAACGGGGAGATGACGTGGATGTCGTCCGGTGGCATGCCGAGCGCGCCGGACATACCGAAAGCGGTGTACTGCGTCGCTTGGCTCTTCTCCCAGAGGGTGAGCTTGTCGCCGTCCCAGCGGGCGACGAGGCCGGCCGCTTCCATGGCGTTGTGGTGGTTGCGGGCCGTGCGGTACGTCATGTCCAGCCGGACGGCGGCCGAGTCCAGGGCTTCGTCGGCGTCGCCGCGCGCATAGGTCTCGGGCTCGCCGGCGGGGTCGGCGGCGGCCAGATCGGTGGCGGGACGCTGGGCGTCGTAGCAGACCTTCACCAGGCTCGCGGCGTGCTGGGCGATCTCCAGTGTGGTGGCCACCACGACCGCGACGGGCTGTCCGAAGAACCGGATGCGGTCGTCCTGGAAGGGTTGCAACGGCTTGCCCGGCGGGAATTGCCCTTCAACGGGCGGGAGTTCGGGCGCGTTGAGGTGGCTGATCACCTTCAACACGCCCTTTTCGGCTTCGGCGGCGCGGGTGTCGATGCCGGTGATGCGGCCGCGGCCGACGCCGCTGTCGACGATGACCGCGTGCACGACCCCGTCGGGGTTGTTGTCGGCGGCGTACTTCGCCTGCCCGGTGACCCTCAGCCGGGCGTCGACTCGGGGGACCGCCGCTCCGACGGCTGCCTGTGGCTGCGGGCTCACTTGCCACCTCCTACGACGCGCAGTTGACGCTCGACGGCCCGTTTGAGCAACTCGACCTTGAAACGGTTGTGTTCGAGGGGCCGGGCCCCGTCAGCCGCCCGCTCGGCGGCCTTGGTCCACAGTGCGTTAGACGGCCGCTGTCCGATGAGCTCCCGCTCGACGGCGGGCAGTTTCCAGGGGACGGTGCCCACGCCTCCGGCGGCCACCTTGGCTTCGCGGATCACGCCTCCCAGGAGGTGCAGGGCGACGGCCGCGGAGGTGAGCGCGAACTCGTAGGACTGCCGGTCGCGTACCTTCAGGTAGCCGGACTTCAGCGGGCGCGGGTAGGGCGGTATCTCCACTGCGGTGATCAACTCACCAGGGCGCAGGGCCTGTTCGCGGTGGGGCGTGCTGCCCGGCTTGAGGTGGAAGTCGGCGAAGGGCACGGTCCGCTCCCCGGCCGGGCCGAGCAGGTGGACGGTCGCCTCCAGCGCCGCGAAGGCCACGGCGGCGTCGGAGGGGTGAGTGGCCACGCAGCCGTCGGTGGTGCCCAGGATGGCGTGGGTGCGGTTGTAGCCGTGCAGCGCGGCGCATCCGGAGCCGGGCTCGCGTTTGTTGCAGTCAGCGGTCACGTCACGGAAGTACGTGCACCGGGTGCGTTGCATGATGTTGCCGCCGATGGTGGCCATGTTGCGCAGTTGGGGCGACGCGCTCAGTTCCAGCGCCTGCGAGACGACGGGGTAGAGGGCATGGACCTTGGGGTGGGCGGCGGCCTCGGCCATGGTCACCAGGGCGCCGATGCGCAGTCCCCCGCTCTTGGTGGCGGTGACCTCGCGCAGAGGCAGGGCGCTGATGTCGACCAGCGAGCCGGGGTGTTCGACGGTCTCCCGCATCAGGTCGACCAGGGTGGTGCCGCCGGCGATGTAACGCCCGCCGCGCCGACCGGCATTGAGGGCTTCGCGCGTGTCCGCGGCCTTGGTGTAGGTGAAGGGATGCATGGGAATCGGCCCTCACTTCCGTCCCGCGGTCTGCTGGACCGCGCGCTCGATTTTCACGTAGCAGCCGCAGCGGCAGATGTTGCCGCTCATCCACTCCCGGATCTCCTCCGCCGAGCCGGTGTGACCCTCCTGGACGCAGGCGACACCGGACATGATCTGACCCGGGGTGCAGTAGCCGCACTGGAAGGCGTCCTGGTCGATGAACGCCTGCTGCAGCGGGTGCAGCCGGTCGCCCTTGGCCAGGCCCTCGATGGTGGTGACCTCGGCGCCGTCGAGCCGCACCGTCAGCGTCAGGCAGGAGTTGACCCGGCGGCCGTCGACCAGGACGGTACAGGCGCCGCAGGCACCGGCGTTGCAGCCCTTCTTCGAACCGGTCAGGTCCAGGTGCTCGCGCAGCAGGTCGAGGAGCGAGGTGCGGTTGTCGATCGTGACGGTGTGCCGGACGCCGTTGACGGTCAGGGAGACGCGGCTGCCGTGCGGCGTCTCGGCGGCGGCCGCTTCCACGGAGCCGGGCAGGGGCACCGCGACCAGGCCGCCGGCCAGGGCGGCCCCTCCGGCCACCGTGGTCGTCGCGATGAACGTACGCCGGGTCGGTGCCGAGCCGGATTCGGCGGGGGGAGACACGGCTGGGTCGGTAAGTTCGGTGGACATGACCACTCCTCGGTGCGGGGTACGGATGGTCCTGCTGATCGGCGCGAACCTGGCGGGGCGGGGCGTACGGGGCGTCTCCTGCCGCACCCCCGCCCCGCCCC
>NZ_POUC01000191.1 GCF_002891435.1 Streptomyces cahuitamycinicus
GTCGTACCCCAGGGCAGCGAGCAACGCCCCGAAGGAACCGTTGAGTTCGTAGCAGAACCCGCCCCGCCGCGCGCCCACCACCTTGTCCAGCAGCCGCTTCTCCTCCAGCACGATCTCCTCGCCCAAGTGGATCGAGAGGTTCTCGAACGGCACGGTCTGCAGGTGACGCAGGTGCAGCTCGCGCAGCGCGTCGACCGTGGGCCACGCCGGGTGCTCGACTCCCAGCCGGCGAAGATAGGCATCGACCTGTGGTGAGTTCATGCCCTCAGTCTCGCGCCACGCTCAGCTCTCCGCCCCCTCCCACGACCGCGAGCGCGCCGTCCCGGTCCGTCCGCAGCACGGCCGCGCCCCCGTCGGTCAGCGCCGCGACCGTGCCGGGCGCAGGGTGGCCGTACGCGTTGTTCTCACCGCATGAGATGAGGGCAAGCCGTGGGGCGACCCGGCCCATGAGGCCCGGGTCCTGGTAGGCCGAGCCGTGATGGGCGACCTTCAGCACGTCCACCCCCTCCAGCGCCTCTGCCGCCGGCGACCGGGCAAGTGCCCGCTGCGCCGGGGGCTCCAGGTCCCCGAGGAGCAGCAGGCGCAGCCCACCGGAGCGGACCAGCATGGCGACACTGGCGTCATTCGGCCCCTCCGGCGCAGGAGGAGCCGGAAGCGCCTCGGGAAGCACCTCCGGAACCGTCCCCGGGGGTAGGTCCGGCGGCCTCGGGGGCGGCCACACGACCTGCCATGCCAACTCCCCCGCACGTCGCTGCTCCCCGGCCGCTGCCCGCGTCACGGGGATCCGCCGTGCCGCCGCGAGCCTCCGTACGAACGCGGCCTGGTCCGCGGGCTCTTCGAACCCCGTCGTCTCGATCGCGCCCACCGCCCGCCCGCGCAGCACCCCGGGCAGGCCCGCCACGTGATCGGCGTGGAAGTGGGTGAGTACGACCAGCGGGATCCTGCTGATGCCCAGTGAGCGCAGGCAGTGGTCGACGAGCCGCGGGTCGGGTCCCGCGTCCACCACCACGCCCGTCCCCTCGCCCGCCGCGAGCACCAGGGCGTCGCCCTGCCCCACGTCGCACATCACCAGCCGCCAGCCCGGCGGTGGCCAGCCCGTGACCACCCGGGTCAGCGGCGGCGGCTGCACCACCACCAGCACCAGCAGCACTCCGCAGACCCCGCACCACCAGGGATGCCCGAGCAGTCGCCGTCCGACGAGCACCACCACGAGGGTCACGGCCAGGAGCAGCGCCGCCCCCGTCCACCTGCCCGGCCAGTCCACTCCCGCGCCCGGCAGCGCCGCCCCGGTGCGGGCGATCTGCGCGATCCACTCGGCGGGCCAGTGCGCGCACCAGGCCAGGGCCCGGGCCACCGGCATCGCCACCGGTGCCGTGGCCAGCGCCGCGAAACCCAGCACGGTCGCCGGCGCGATCGCGAACTCCGCGAGCAGATTGCAGGGCACCGCCACCAGGCTCACCCGCGCCGACAGCACGGCGACAATGGGCGCGCACAGGGCCTGCGCGGCCGCGGCGGCGCCCAGCGCCTCAGCCACCCCCGGCGGCACCCCGCGCCGCCGCAGCCCGGCGCTCCAGCGCGGCGCGAGCGTGAGCAGGGCACCGGTCGCCACGACGGACAGCAGGAACCCGTAACTCCGCGCGAGCCAGGGGTCATACAGCACGAGCAGCAGAACCGCCGTCGCCAGCGCGGGGATCATCGATCTGCGGCGGCCGGTCGCCAGGGCGAGCAGCGCCACGGCCCCGCAGGCCGCGGCCCGCACAACGCTCGGGTCCGGTCTGCACACGACGACGAAACCGAGCGAGAGCGCACCCCCGAGCACCGCCGTCCCGCGCAGGGAGATACCGAGCCGGGGCGCGAGCCCCCGCCGCTCGACGTGCTGCGCCAGACCCGGGGGCCCGAGCAGCAGCGCGAGGAGGATCGTGAAGTTGGCTCCGGACAATGTCGGGTAGGCACTGTTTTCGCTAGGCTCGGGTCATGCCGATCGCGCCCGAGTACCTGCACATGGTCCACCCGGACACCACGTTCGACGCCCTCCTCTACGGCCGCGCCTCGCGCGACCCGAGGAAGAAGGGCCGCTCCGTCGCCGACCAGATCGCCACCGGCCGGGAGATGTGCGAGGCCTTCAACTGGCCGATCGCCGAAGTCTTCGACCAGGACGTCGACCGCAGCGCCAGCCGCCACGCGAAGCGCAAGCGCAGGGACTTCGAGGCTCTTATCGAGGCGATCGAAGCAGGCCGCGGCCGGATCGTCGTCGCGTTCGAGGCGTCCCGCTACTACCGCGACGTCGAGGCGTACATCCTGCTGCGCAACGCGTGCATGAACAACAACGTGCTGCTCTGCTACAACGGGCAGGTCTACGACCTCTCCAAGCGGGAGGACCGCAAGGCGACCGCGATGGACGCCATCGCAGCGGAGGACGAGGCCGAGGGCATCCGGGACCGCAACCTGCGCACGACCCGGGCCACCGCCAAGAAGGGCACCCCGCACGGCCGCATCCTCTACGGCTACGCCCGCCGCTACGACCCGGACACCGGTGAGCTGATCGAGCAGTACGCACACCCGGACCGCGGCCCGATCGTCCTGGAGATCTTCGAGCGGATCGCCGCCGGCGAGACCGAGTATTCGATTGTGCAGAGCCTCCGTGAGAAGGGCGAGCGCCTGCCGGGTATCAAGTGGGACTACTACCACCTGCGGACGATGCTGCGGAACCCGGGCTACGCCGGGCAGCGCGTGTTCCAAGGGGAGGTTGTCGGCAAGGCCACATGGCCGGCCCTCGTGCCGCAGGAGTTGTTCGACCAGGTGCAGCAGATCGTCAGCAACCCTGCGCGGCTGACGACCAAGGATTGGTCGGTGAAGCACCTGTTGTCGGGGATCGGGCGGTGCGGGGAGTGCAGTCACCATCCGCATCTGAGGACGATGAAGACTCGCCGTGGTGCGCGCGCGTACCAGTGCTCGGAGGGCTATCACACGATGATGCGTACCGAGTTGCTGGAGGGCTACGTCGAGGAGGCCCTGTTGGGCTGGCTCCGCACGCGGGCCGCGGATGCGTTCCGTACGGACGAGCAGCAGGCTCGGGCCGCCAAGGCGCGGGTGCGGCTGAAGGCCTTGGAGGCTCAGCTGGAGCAGGCGCGGGAGAAGGCTGAGACGTTCGACGAGGAGACGGGTGAGCCGAAGCTGTCGCTGGAGTCCTTCGCCCGGCAGGAGGCCAAACTGCTGCCGCTGATCAAGCAGGCGAAGCAGGACACGGAGGTTGTGGAGGCGCCCCCAGTCGTACGGGGGCTGATCGCTGCCGAGGATGTGGAGGATCGTTGGGAGGCGTTGACGGTTGAGCAGCAACGCGCGGTGGTGCGGGCCTGCGTGAACGTGCGGCTGAACCGGGCACGAGCCCGTGGTGTTCGGTCGATCGAGCCGGGCCGTATCACGCTCGTGTTCGCGGGCGAGGAGGGGTTCACGGCCCAACTACGCCATGTTCGCGTGAGCGCTCACGCGAAGGGGAGGGCGCCTGCGTCGGGAGCTTCTCCGGGAACTGGATGAGGTTGCCCGGCTCGGGCTCGGGGGCGAATTTTCCACCCTTGATCATGAGGAAGGTGGTTTCCATCGTCTCGGCGACCAGTTCGGCCTTGCGCTCCTCGAACTCGACGAGCATCGCTTCGCGTTCGGCGATCAGCTGCGCGGCGATGCGCTGGCGTTCGCCGGCCATGTCGCGGTTGAGGCGGGCCTGTTCGTTTTCGAGGGCGGCCTGCGAGGCTATGTAGCGGTGGTGCGCTTCGCTGGCCTGGCGTTGTGCGTCGGCCAGAGCCCGGCGTTCGTGGCTGGTGTCGACTATCCAGCGTCGAATGGCCACAAGGGCGTTGAGGACCAGGGCGGTCATGATGAGGCACGCCCCGCCGATGGAGCGTGCCGTGTCGTTGTGCAGTATGCCGTAGAGGATCGCGGGGAGACCTCCGAGCATTGCCACTGCTGCCGCTACGTTCGTGGCTCGCGAGCCGCCCGTGAAGTCCATTCGCACCCCCGTGTCACATCTGCGCTGCTGCCTCTCCGTGGTCGGTGCCGCGCTCGGGGTTGTCTTCGAGACGCTTGAGACGGTCAACGGTTCGGAAGAAGACCTCTCGCCCAACGTCATCACTGATCCCAAGTCGGTCAGCAGCTTCCTCTGGAGTGAGTGCTGAGCCTACCTGCGACCGATCGCTTTCGGACAGTGACTGGAGCGCTTCCTGTGAAAGTAGGCCTGCCTCAACTAGCAGAGTGCCCAGGTAGAGGCCGGTGACGTCAGCGATTCCCTGAAAGAACCGACTATCCGGTATGGCCTTTCCCTGCCACAGGCGGGTGACGGTGCTGTCCGTCATGCCGGTGTCTTTTGCGAAACGCGCTTTCGCTCCATGGCCGGTGTAGCCGGCGCGTACGGCGGCTGGCACGACGACGTCGCGGAATCGCTGCGCGCGCGTCGGCTCTGGGGGGGCGGTCATGTCCCGTCACTTTACCTCCCTAGATAGGGAGTAACCAGAAACTCCCTCACGCGCAAGAGTCCCCATCAGGCCAATCACCTGCGTCAATGCAGCTCACTCCAGTTGACGAACAGACGTTCGATGCCAAAACGACTCCTCCCTGTCCCGCAAGCTCCCTTGCTAGGGAGGGATTTTCATGGCAGAGTCTCCCTCGTGAGCAAGGAACCCCCTGCTACCAGCAGCGACACCCACGAGAGGAGTGAGTACGTGTACCGCCTGAACGTGGCCAAGCTCCTCGAAAAGACGGCAGCGCACGGCGACACGACCGGCTGGAAGATCTACCGCCGAACCGGGATCTCCGAGTCCTCCGTCTACCGGTACCTCAAGGGTGAAGCGCAGCCTGACCTGAATTCGGCGATGCGCCTCTCCGAGGCATATGACCTGGACATTCGCGAGGTCATGGAGCGAGTCCAGATCGAGGCCGCGGCATGAGGGCGGCCGAGCGTCGCGCGCTCCTCGGCGACGACGTGATCGCCCAGATCCGCGAACGCGTGGCCACCACGCCGGAACCGCCGACGGACGTCGTAGACGCCCTGCGCCCGATCTTCGCGCGCCCCGCTCGCCGCCGCGTCACCGAACGCGTGCCGGCGGCCGACGCCGCCTGATCCCCCTGAACGCGCCGAAGGGCCGCCCGCTTGTCCGGCTCGGCGACCCAACGACCGGCGCCCCTACAAGAACCGAAAGAGAGGCCCCGATGGCCACATTGTTGCAGAGCAGCAGCAGGGTTCTCCCGCTGCACCAGGCGCCGCAGGCGCGGCCGACGACCGTGCCCGGCGCGTACCGGGCGGCGGCTCGGCTGCTCGCCGTGAACGGCCTGTATCAGGGCGACTTCGTGCCCGACGCGATGAACCGGGAAATGTGCATCCCGCACGCCCTGCGCCCGATGTCGATCGTGGCCGCGCTGAAGTGCGTGACGACCGGCGACCCGCATCGCACGTCGCTGCTGGCGGACGAGGCGATCGCCGTGCTGGCGCTGCGTCTGGAGGTTGACGGTGAGGGCCCGTTGTTCGGCGGGATCTTCGACTTGGAGGCGCACGTCGACTCGTGGGGTGACGTCGAGGGACGGACCACGGAGTCGGCGGTTGCGGTGCTGGAGGCGGCTGCGGACGCGAACGAGGTGTCGGCATGAGCGACACGCAGCGCAGGCAGAGCCTTCTCGCCGCGCACTCGGCGGCCTTGTACGTGCAGGTCGTGTCCCCGGTCCCGCCGTCGACGGTCACGGTGGCGTGCCACACGTTCGCCCCCGGCGAGCCCAGCGTGGACGTGAACTTCCACATGGACCGGGACGGCGTGCAGCAGCTGGCCGAGGCGCTCGGAGTCGAGACGACGACCCGGCCGCACAGCAAGACCGACCCGCAGATGTACACCGTGGCGACGGCTGTGGTCGCTGGCATCCCGGTGAAGATCTGGACGCTTGAGGACGCGCCGGAGGTGACGCCGTGAGCGCCCCGCTGGTCGTCAACACGCGGGATGGCGTGTGCTGGACGCGCCGCACGGTCACCTCGGGTGGGATCGCGTTGTACGCCCCGGAGAGTGTGCGCACGTGCCCGGACTTCGTCATGGCGACGCTGGCCGAGCACGGCATCGCCGGGTCGGCGGACGCGCTGCCGGTGCCGGTGGGCTCGGAGCCGCGCGACCTCGCGGGGACGTTCGGCCCGGACGAGAAGCCCGAGGAGCGGCAGGCCCGTTGGGAAAACGCCGCGTGGGCGGCTGGCCGCACCGTCGACCGCAACGCTCTGGCCGTCTACATGGTCGTCGCGGACGCCGAGCAGCAGAAACTGGCCGACGACTGGGCCAAGAGCGTGGCGGCGGGCGACGAGGAGCAGCGTCGGCTGCGGGCCCGCGTCGCCGAGCTGGAGGCCGCGCCGACCACCGTCTACCGCGCCGAGCACCCGGACTCCGGGATCACCCTCGGCCACTACGGCACCGACACCGCCGCCCGCGCGCACTGCGAGGCGACGGAGCGCCGGTCGTGGCCGACGGGCACCAGCCTCTCCTTCGACTGGATCGAGGACGAGGACGACGGCGTCGCCGAGCTGGTGGTCACCGCCGGACAGAACGAGGAGTCCACCACCGGCTACATCGTCACCGCGATCGAGGTCCCCTCCGAGTACGACGAGGAGGCCGACGCGTGATCGCCTCCCTGTTCTTCCTCGCCTGCCTGGCCCTGTACGTCCTCGGCTCCATCGCCGTGGTGAAGGGGTGCGAGCGATGACCCCTCGCCCGTACGACTCCGACGACGAGCCCGAGATGGACATCGCGGACGAGGTGGCCTACGCGGACACCGGCCGCCCGTGGGGCGCGTGGACCGAGGGCGGTGAGGGCCGGTGAGCGTCTCGACGTCCAGCCGTGAGCAGCGTCTCGCGCAGCTCCTCGACACCATCCGCACCCACGGCGGCCGGTGGACGTCCGGCCGCGTGCAGGACCTCCGTCGCCTGACCGGCGGCCCGACGCAGCGCGGCACCGCCAGCCGCGACCTGGCCGAGCTGAACCGCCGGGGCCACCTCAACCAGCACGGGCCGGAAGACGGCCGCTTCTACACCCTCAAGACCAGGAAGGACGGCGCCCTGTGACGACCGTCGTGCAGGCCGGGGCTCAGGCCCCGGCCGCCGGCCCGGCCCCCTCGTGGCCGCCGGACTGGGACCGCGTCCTCGACACCGCTATCCGCACGTGGGGCGGCGAGTGGACCACCGCCCGTGTCCAGCTGCTCTTCAAGGCCCGCTACGGCCAGGGCCTCCACCGCGCGGACGCCCGCGCGTACCTCTCCCGCCGCGCCCACCAGGGCGTGCTGCGCCTCCACAACCGGCCCGACGCCCGCTACTACACGCTCCGGAAGGACGTGCGCCCATGACCACCACGCCCAAGCTCACCGAACAGCAGATCGCCTCGCTCGCCCGGCTCCGCGAGCCGTTCCCTCCCGCTGAGATCCGCTACCTGCCGCGCGTCTGGTGTGGCACCTGCCGCGACATGAAGGGCGCGTGCAAGAGCCACCAGCGCGTGAAGTGCCAGAAGTGCCGCAACAACATCAGCTCGGCGCACATCGACCTCGCCTACGTCGGGCACGCCGAGGCGACGAACCGGCTCCTCAATGTCGACCCCGCGTGGGGGTGGGAGCCGGTCGCGCTCGACGAGAGGGGCCTGCCGCAGCACGACCAGAACGGCGGCCTGTGGATTCGCCTGACGGTGTGCGGTGTGACGCGGCTCGGCTACGGCAACGCCGAGGGCAAGCGGGGCGGGGACGCGGTGAAGGAGATCATCGGGGACGCGATCCGGAACGCTGGCATGCGGTTCGGCATGGCCCTGGATCTGTGGACGTCGTCTGATCTGGAGATCGCGGAGCACGGCCCGAAGGACACACCGGCCGGTGCGGAGCCGGAGCCCGAGCACCAGCCGACGCCCCCGCCGGCCGCCGCGAAGCGGTCCCGCCCGAAGCCCGCGGCCGACCCGGCCCTGGCCGGGGGCCCCCGGCCAGGGGCGATGCCGCCCGCCGGGGACGCCGAGCGGCAGGGCGCCCTCGACGCGATGTGGGCCGCCGCCCGCGACGCCAACTTCGCCGAGGGCCTCCCCGCACAGTTCGCCGACTCCTTCGGCCACGCCATCGAGCAGGGCACCGCCGCCGAGTTCAGGCAGGCCACCGCGCTCATGCGCGGCTCCGTCGCCGCCTGACCACCGCACGCACCACGGGCCGCCCCGCGGCTATCGGGGCGGCCCACCCCAAGGAGTAGCACATGAGCTTGAAGGACACCGCAGCCCGCGCAGCAGTCCTCTCCACCCTCCACGACGCCATCGGCGCCGAGTTGAAGACGGCGAAGAAGGAGCTGGAGGACGGGCTGAGGGCCGCGAAGGCGGAGACCGGCACCCAGAAGATCAGCGTCAGCCTCGACGAGGGCCCCGACGTCGGCACCATCAGCCTCGTCCAGCCCAAGGCCGCCGCTGCCATCGCCGACGTTGAGCAGTTCACGGCCTGGGTGATGGAGCACTTCGGGACCGAGATCGAGCGGAAGTTCGTCACCTCGGTGAAGCCCGGATTCCAGAAGAAGATTCTCGACCAGATCACCGCAGCTGGAGTCACCGAGTGGGCGGACCCCGAGACGGGCGTCATCCACGAGGTTCCGGGCGTGACGATGCAGGGGCGGGCCGCGTACACGCGGATGACCGTGCCGGATGTCGGTAAGGCCGCGATCGCGCAGGCGTGGCGTGAGGGTCGTCTCGGCGGCACTGTCCCGTCGGCCATCGCCCCGGCCCCACCGGCGAACGACCCGAGCGACGGCGAGGCCGAGAAGCTGCGGAAGCGGGTCGCCGAGCTGGAGGAGCGCGACGCCTGGCTGTCCGCGCTGGAGGCCGCGGGCGTCGACAACTGGGAGGGCTACGACAACGCCCGCGAGCTGCGCGGCGGTGACGCGTGAGGGGCCGCCGGGTGCGCCGCGCCTGCCGGGCTCTGCGGCAGATCGTCGCTCCGGCCGGCGCCCACCGTGCCCCGCGCGTCGTCGAGGAGCCGGTGACCCTCGCCGAGCTGATGCGCCCGACCGAGGTCGACGACTGGGCATGGTGCCCGGCCGAGAAGCAGGAGCGGCTGCACGCGTTCGGAGGCCGCACCCGCACCTGCTGGACGTGCCGCTGCGAGACACCCACGGCGGTGCCCCGTGGCTGACCTGACCCTGTTCACCCCCGAGGTTCCGGCCGCCACCACGGCGGCCGGGCCCCGGCCCTACGTCATCGAACTCCCCTCCGGGCTGAAGCTCCTGAACGCCAACCGGTCGCTTCACTACAAGGACCGCATGAAGCTCACGGCCAAACTGCGCACCGCAGCGCGGGAGGCCGTCAGCGAGTGCCCGTCCCTCCTGGACGCCATCGACGCCGCCAAGCCCGGCTTCCCGTTCCAGCGGGCCCACATCCTCGGCGTCGTCCACCCGAAGGACAACGGCCGCCGCGACCCGGCCAACTGGTACCCCAGCTTCAAGGCCGCCGTGGACGGACTCGTCGACGCGGGCCTGTTCGAGGACGACGACCACACCCGTGTGCTCGGGCCCGACATGCGGCTCGGCCCCAAGCGGAAGCGCGAGCAGCTGGTCCTCGTCGTCCGCGGCCTGGCCCCCGGCGAGGACCCGCTCGGCTACGAGGCGGTGACCCGATGAGCCCCCGCCCGGCGAACGCATCCCGCGCCGACATCATCGCCATGCTCCAAGAGGGACACAGCAACAGCCGCATCGCGGGCGAACTCCGCGTCGACAAGCACCGCGTCCGACGCATCCGCGAAGAACTCGGCCTGCCCGCCTACGTCCCCATCGAGCAGACCCGCACCATCGAAGAGAAGTGGAAGCTGTACGCCCGCCCCGTCGATGGCGGCCACATCGAGTGGACCGGCGAACGCGTGGGCGCCGCAGGCACACCCGTCATGCGGTACAAGGACGGCACCTACAGCCCGGCCGCCATCGCCTTCGAGATGCAGCACGGACGGCCGCCGCAGGGCTACGCCATCGCCGACTGCGGACACAAGCGCTGCATCGCCCCCGACCACGTCGACGACGAGGCCGGCCGCCAGGCCAAACGTCAGGAACTCCGCCGCTCCAACGGGCTCGACGACCGGCAGGACACCTGCCCGTACGGCCACGACCACAGCACGCACGGCCGCCTGGAGCGGGACGGGCGCCCGTACTGCGAGGCCTGCAAACGTGAACGCAAGGCCGAGCCCGAGGCGCAGCGCGAGGTTCGCGCCAAGGCGCGGGAGACCCTCCGACGGGACATCGAGACGTTGCTCCGCAAGAACATCCCGCAGATGCACATCGCCAAGCAGCTCGGCGTCGCCCCGGCCACCGTGCAACGCACCCGCGAGGCGCTCGGACTCCCGGCTCCGCGATGCGGGCCGCGCGAGCGGTACGGCTCCCTCGCGGAAGCGTTCCACGCCAACACCGAGGCGATCGACGACGGTCACCTGCGCTGGAAGCGCAGCACGCCGCACGTGTGCTACCGCCAGCAGCGCATCCCAGCCGCCCGCGTCTCCTTCGAACTGCATCACGGCCGGCAGCCGGTCGGCCCGGTGCTGACCGGCTGTGGGATGGACGGCTGTGTCGCTGGCGGTCACCTGGAAGACCGGCCGATGCGGGAGGCCAACAAGCGGGCCGACAAGGCGTTCGCGGCGATCTTCGGAACGCCTGCATGAACGGCCGGGTCCCGAAGCCCTGCGACATCCCCAACGACTAGCACGACGGGGAGGTCCGCTTCTACCTCACCGGCTGGAAGTGCGACGCGCATTCGCCGTGGGCCGTGAAGGGACTGCCGCGACCGGCTCCGGGGCCCGGCGCCATCTACACCTACCGCGCCGCGAGCGCGGACCACGACCACGAGAACGGACAGGCATGACCACCACGACTGAGCACCGCAAGCTGACGCAGGCCGAGCTGGTTGCCGAGGCCACCGAGCGCTTCGGCGAGGACCCGCTCAAGTGGGCGTTCCTCTGCCCCTCCTGCGGCGACATCGCCGACGGGGCGGACTTCAGTGAGGCCCTCGCGGCTCATCCGCGCAAGCACCGCACCGGCGCCGACGTCATCGCTTCGGACGTCGTCGGTCAGGAGTGCATCGGTCGCACCCTCGGCGCCCTGGAGAAGGGCCGCGGCAAGTACATCGGCCGCGGCTGCGACTGGGCTGCCTACGGCCTGTTCGGCGGCCCCTGGACGATCGCCCTCCCCGAGGGCCGGAGCATGCACGCCTTCCCCCTCGCCCCGGCCGCCTGACCACACGCCCCAGCACCACCGATTCCGAAAGGCACAGCCCATGCCCAAGCTCCACAAGGACGCACAGGTCGAGGTCAAGCTCGACGCGACCGCCGGCCTCGTCGAGGTCGCCCTGTCCGACGAGCAGCGCCGCCAGCTGTTCGAGAACCCCGGCGAGACCATCGTCGCCATCGTCGAACTGTCCTCCGTGCAGTACACCGGGCACGCCAAGGGCGAGGAGAAGCAGCCGCAGGTGAAGCTGCGCGTCACCGGCTGCGAGGCCGCCCGCGACGACGAGGAAACCGCCGCCCTGCTGGAGGCCAAGCGCGCCATGTGGAGGGCCCGCCGCATGGACGGAACCCTCGACGAGATCGGCAACGGCCCCCGCAAGGCCGGGCACCTCCTCGACGCCTCGTTCGCGGGCCACCCCACCGAGGCCGAGTACCGGCAGGCCGAGCGGGAGAAGGAAGAGCGCCGCCGCGCCGAGTTCGTCCGCTGACCGAGCTCCGCCCGGGGCGACGACTCCCGCCCCGGGCGGCACCGCCGGAACGGTTCACCACCCGCACTGAGAGAAGCCCGAGTTGAGCACTGACGAGCAGGCCCCACCGAGCGGCAGCGTCCCCAACGCCTACGGGAACGCGCTCGCTTGGAAGTGGGTCCCCAGCATGCCGGCCGCGCTGAAGCGCGCGCACGTGCACACGCTGCTCTACGCGCTCCGCTCGATGGCCAGTGCCTCAGGAGAACTCCGCTTCGGCGACCGCAAGCCCATGCGTATCAAGGACATTGCCCGGGCGGCCGGATGCGACGAGAAGGACTGTCGTGACCGCCTGGAGGCCGCGATCCGCGCCGGGGTCGTGAGGGTCGCTGGAGAACGTCGCCGGGGCCGCTCCGCCCTGTACGTCATCCTCCCGACCCCGTTCCCGGATTGGGCCGCCGCGGTCGCCTACCTCGACGGTACGAAAGCTGCTCGGGAGGAGGCTCGGCAGCAGCGCGCGGCCGGGCGGAAGGCTGCCCCGTGGACCGAGGAGAACGGGGGGCGGTCCCCCGAACTGGACGACACGGAGAACGGGGGACCGCCCCCCGAACTTACCGACGGTACGGCCGAAGAAGAACGGGGGACCGCCCCCCGAACGAGAACGGGGGACCGCCCCCCGAATGGTTCGGGGGACCGCCCCCCGAACAACCCAGGGGGGTTCCCATGGGGTTCCCAAGACGGGGCTGAGGGCGGTTTCCAACCTCAGGTGGTTGGGCGCTCCGGTGATCAAGCCGAATCCCACGAACCACACCGCGACGACCAGGCGCCGCCGAACCCCGACGACTTCGATACCTGGCACCGCTGCCCCGGCTGCAACCGCCGGATCATGCCCGACCCCCAGCGGCCCGACCGCCGAGTGCACGCCCGCTGCGAGCCCCTGCTCGCCACCACCGACCACGGAAGGCACAGCGCATGACCACCGCCGACCAGACCGAGCACGACCGCCGCGAGCGCTACATGGCCGCCCTGCGGGACGCCGACCCCTACGCCCTCGTCGAACGCCGCGACGACCGGGCCCGTCTCGCCGACGCCGTCATGGCCGTCGCCGACGCCGAGACCACCGACCTCCGCGCCCTCGCAGCCGATGCCACCGAGTACCGCGTCCCCGTCCCCGACAACGGCGGCACCACCCTCCTCGTCCGCCGCCAGAACCTCGCCCACGGCACCGGATGGGCCGTCAGCATCCCCGCCTACGGAGGCGGCCGCGCATGGACCACCGAGGGATGGCAGGAGTCCATCAGCGCCCTCACCGTCGACCGCCTCTTCTGCTGGCCCGACGCGCCCACCGCCATCACCGAGGCCCGCCGCGCACTCACCGCCTGACCAGCACCGCCGACCAACCGCCCAACCACCAACCCCCGGGGAGCGCACATGACCACCCCGTACGAGCGGCTCATGCAGGAAGCCATCCCCACCCGACCACCCACCAAGCCACCCCACGAACCCTGGACACCCGGAGAACAGGCACAACACGTCGCCGACCTCCTCGAAGCCCTCAACGGCTGGCACGACACCAGCGAACGCGCCACACGCGACCGCCAACGCCACCAGCCACGCCACCTCCGCCTCATCCACACAGACCAGCCAGACGCAGCCTGAGCCCGGCGCGGACATCCGGTTCCGCCCGTCATCGCGCACAGACGGCCCCCACAGCGCCCCGCAGCACTCCAGACGGCCCGGGGGGTCGCCGTGATCGTCCTGAGCCCCCCAGCGGGCACACAGCCCCTCCCCGCCGCCACTCCGCCCACCAGGAGCCACACCGTGACCGACCAGAACCGCCAGGCGCTCACCACACTGGCCAATCTCGGCATCGCCACCCACCGCCTCGACCAGATCCGCGACGCCGCTCGGCTCCACCGGCAGCAGCTGATCGGCACGAGGGAGCTGTACGCGGTGATCGAGACCGACGGGCAGACCCCGCCCGCAGACCTGGCCGCGCTCCGCGACCGCATCGCCGCCGCGATCTACGAGCGGAACAACCCCGGCCACCGCTGGGCCGACGCCCACCCGGACGATCTCGTCTGCTACGGCAACGACGCCGACGCAGCGATGACCGTGCTGCCGCCGCCCGTGCCCCGGGCCGACGTCCTGCTGGGTGCTGCCGAAGTCGAGGCGCGCCCCGCCCTGAACGTCCGTCCGCTGCCCGCCGAAGCGCTCACCGCCGACGAGGCGTTCGTGGACCGGGCCGCGTTCAGGGCCGCCGTCCTCCGCGAGTTCCTGTCCCAGCTCGACGAGCGGCTCCTCGGGTGCTGTCAGGAGTGCAATGCCTGCGCGGCCATCGCCCGAGACCTCGCCGCCGAACTGGCCATGGCCGACGAGGCGCAGCCCGGCACCGAGGCGCCCACCAACCCCAGCTGGCCGCGACGGGCGTGGGATCTCGGCCTGCTCCACAAGGGCGGCGACCCGCACCACTGCCCCGCCTGCCTCAAGCAGCCTGAACCGCCGAAGGACTTCGTCTGTCCTGGCGCGGAGGCCAATGCCGCAGTGCTGGCCAACCCGCAGCCCGCCGCCGGGGCGCAGCAGGACGGGGCGCGACCCGCGCCGAAGCCCCTCCTCACTCTCGCCACGCCCTGCGCCGTCTGCGCCCACCCGTACAACTGGCACCAGGGCGGCGTTTGCCAGGCCGGCGCCGAGACGAACCGCTGCGGATGCATCGCTTTCGCCGCGGCAGAGCAGCAGGACGGGGCGCAGCCGTGATCGCCGTCCTCGCGTTCGTCGCCCTCGTCGTTATCACCGCCGGCCTCCCCCTCGCCCACTGGTCCCACAAGCTGTGGAGACTCCGGTGAACCGCCCCCG
>NZ_POUC01000192.1 GCF_002891435.1 Streptomyces cahuitamycinicus
ATGTGTGGCTGGGGGCGGCGGGGAGGGTGAGGACCATGGTGAGGCCGCCGCCGGGTGTGTCCTCGGCGGTGAGGGTGCCGCCCATGGCTTCGAGGAAGCCGCGCGCCACTGCGAGCCCCAGGCCCACACCGGCTCCGCGCGGGGCGTCGCCGTAGCGCTGGAAGGGCTCGAAGATGCGGTCCTTGGCCTTGTCGGGGACGCCAGGGCCGCGGTCCACGACTCGGACCTCCACGCGGTCGGCGAGGATGCTGGCCGAGACGGTCACCGGCTCGCCGTCGGGGCTGTACTTGACCGCGTTCTCCACGACGTTGGCGACGGAGCGTTCCAGCAGGCCCTTGTCGACGGCGACCATCGGCAGTGTCTCGGGGATGTCCAGGACGACGGCGGCCTCGGGGTCCGGTATACCGACGAGCGCCATGGGGACCACCTCGTCGAGGTCGACCTCGCGGATGAGCGGGGTGAGTGTGCCGGTTTGGAGGCGGGACATGTCGAGGAGGTTGCCGACGAGGTGGTCGAGGCGGTCGGCGCCGTCCTCGATCGCGGCCAGCAGCTCGGCCTGGTCTTCCTCGGACCAGGCGATGTCGTCGGAGCGTAGGGAGGAGACGGATGCCTTGATGCCGGCGAGGGGTGTGCGCAGGTCGTGGCTGACGGCGGCGAGCAGGGCGGTGCGGATGCGATTGCCCTCAGCCAGCTCCTTGGCCTGGTCGGCCTCATGCTGGAGCCGCTGGCGATCCAAGACGACGGCCGCCTGGGCGGCGAACGCCGCGAGCACCCGGCGGTCGGAGGCCGGTAGGACGCGGCCGGACAGGGCGAGGGCCATGTGGTCGCCGACCGGCATGTCCACGTCCGCCTCCTCGGGTCGCTTGACCGGCTGCGCGGCGCCCACGCGGCCCGCGCAGGTCCACGGGGCGAGGTCGGTCTCGCGTTCCAGCAGCGCTGCCGACTCCATTCCGAACGTCTCCCGCACGCGCTCCAGCAGGGCTTCCAGACTGGTCTCGCCGCGCAGCACACTGCCGGCGAGAAAGGAGAGGATCTCGGCTTCGGCGCGTAGCCGGGCCGCCTGATCGGTGCGCCGGGCGGCCAGATCCACCACAGAGGCGACCGAGGCGGCCACCGCGAAGAAGACGGCGATCGCGACGATGTTCTTCGGATCGGCGATAGTCCAGGTGTGGACGGGAGGGGTGGAGAACCAGTTGAGGAGCGCTGACCCGACAGTCGCCGAGGCCAGTGCTGGGAGCAGACCTCCGAGCAGGGCCGCGGCCACCGTCAGTGACAGGAACAGCAGGACGTTGTTGGCGAGGCCGAGCTCTGCGGCGATGTGGGTCAGTAGCAGCGCGAGCAGCACTGGGCCGGCCACGCCGACGATCCACCCCCAGATGATCCGCGCCCGGCCGAGCCGTGCGCCTCGGGCGATGGGCAGTCCGCGGCCCTTGCCCGCTTCGTCATGGGTGATGAGGTGGACGTCGAGGTCGGGGCCGGAGTCCCGGGCGACGGTCGCGCCGACGCCCGGGCCGAAGACGTACTGCCAGCCCTTGCGCCGCGAGACGCCGAGGACGATCTGGGTGGCGTTGACCCCGCGGGCGAACTCCAGCAGGGCCGCCGGGATGTCGTCGCCGATGACGTGGTGGAAGGTGCCGCCCAGGTCCTCCACCAAGGTGCGTTGAACGGCGAGTTCCTTCGGGGAGGCGGAGGTCAGGCCGTCACTGCGGGCGATGTAGACGGCCAGGACCTCGCCGCCGGCGCCCTTCTCCGCGAGCCGGGCGGCGCGGCGGATCAGCGTGCGGCCCTCCGGTCCGCCGGTCAGGCCCACGACGATGCGCTCGCGCGAGCCCCAGATCTTGGTCACTTGGTGTTCGCTGCGGTACTGCTGGAGGTATTCGTCGACCCGGTCGGCCACCCACAGCAGGGCCAGCTCGCGCAGGGCGGTGAGATTGCCGGGCCGGAAGTAGTTGGACAGCGCCGCGTCGACCTTGTCGGGTTTGTAGATGTTGCCGTGCGCCATGCGGCGGCGCAGCGCCTGCGGGGACATGTCGACCAGCTCGATCTGGTCCGCCCGGCGCACGACCTCGTCCGGGACCGTCTCCTGCTGCCGTATGCCCGTGATCGACTCCACGACGTCGCCCAGGGACTCCAGGTGCTGGATGTTCACCGTCGACACGACGTCGATCCCGGCCGTAAGCAGTTCCTCGACGTCCTGCCAGCGCTTGGTATTGCGGGAGCCGGGGATGTTGGTGTGGGCGAGTTCGTCGACCAGGGCCACCTGCGGGCGCCGGGCCAGGGCGGCGTCCACGTCCATCTCGGTGAACGTGGTGTCGCGGTATTGCAGTTCCTTGCGGGGGATCTGCTCCAGGCCGTGCAGCATCACCTCGGTGCGCGGCCGGTGGTGGTGCTCGACGAAGGCGACCACGCAGTCGGTGCCGCGCTCGATACGGCGGTGCGCCTCGGAGAGCATGGCGTAGGTCTTGCCGACGCCCGGTGCCGCGCCGAGGTAGATCCGGAGCTTGCCGCGTGCCATGGTCTCGTCTCTGCTGTCGTGCGGATGGGGGAGGATCGCCGCCGGGTCAGGTCTCGAAGCGGTAGCCCATGCCCGGCTCTGTGATCAGGTAGCGGGGGTGGGCGGGGTCCGGTTCGAGTTTGCGCCTGAGCTGGGCCATGTACACCCGGAGGTAGTTCGAATTGTTGGCGTACATAGGGCCCCAGACCTCCTGGAGCAGCTGCTTCTGCGTGACCAGGCGGCCGGGACTGGTCACCAGGATCTCCAGCAGATGCCACTCCGTGGGGGTCAGCCGGATGTCGCGGCCAGCGCGGCTGGCCTTCTTGGCCAGCAGATCGACGGTGAAGTCGTCGGTCGCGACGACAGTGGCCTCGGGGGCCAGGGGCACGGCCTCGGTGCGGCGGACGGCGGCCCGCAGTCGGGCCAGCAGTTCGTCCATGCTGAACGGCTTGGTGATGTAGTCGTCGGCGCCCGCGTCCAGGGCGGCGACCTTCTCCTCTGACGTGCGGCGTGCGGACAGGACGAGGATGGGTGTCCGGGTCCAGCCGCGCAGCGCTTTGATCACCTCGATTCCGTCCATATCGGGCAGCCCCAGGTCGAGCACGACCACGTCGGGCCGGTGCGCGGCGGCGAGCCGGAGGGCCGTGGTGCCGTCCGGCGCCGCGTCCACCCTGTACTGCCGGGCCCGCATGTTGATCACGAGGGCTCGTACGAGCTGTGGATCGTCCTCCACCACCAGCACCCGGGTCATCGGAGTGCGGCCTTCCTTTCTTCGGTCAGGCATCCGGAGCCGCGCCGGGGGACGGGGGACGGAAGCCCCCCGGCCCCTGGTCGCGGTCCTGCCTGCAAGGGCCATCAGTTCTTGGCCGCTTCCTTGAGCGCGATGTTGAGTTCGAGGACGTTGACGCGCGGCTGGTCGAGGAAGCCGAGCGTACGGCCCTGAGTATGGTCCTTGACCAGCCTCTCGACCCGGGCGGCGGTCAGCCCGTTCGCCTCGGCGACCCGCTTGACCTGGATGTCCGCGTACTGCGGGGATATGTCCGGGTCGATGGCGGAGGCCGAGCCGGTGACCGCGTCGACGGGCACCTCGGACTCGGAGACACGGTTGAACTCGGCGACCTGCTTCTTCGCCGCCTGCACGTGCTTGACCAGGGTCGGGTCGCTGGCGCCCAGCTGACTGGAGCCGGTGGCCAGCGGGTCGTAGCCGCTGTTGGAGGGACGGCCCTGGAACCACTTCGGGTCCGGCTTGTCAGTGCCCTTGATGCTCCAGCTCTGCCCGATCAGCCTCGAGCCGACCTCCTTGCCGTCGGCCTTTACCATCGAGCCGTTGGCCTGGTCATGGAAGGCGGCCTGCCCGATGCCGGTCACCACCAGCGGGTAGATGACGCCGGTCACCAGGGTGAGGACGAGCAGCATGCGCAGCGCGGCCCACAGCATCCGCGCGGTGTTCACCACAGAAGTGTTCATGTCCTTCATCCGATCCCGGGGATCAGCGAGATGAGTACGTCGATGATCTTGATGCCGATGAACGGGACGATCAGCCCGCCCAGGCCGTAGAAGCCGAGATTGCGACGGAGCATCCTGTCCGCGCTCATCGGCCGGTACTGCACGCCGCGCAGGGCGAGCGGTACGAGCGCGACGATGATCAGCGCGTTGAAGATGACGGCCGACAGGATCGCCGACTCCGGCGAGGCCAGCCCCATGATGTTGAGCTTGTCGAGCGACGGGTAGGCGACGGCGAACATCGCCGGGATGATCGCGAAGTACTTGGCGACGTCGTTGGCGATGGAGAACGTCGTCAACGCACCCCGGGTGATGAGGAGCTGCTTGAAGATCTCGACGATCTCGATGAGCTTGGTCGGGTTGGAGTCGAGGTCGACCATGTTGCCGGCCTCCTTCGCGGCCGACGTACCCGTGTTCATGGCGACACCGACGTCCGCCTGCGCGAGCGCGGGCGCGTCGTTCGTGCCGTCGCCGGTCATCGCAACCAGCTTGCCACCGGCCTGCTCGCGCTTGATGAGGGCCATCTTGTCCTCGGGTGTGGCCTCGGCGAGGAAATCGTCGACCCCGGCCTCGTCCGCGATCGCCTTAGCGGTCAGCGGGTTGTCGCCCGTGATCATGATCGTCGTGATGCCCATGCGGCGCAGTTCCTCGAACCGCTCCCGCATGCCGTCCTTGACGACGTCCTTGAGGTGGATGACACCCAGGACGCGGGCGCCCTGGTCATCCCGGACGGCGACCAGCAACGGAGTGCCGCCGGCCTCGGAGATGCGGTTGGTGATGGTGTCCGCGTCCTCGGCGACCTCGCCGCCCTGTTCCCGCACCCAGGCGATGACCGACCCGGCCGCGCCCTTGCGGACCTTGCGCCCTTCGGCATCCACACCCGACATCCGGGTCTGGGCGGTGAAAGCGATCCACTCGGCGCCGGCCAGCTCCCCCTGATGACGCTCACGCAGCCCGTACCTCTCCTTGGCCAGTACGACGATGGAACGGCCTTCGGGAGTCTCATCAGCCAGCGACGACAGCTGGGCGGCATCGGCGACCTCGGCCTCCGTCATCCCGCGCACCGGAACGAACTCGGCTGCCTGCCGATTGCCGAGCGTGATCGTGCCCGTCTTGTCCAGCAGCAGTGTCGACACGTCACCGGCCGCCTCGACCGCCCGCCCCGACATGGCCAGCACATTGCGCTGCACCAGCCGGTCCATGCCCGCGATGCCGATCGCCGAGAGCAGCGCGCCGATCGTGGTCGGGATCAGACAGACCAACAGAGCCGTGAGAACGATCATCGAGGTCTGCTTGTCGGCACCCGCGTAGATGGCGAACGGCTTCAGCGTCACCACCGCAAGCAGGAAGACGATGGTCAGCGAGGCGAGCAGGATGTTCAACGCGATCTCGTTCGGCGTCTTCTGCCTCGCCGCGCCCTCGACCAGGTTGATCATCCGGTCGATGAACGTCTCACCGGGCTTGGTGGTGATCTTGATGACGATGCGGTCGGAGAGGACCTTCGTCCCGCCGGTGACGGCCGAGCGGTCACCGCCGGACTCGCGGATCACGGGCGCCGACTCGCCGGTGATGGCCGACTCGTCGACGCTCGCGACGCCCTCGACGACGTCACCGTCGCCGGGGATGATGTCGCCGGCCTCGCATACGACTAGGTCGCCGATCCTCAACTCGGTGCCCGGCACCCGCTTATCGACGTCTCCGGCGAGGCGGCGGGCGACGGTGTCGGTCTTGGCCTTGCGCAGGGTGTCGGCCTGCGCCTTGCCTCGGCCCTCGGCGACCGCTTCCGCCAGGTTGGCGAAGACGACGGTCAGCCAGAGCCAGGCGGTGATGACCCAGCCGAACCAGTCGCCCGGATCCTTGATCGCGAGCACGGTGGTGACCACCGAGCCGACCAGGACCACGAACATGACGGGCGCTTTGACCATCACCCGTGGGTCGAGCTTGCGGCACGCGTCCGGCAGCGACTTCACCAGTTGCCTGGGGTCGAAGAGACCGGCGCCGACGCGGCCCTCGGGGTGCTTGTGTCCGGTCGGTACGTCCTTGTGCGGTGCCCGGGCCGGGGTAACCGTGGACATCGGGTCCTCTTGCTTCTTCGTGTTGGTGGTCATGCCGCCAGCCCCTCGGCGAGCGGGCCCAGCGCGAGGGCCGGAAAGAACGTCAGACCAGTGATGATCATGATCGCGCCCACCAGCAGACCGGTGAACAGCGGCTTCTCGGTGCGCAAGGTGCCCGCGGTGGCGGGAATGGGCTTCTGCTCGGCCAGCGAGCCCGCCAGGGCCAGCACGAACACCATCGGCAGGAACCGGCCCAGCGTCATGCACAGGCCCAGCGTGGTGTTGAAGAAGGGGGTGTTCGCGCCGAAGCCGGCGAAGGCGGAGCCGTTGTTGTTGGAGGCGGAGGTGTAGGCGTACAGGACTTCGGAGAAGCCGTGCGCGTCGATGTTGGTCATGGCTTCCTTGCCGTCCGGCAGGGCCATGGCCACCGCGGTGCCGATCAGCACCAGCGCCGGGGTGATGAGGATGTAGCAGGCGGCCAGCTTGATCTCGCGGGTGCCGATCTTCTTGCCCAGGTACTCGGGCGTCCGGCCGACCATCAGCCCGGCGAGGAACACCGCGATGATCGCCATGATCAGCATGCCGTAGAGGCCCGAGCCGACGCCGCCGGGCGCGATCTCACCGAGCATCATGCCGAGCAGCAGCACGCCGCCGGACAGCCCTTGGTAGGAGTCGTGGAAGGAGTTGACCGAGCCGGTCGAGGTCATCGTCGTGGAGACCGCGAACAGTGAGGACGGGCCCTCGCCGAAGCGCTGTTCCTTGCCCTCCATGGAACCGCCCGCGATCTGTGAGGCGGTGCCCGGGTGGGCGTATTCGATCCAGGTCACCGCGACGACGGCGAGGAACCAGATGATGCCCATCGCCGCGACGATGGCGTAGCCCTGACGCACGTTGCCGACCATCTTGCCGAAGGTGCGCGGCAGGGAGAACGGGATCACCAGCAGCAGGAAGATCTCCAGCAGGTTGGTGAAGCCGCCTGGGTTCTCGAAGGGGTGGGCGGAGTTGGCGTTGAAGAAGCCGCCGCCGTTCGTGCCGACGTCCTTGATGGCCTCCTGCGAGGCCACGGCGCCGGGGCTGATGGCCTGCTTGTCGCCGGTCAGCGTGGTGATGGTGTGGAGGTCGCCGAAGTTCTGGATGGCACCGGCCGAGATGAGGAGCACTGCCGCGATTACGGAGAGCGGCAGCAGGATACGGACGGTGCCGCGCACCAGGTCCGTCCAGAAGTTGCCCAGGTCCCCGGTGCGGGAGCGGGCGAAGCCGCGCACCAGCGCCACGGCGACGGCGATGCCGACGGCCGCGGACACGAAGTTCTGCACGGCCAGCCCGGCGGTCTGGGCGATATGGCTCATCGCCGTCTCACCCGAGTACGACTGCCAGTTGGTGTTCGACACGAACGACACGGCCGTGTTGAACGCCTGGTCCGGGGTGATCGGCTTGAAGCCGAGCGACAGCGGCAGCTTGTCCTGCACCCGCTGGAGCACGTACAGGAAGATCACGCCGACCGCGGAGAAGGCCAGGACACCGCGCAGGTAGGCGGGCCAGCGCATCTCCGCGTCCGGGTTCGCACCGACCGAGCGGTAGATCCACTTCTCGACGCGCAGGTGCTTGGTGGAGCTGTAGACGGCGGCCATGTAGTCGCCGAGGGGGCGGTGCACCAGGGCGAGCGCGCCGATGAGCGCGGCCACCAGGAGCACGTCAGCAAGAACGGAGCTCATGGGCGTGCTCAGAACCTCTCCGGGAAAATCAGGGCGAGGACGAGATAGCCCAGCAGGGCGACGGCCACAACCAGTCCGATGACGTTCTCGGCGGTCACAGCTTCGTCACCCCCTTGGCGACGAGAGCCACAAGCGCGAACACCGCGATCGTGGTGAGGACGAAGGCCACGTCGGCCATCGCAAGCTCCTGGATGAGGTTCGGGAAGAACGGACCTCTAGAGGGAACCCTCTTTCCAGGCGGCTGCGGCCGTCCTTAACGCCTCCCTAACGGCGCCCGGGACGCCTTTGACGCACTCCATACGCCTCAGCTGAGTTCGGCGAAGGCTTCCACCGCGTGGGTCTTGCCGGTGACCACGATGACGTCGCCCTTCTGGACGACCGTCTCCGCGCTGGCGTAGGTGAAGTCCTCGCCGGGGCGTTTGATGCCGACGACCGTGATGCCGTACTTGGTGCGCACCTGGCTCTGGCCAAGGGGGACGCCGGTGGCGGTGTCCGGGGCGACGGTCTTGACCAGGGCGTAGTCGTCGTCGAACTCGATGAAGTCGAGCATCCGGCCGGTGACCAGATGGGCGACGCGTTCGCCCATCTCGTGCTCGGGCAGGACGACGTGGTGGACGCCGAGGCGTTCGAGGATCTGGCCGTGCTGGCGGCTGATGGCCTTGGCCCAGATGTTGGGCACCTCGGCCTCCAGCAGGTTGGAGGCGATGAGGATGCTGGCCTCGATGTCGGTGCCGATGCCGACCACGGCGCTGGTGAACTCGTGGACGCCGAGCTGGTGGAGCACCTCGGGGTCGGTGCAGTCGGCGACCGCCGAGTGGGTCAGGCCGTCGCTCATCCGTTGGACGAGGCGGGCGTCGGTGTCGATACCGAGGACGTCCCAGCCGCGCCGCATCAGCTCGTTGGCGAGGGAGGAGCCGAACCGGCCCAGGCCGATGACCGCGACCCGCTGGTCGCCGACGCTCTGGGCGTGCTGCTCGGCGAGACGCTTGCGGCGCCGAAGCCGCAGTTTGTGCAGGTAGTCAGCCAATGACGGGTCGCTCCTCGGGCAGGGTAGCGGCGTTTGCGCTCGCGCAGGGCCAGCGCCGAGACCAGGGTGACCGGTCCCAGGCGGCCGATGAACATCAGCAGGATCAGGATCAGCTCGGCCCAGGCTCGGCGTCTGGCCGATCGGCTCGTCCAGGACTGACGCCCTTTGAGGGCGGCTGGCAGTGGTGTCGCCGCGTCTCCGTCAGCCGACGGAGGTGCCTGGCGTTCACAGCCAGCCGTTGCGGCGGAAGGTCCGGTGCAGCAGGGCGCAAGCGCCGGCCATCACGGCGACGGCGAGCGGGTATCCGTATGTCCAGCTCAGCTCCGGCATGTGGGCGAAGTTCATGCCGTAGATCCCGGCGACGAGGGTCGGGGTGGCTAGGATCGCGGCCCAGGCGGAGATGCGGCGCATGTCGTCGTTCTGCCAGGTTCCCACCCGTGCGAGGTGGGCGTCGAGGGCGGAGTTGAGCAGCTCGTCCAACGAGCGCACCTCGGTGTCGGTGCGGTGCATGTGGTCGGCGACGTCGCGGAAGTACGGCAGCATCTCCTCTGGCCACCCGGCGTGGGGGCCGGCGAAGTCCTGCACGACCGGGACCAGGGGCTGGACGGCGTCGCGGAATTCCAGGACCTCGCGTTTGAGGGAGTAGATCGGCTCGGTGAAGTCCTCGCGCTCCGCGGAGAACACGCGCCGCTCCAGCGCGGTCAGGTCGGTGCGGACTTGGACGGCGGCCTCGGTGTAGGAGTCGACCGCCGTGTCCAGGACGGCGTGCAGCACGGCGACGGGTCCGAACCGCAGCATCTGCGGATCCTCACCGAGCCGACCGGCCGCCACGCCGGTGGGGTCGGCCGGGCCATGACGGACGGTCAGGGCGAAATGCGGACCGGTGAAGACCATCACCTCGCCGGTCTCCACCTCGCAGCCGTCCCTGACGTACCACAGCGTCTTCAGCGCCACCGCGAGCACGTCCCCGTCACCGGCGAGGCCCGCAAGGAGAAGATCGAGGCCGAGACGCCCGAGGACAAGCGCCAGCGGTAACGCCGTTCCACATGGGCGCATGGGCCTGGCCCCGACAGCCGGCGGTCTCCCACCCTGCGCCTCCCGCCCAGCCATGCGCTGCGCTCAAAAGTGGCCACAGCTACAGTGGCGCGTGCTGGCAGCGGCCGCGACAGCGGCATCGAGAGCCTCGCGCACGTCATCTAACAGAGGCCCTCCGGCGGGCCAGCCGACGAGAATCTCGGCCACCATCCGCAGTTTCCTGTTGGTGTTCATCGACACCTCACGCAGCAGGTCCCACGCCTCATCGGGAGCCGCACCTCCCCAGGCGACCAGCACGCCCATGGCCTGGTCGATACGGGCGCGGCCCAGCAATTCCCTCCTTGAGTTGACAGTTTTCCTCCCTCAGAGCCAGCAGTTCCTCCGCAGCGTCTGCTGTGGAGGTGTGACCCACTGGAAGGAACCCGGTCCGCGGATGCCCATCAGTAGAACTCATCTCCCACGCCTGCCCAGGGCACAGCGCGCCACCCAAGGCCGTCAGTGAACGGCCGGTAAAGCGCGATGACGCCGAGCGTTCCGCGTTCATGTCCGCTGGGCATGCGCTAGCGCTCACCGACCTGCTGCCTCAGGGTGCGTTACGCCGTGCGTTACGCCGATCAGCCGGGCGGCGGCGGAGAGCCGGATCGCTCACGATTCAAAACGGCGGCGGTCGTCCTCGTCCCACTTGCGGGTATCACGCGGCTCCACATACGGCTCCTCGTCGGCCGGATGGCCCCCGGCGACGGCGCGCTGGCGGTTCATCTCCGCGTCGAACTCCAGGCCCAGGAGGATCGCCAAGTTCGTGATCCACAGCCACACCAGGAAAATGATCACTCCGGCGAGGGCTCCGTAGGTCTTGTTGTACGAGGCGAAGTTCGCCACATACAGCGCGAACCCGGCGGAGGCGATCATCCAGATCAGCAGCGCGAGGAAGCTGCCCGGAGTAATCCAGCGGAAGCCGCGGACCTTCGCGTTCGGCGTCGCCCAGTACAGAATCGCGATCATGACGGTGACCAGGATGATCAGCACCGGCCACTTCGCGAACGACCACACCGTCAAGAACGTGTCCCCGATGCCCAGGGCGGTGCCGACCTGCCGGGCCAGACCGCCGGTGAAGACGACGATCACCGCACTGATCACGGCGATGACCATCAGCACCACCGTCACACCGAGCCGGACCGGCAGCACCTTCCACACGGGACGGCCCTCGGGGACGTCGTAGACCGCGTTCGCGCTGCGGATGAACGCGGCGACGTACCCGGACGCCGACCAGATCGCGAGCGCCAGACCGACGATCGCCATGATGGAGCCGAGGCCGGCGTTGCCCTGCATCTGGTTCACCGCGTTGGTGAGGACGTCCCGCGCTGCGCCGGGAGCGAGCTTCTGGATGTTGTCCAGGACCTGCTGTGTCGCCGACTGGCCGACGATCCCGAGCAGCGAGATCAGCGCCAGCAGTGCCGGGAAGAGCGCCAGGATCCCGTAGTAGGTCAGTGCCGCGGCCCGGTCGGTCAGCTCGTCCTTCTTGAACTCTTTGAGGGTGCCTTTCAGCACCGCTCCCCAGGAGCGCTTGGGCAGGTCCTTCGGACTGTCCGGGGCCCGCTGCTCCACCTGCTCATCAGGCCCGGCACCCGTCCCCCGCCCGGTCTCGACCTCGTGGTCGGCCACGGTGTGCCCGCTGTGCCTTCCATGCCGTCTCAGTGTCCATGCCATTTCACCCGTGTATCCGGGCATACGCAGCCCACACGCGCATTCATGACAAAATGGACCTTTGTGTAGTGTCGTCTTCGCGGTGGCCCGCCGGGCGGGCTGCAACTCGGAAAGAGAATCGCACGTCAACCGCCCTGAACTGGCGGCGATGCGTGTACCGCAGCTGACACGGTGATCCGCCGCCAAAAGCAGATGTACGTCACCACCAACCGCCCAGGAGTCGGCCAGGCCCGTCTGCGAGTCGGCACAAATTCCGCAAGTCGAAGACCGAAGCCGGGCCAGCCCGACAAGGACGCCTGGCGGCAGCGGTCCACGGCCGTCATCCGCCCCGAGATTCCTGCCTGCAGCCCGGCCCCGCTGCCTGGCCGATCAGCTCGTGCAGGACGGAAGCCGCCCGAGCTTAGGACTTCGCAGGTTCTTACCCGTTCGTCGGCTGAGCTGCTGCGGCTCCGAATGTTTCCGCGGCTCCGCCCTCGGCCTGCTGTGACGCGGGGATGTCGACGAAGCTGTAGGGCGGCAGCGGGCCGTTGACTCGCAGCTCCAAGTGCGGGTGCTCCTTACGGAGTGCGTCGGCTGCGGCCAGGAACTGCTCCGCTGAACCGCGGTCCACCAGGAAGGAGAGGTTGGCCAGCCATCCGGTGCTCTGCGGCCCGGCGCTGACCGCCTCGGCCGCACGGGGCGCGGGCTGGGCCGATGGTGTGATGCCGCGGGTATGGCCGTTGTTCTGGGCGGCGATCACACGTTGTGCTGGATGGTCGTCTGTTCGGCGGTGGCGAGTGTTCCCGCCGACGCAGGCGGAAAGGCATTCAGGGCGGCGCGGCCGACCGGTAGAGGTGAGTATGAGCGGTGGGGAGAGACCGGTCAGGACTCCGGCGGCGGGATACGACGGCTGCCGGGTGCTGCGTGACCAGCTGACTGAGGCAATTGATGCCATCTGCTGGCAGGCGGGGCTGGTGCGGCTGGCCCAGGCCCTCGATCCGGCGGGCGAGAGGCCCGAGGGAACGTGGGAATCGGCACCTTGAACCCGACAGTACGGCGCCGCTGCCAGATGCGAGGACCCTGACCGGATGCCAATCTGGGCAGAGGACCAACAGCTATGCCGGAGGTGCGGTCATGGGCGCAGAAGGGATGAGGCAGCGGGCCAAGGACATGGCGGACAAGCTGCTCCACAAAGGCCAGGGCGGGCAGAGGAGCAAGGCGCGCCACAAGACCCAGGGTCGCAACAAACTCCTCGAGGAGCAGATGAAGAAGCTCCAGGAGCGGCGCCAGCACCGGCATCGGTGACCAGCAGTAAGTCGTGAGTGTCGGCCCGAACGTATTGGTCACGCGCTCGCCCGGGCGTTTGAGCTACGCGAGCTTGCGTCGTACGCCCTGCACCACTGACGGCGCGCGCTGGGCCCATGGACGAAGAAGATGCTGTCGAGGCTGGGACCGTGGCCAGCCCTGCACTGTCCGGCACGCAGGGCTCTTGCCTTGCCGCCGGCACCACGTCCCGCCGCCGAGCCCCCGTGCACCACCGTCCGCAGTAGCTCGTACCGCTCAACTACCGGCAGGGGCAACGACGACGTCAGACCGACGGTGGGAGCAGGTCCCTTCCACCTTCGCCTTGGGGATGCGCATCCGGCGCAGCAGATCGCGAGTGAGGCGCTTGTCGAGCGTGGTGTGCCAGGTGACACCGGGATGCTGGGAGCGCAGATGCGACAGCGCCCTGGTGCCCAGCCCGCAGTCACGGAATGGTTCGTCCAGGACGACATCGGTGATCATCCCCTCGGCGCACTCATCGCACGCTCGACAGGTCACCCGCCCGACCACCTTGCGGATGTGCACCAGCAGCAGACACTCCTCACCCGACCTCCCAGAGCGGATGAGGGCAGCAGCTCGATGCCGCGGTAGGCCAGAAGCCTGCGATGCCGCCGGCCCCCTCGTCGTCCAGGGCGCCGATGCCTTCCCTCGGCCGGCCGCTGTGAGGCGCCCTCCCGTACAGGCCGGCCGCGTGCGTTGCTCGTGGCATACATCTGGGTTCCCTGCATTCCATCGCATCTGCCCTCAACCCTCGGGCTTCATGCCACGACGCCAGGAACGCATCACTTCGCGCGCACGACACTCGCAGCGGCGCACCGCGTCAGACGGCCTGGCTTCTCCACCGACCTCGAGCGCCTGCCTTCTGGTGTCGGTGCCCACACAGCCGGGTGACCCGCTTGCGGCGCTACGTCCCTGCCCCTTGCTTGCCTGGACGGGCGGCTGACGCAGGATGTTCAGCACCTGCCACGCCAACGGAGCGCGCCGGACCGCCCCGGGCCGCCGGATGGGGTTTTCAGCTGGTCAGGGCCTCTTCGACGGTGGAGTGGCAGGGGACGAGGGCGTCAATGCCGACGAGTGTCAGGACGCGCTGGACGGATTCCCGCACACCTGCCAGGCGCAGCCAGCCCTCAGCGTCCTGGGCGGCCCGGTGGGCGAAGATGAGTACGTTGATGCCGCTGGAGTCCATGAACGTCACACCGCGGAAGTCAGCCACGGTTCGCGGCGCCAGCGCCCCTTCCGGTGGACGTGGGTTCGATGTCAACGGACTGTTCGTGTCCTTTGACAGCGAAGGTAGTCCGGTCGAAGTCGCTGACCTGCGCGGACTAGCTTCGCTGTCAACGCAGTCGCGTGACGCTTCCTTCGGCCCGAACCCTCTGGCCTGCGGCGACTGGGTTGGATGGCACGGGATGTCATGGGCTGGGGTTCGTGTCAGCCCGCGCCTCTATGTAGTGAGCTGGCTGGCGCCCGCGTCAGGCATCTTCGCGGTAGAGGTCGGTGAGCAGGGCGACGGCGGCGTGGGTGGCGGGGTGGGGGTCCTGT